>JBDKIW010000001.1:0-17595 GCA_039796955.1 Planctomycetota bacterium
GATTGCTCATCACGGCATAGCTGAGAATTTCCACAGCGAAGACCCCCGCCAGAAACTCCAGCCGCTGACGCACCCATTCTCTGCGATGTGAATAATCCTTTTTCGACAGAGGATCCCGGCCACACAGGTTTGTCCGGCGAACACACCGATTGACCACATGAAACACCTGAATTTCTGAATCAGCCAGGATTTCTCGACGGTTAACGCGCGGCATGTGAGCAGCCTTGAAGCAGACCGGAAAACAGCACAGTCGAACTATCTGTAGAAGTTTAGGTGCCTGGCACCTTGGTGTCAATGCCATGGCTTTCTGCTTGTGATTCAGTGGATTGTTGCCTAGACTGGCACACCGGGTCTGAATTCTTGAGCTATGAGATGGAGCATGCGATGATTGGGAACACTCGCCGTGGATTTCTGCGGCTGGCGACTTTGGCTGCCGCCGCATCAGCCTGCCGTGGGGCGCGAGCGGCCGTTTGTTCGGCTTCGTTTGTTCCGCCGCGACTGGGGATACAGCTTTACTCTCTGCGAGGATTCAGTCGTGACGAGGCACTGAAGCATGCCAGCGAAATGGGATTCGAGCAGGTTGAGTTTTACAGTGGCATGTTGGCACTGAATGCCAGCGACGAGGAGATTGCTGAAACGAAGCGGCGTCTGGACAGTCTTGGGTTGTCTGTTTCCGGGCATGGTGTCAATAGGTTCACCAGCAATGCCGAGGAGAATCGCAGGATATTCGAGTTTGCCGCAAAGCTTGGCGCGCCGTGTATCACAGCAGATCCGGATCTGGATTCCTTTGACAGTCTTAATGAGCTTGTCAGGGAGTTTAATATTCGCGTGGCGATTCATAATCACGGGCCGGGACATCGCTATAACAAGGCCATTGACGTGTTGCGTGTGATAGAAGGGCGTGACGAGAGAATTGGAGCCTGTGCGGATCTGGGGCACTACATTCGGTCTGGCCAGCACGCTCCTGAGGTGATACGTCTGTTGAAGGGCAGGCTGTATGGGGTTCACCTGAAAGATTTTGCGGAGATGAAGGACAAGACAAAAGGTGTTATTCTTGGAAAAGGGCATCTGAATGTTGAAGAGGTGCTCACAGAGCTTGCTGCGGCTGGTTTTCCAGCAGATGGTGCGTTGTCGCTTGAGTATGAGGAAAACGAGAAGAACCCGCTTGCGGATATTCGAGAGTGTGTGGCTGTCGCGAAAGCCGCGATGGAGGCCGTTGGTCGGAGATAGCACGACATCGGTCCGGGTGGTGCTGTCGAATAGTTGATGTTTTAAAGGTGTTGCGACCCTGCAGGGCTTCTTTCTGGTGGGTGCTTGCGAGAGGTTGGCGGGAATTTGGCGCGTCGGGGAGTTCCAATGAGTAAAGGGGCGAACTGCGGTTCGGGGGTCTCGATTGTTCTGCTGATGCTCTGTTTGAATGTCGTCGTGCGCGCAGATGACGGCCAATTTGCTGACGGAAAGTATCCGAGGAATGAGTGGGTTTCGCTGTTCAACGGCAGGGACCTGACTGGCTGGACACCAAAGATTCGCTACTGTGCTCTTGGCGAAAACTTCGAGAACACTTTCCGTGTTGAGGAAGGGCTGCTCAAGGTCCGCTACGATGGCCCGGGTTACAGCAAGTTTGGTGAGCGGTTTGGGCATTTGTTCTTCAAGGACAGCTTCAGTAACTACCGGTTTCGGGTTGAATATCGGTTCCTTGGGGAGCAATGTGAGGATGGACCCGGCTGGGCTATTCGCAACAGTGGAGTGATGGTTCATGGGCAGGATCCTGCCACGATGGCCGTTGATCAGGATTTTCCGGTATCGATCGAGGTTCAGTTGCTGGGGGGAAATGGTACCGCGTCGCGAACCACGTCTAATCTCTGTACGCCGGGTACGAACGTGGTGATGGGGGGAGAGCTCAAGCTTCAGCATTGCATCAATTCAACGTCAGGAACCTATCATGGCGAAAAATGGGTGACCGCGGAGATAGAGGTGCATAACAGCCGAGTTATCCGGCATCTTCTGGACGGTGAGGTCGTGCTGGAATACGGTCAGCCTCAGCTTGATAAGCGTGACGCCAGCGCAGCGGCATTGATACGAGATGGGCAGTTGATCCTTCAGGGGGGGACGATTTCGCTTCAGTCAGAAAGCCATCCAATTGATTTTCGTCGGGTGGAGATCATGGTGCTCGCTGAATAAATGGGTGGCCTTTGGTTGCAGTGCGATCCCTGTTCCAGGGGGGTGTAACGGGAGGATGCGGCCGTGTTCTCGGAGTTCAGATCTTCGGTGGGGGCGTTGCATTACCGGGGCTATCTCTGCTCATTGCTGGTGATGCTGGTTGTCTGGCAGATTGGTGAGAAAGCGAATGCGCAGGTTCCTCCCGGTGTTGGTTATGTGTTTCCGCCGGTGGTGCAGATCGGAACAACGACCGATGTGCAAATGGGAGTGTTCGATTACACGGACGATGTGCAGTGGTTTCTCCACGACGATCGAGTGAAATTGGAAATCGTCGGGGAAGCAGGTGATTTCCTGCTTCCCCCGCCTCCATACTGGACAGGCGCTCGTGCGATGACGGCGGCACTTCCCATTCCCCGCGAGGTGCCAGCGCGGTTTAATGTGCCAGACGGGCTTTCGCCGGGACTTGTGTGCTGGCAGTTGGCGAGTGCAAATGGACCCTCGCGGACTGCGATGGTCCTGTTGAGCGGAGAGCGGGAGATCGTGGAGGCAAGGTCGAGGGATTTTCCACAACGCCTGCCGGACATACCGATCGCCGTCTCGGGAAGACTGGGGCGACTTACTGAGGTGGACCGATACGAGTTGACTGCAGAGCGAGATGGTCCGATTTCTGTGACTCTGATGGCTCGTTGTTTTGGGTCAGATTTCAGGGGTGTTCTGAGGGTCGAAGATTCGATTGGTCAATCGATTTCTGAATTTGCGGATACGGCCGGCATCGACGGCGGTTTGACATTTATTGCCAGTGCGGGCGAGACCTACTGCATTTGCCTGCATGATGTGGATTTTCGGGGAGACCGGTCATACGTGTATCGACTGGCCATTGTGGATCGTCCGAGGGTGTTGTGCACAATTCCCGCGGTCGGCCAGCGAGGTACGACGGTGGATGTGCAGTTTGTTGTGGATGGATGGAATCCGGACGGCGATGAATCTGGAACAGTGACTCAGAGGGTGACATTTTCCGCGGATTCCTCGCAAGCGGGGATGCCTGTGAATCTGCAGACTCCGTACGGCGCAGTATCTTTCACAATTCCACTGAGCGATCACGTTGAGCAGTTGGCTGTGGGTGATCAGACATCAAAGCTTGCAGGTTTACCAGCGGCTGTTTCCGGTCGGTTTACGGGTACAGATGCCGAGCGAGTGAGTTTCGACGCAGAGAAAGGCGAACACCTTTGGGTGGAGTTGCAGTCGAGTGTGATAGGTGGGAGTCTGGATCCATCACTGATCGTATTGGGGCCGGATGGGCGGGTTGTTGGTGAAAATGAAGACGCTGCCGGTACGATTGATTGCCGGTTGGATCTGAAGGTGCCCGAGGATGGCACCTACACGTGTTTGCTTACAGGCCAGGGTGAGCGACGGGACCACGGTCACGAAGTGTTTCGGCTTTTGCTGACCAGTTGCGATCCCGACTTTTCACTTCAGATCCCGCAACAGGCGAGTATTCCTCTGGGAGGGAAACTCGAGCTTCCTGTTACCGCGACGCGATTTGGCGGCTTTGACGGAGAAATCTCTTTGGCAGTATCTGACCTGCCTGAAGGAGTTTCCGTGGAAGGAGAGTTAAGAATTCCTTCGGGTCAGTCGGAGGTCCGGGGGATTCTGAAATGTGATCCGAGCTCAGCGGTAACAGCAAGCCCGATTCGTGTTGATGGTTATGCAGAGTCTGGCGGACGCGGGGTAATGCGTCGGGCACGTTCCGTGGCCTCGGGTTTGCTGACCAGCAAATCTGAAGGCAGCCAGCAGCTTGAGACATGTCTTCTGGCGATAACGATGAATGCTCCTGTCGAGGTCCTGGTCCGGGATCGGGAGAGACAGCGGGATGTGCATCGAGGATCGACTTATCCTGCGGAGCTGGAGATTGTTCGAAAGGACGGTTTTTCAGGTGAGGTCAGGCTGGTGATGACTGCTCAGCAGGATCGAAATCGACAGGGTAGCCGCGGGGAAACGATTGTGGTGCCTGCCGGCGAAACGAAGGCTTTCTACCCCTGTTTTCTGCCAGAGTGGCTGGCAACGGATATCACACGAAGAATGATCGTTCATGGTGTTGTGGTTGTATCAGACCCGAAAGGTAATCCGCGGCATCTGACGAGGCCAGCGGATGCACGTATCACGATGATCATGGAAGGGGCACTGCTCAAGGTGGCAGCAGATTCGAGCGGCAACGCGGTCAATGTCGGCTCGACCTTTGAGATCCCATTCAGGGTTTCCCGTTCGGCAAAACTGCAGCAGGACGTAACAGTGCAACTGGATGTACCAGAGGAAATTGGTGATCTGGTGCATGCAGACCCCGTGGTGTTGGGGGCTGGTACAGACCGGGGAGTATTGAGAGTGGAGTCAGTGGCAGACCGGCGTCTGGATGGGCCGTGGGATTTGCGGGTCGTGGCAACGGCTCTGGAGGCTGGCCGGTGGCCAGTAATTTCTGAGACCACGTTGCAGCTGGAATATTTGAGCGTGAAGGATCCCTGATTCCTTCAGGGAAGCCGTTCTACCGGGTTCCTCTCCGCGTTACGGCCAGTTGCTCGACTCCTGCAAGTCGGTCGAGCTGGGCCGAGGGTCAATTGTGGGACGCCCGCTCCATGTTTAGTGGTGGTTTGGCGGTGCGATCAGATCTTTCTGTCGCACGACCAATTCGCGAATACGGCATTCATCAACATCAACGCCAAGTCCTGGTCCCGTTATGCGGGGGCCTCGACCTCGGTACAGGAAGGTAACGTCCTGAGTGGTCAGACGATCGCGGACAAGGAACCTGTCATAGCTACCCTCCAGAAACTGTAGCCCCGAGAGATTGCAGGCGAAGTGACGTCCGGCTGCAGAGAGAATGCCGGTTTCGCCTACTTGACAGCCGAGTTGAAACTTCAGGCCTGCGGACTGAGCGATTGCGGCAAGTCGAATAGACCTGACAAGTCCCCCACATTTGGAGAGTCTGATGTTGAAGGTATCACACCAACCGCCCTGAATTGCGCGAAAGGCATCCTGTTCACAGCACAGTGATTCATCGAGCATAATGGGGATGCTTACCTCTTTACGCACCTGAGAGAGGCCCGAGATATTCCGGTGGGCGACGGGTTGCTCAATGCTGCTCGGCCGAAACGGTATCAGGGGGGCAAGTCTGTTGGCGACTTCATCGCAGCTCCAGGCCTCATTTGCGTCAAGCCTCAGATCCACACGAGGTCCAACAATTCGTCGGACTCTCGCAACGCAGTCACGATCACTGATGCCGGGTGTTCCAACTTTGATCTTCACCTGTCGAAATCCAAACAGTCGCATCTTCAGGGCGGAGATCAACTGGCGGCGTGTGGAAAGCGATGTGATCACACCGCTGTAGTAAACGTTATCTCTGGAACTTGCCAGCCCTCGTGATTCCGGAAGGGCGTGAATCAGTTTGCCGACTGAAATTCCCTCGCAACGGCAGGCGGCATCCAGAACCGCGAGTTCGAGAGCGCATCGGGCTGCATTGCCGAAGCATTCGCGGGGAGGATTTTCGTGCGCCCATTCAATCGGGTGAAGCGAAAACGTGTCGATTGACCTTGCTAGTTCCAAAGCTGAGCAAAACTGTTGCTCGCGAAAACAGGCAAAGTTTGTGCGAGTCAGATGCTGCCAGGCAGTCTCAATTGTTTCGCCGGTCACGTAGGCTCTGGGCAATCCCTCACCCCATCCCACGCTGCCGTCGTTCATAACGCAACGAACAAGGAGTGTGGAGTTTTCTGTCCGGGTATGCGACGCATGCCGGACCTCACTCCTGAGCGCTACAGGAACCTCGAACGCCGTGAGCCGATGGATAAACATGCTGGCGGTATCGCAGTATTGGTGAGAGGGGTAGTTCGGGGGGCATGGATTCTCAGTTCCCGATCTCCGGCACAGGGGCGTCTTTCGGAATATCCACCCCCTCCCAGTTTGCGACAGAAGATTCGCGGTTGTAAAGAAGAATTCGATCGCGGCTTCCCTCAACCGGCGATCGGCTGGACGGTGGTAGCATCTGTCGCATTTCAAGGAGACGCGGCAGCAACTCTGGTTTTCCTGCCAGATTGTGCCATTCATTCGGGTCACTGACCATGTTGTACAATTCTTCAGTACCATCGGCGTACTGAATATACCGCCAATCCCGAGTTCGCACACCGTGGTTGTCATGGTTGTGTGTGGTGATGGCTGGCCACTGCCGCTCAGTGCTCGGATCCCGAAGTTGTGGCACAAGGCTGTGCCCCTCCTGATTCTCCGGGGCAGGCAGTCCACACAGTGCCGCCAGGGTAGGATAAACGTCCAGCAGTTCCACGGGCTCAGTACACTGACCACCGGTGCAAACCCCAGGCCCGGCGAAGATCAGGGGAACGCGCGTCGATCGATCCCAAAGGCTGTTCTTGCCGGTAATTTGCTTTTCTCCGAGGTGCCAGCCGTGATCGGACCAGACCACAACCACAGTGTTCTCTGCATAGGGGCTGGCCTCCAGGGCCTCAATAATCCGACCTACCTGAGCGTCGACGAAAGCGGTGCTTGCGAGGTAGCTGCGCACGAGGTTTTTCCATTCATTATGTGACTGAAGGAATTGCAATCGCGGCTCCGGTAACTTCCAGTGGAGGTACCAGCTGAACCGGGGTGTATCGTTACGATCGTTTTCCAGTACCTGTGGCAACTGCAGAGACTCCTCCGGAAACAATCCGTACCAATGCTCAGGTACGTAGCAGGGGACGTGAGGCAAAAAGAATCCGGTACAGATGAAGAATGGCTGGCTGTATGGCCGCTGCAACTGCTCGATAGTCCATGTGGCCAGCTTCCAGTCGCCCTTATCCTCGTCGCGGTGTGGAAAAGTACCCCAATCGACGAGTGGATGACCGGAAGGGGTCTTAACGAGAGGCTGAGTGGGGCGAGCACCGACTTCCGGCGCCGGGCCGACCAGGTCAAATTGACCATGCTCAGCCCTCCGTCCATAGTTGCCGTGGAAGATTTTCCCGGACATTGAAGTGTGGTAGCCGTTGGACCGGAAGAATCGCGGCAGCGTTATTGCGTCCCGCAGTGACGAGGCGCTGGCGATGTCAGGCGCAAGTCCGTACACACCGGACGACGACGGCCTGCGCCCGGTAAGCAGGCTGGTCCGAGAAGGATTACACAGGGGTGATTGGCAGTGTGCATTGCGGAAGACGACGCCCTTCGCCGCGAGCCGATCGAGGTGGGGAGTGTGAGCCTGAGGGTGGCCCCCGAGACAGCCGATCCAATCGTTCTGATCATCGATCGCAATCATCAGCACGTTGGGTCGCGCCTGCAAGAAAGGGTCAGACCCAAATGCCGGACACCACGGAATGAACAGCAGAGACAGTACCAGCTGCAACGCACGCATAAATGACTCGCAATGCTGAAACATCGGATCAGGAGACCTGATGATGCTGAAAAGCGGGTCAGGAATCAAACGTATTCCGGCGAATCGTGGTGGTTCAGATGCTGTAGTGTCCATGTCGACAGAGGGCATGGGGGGCGAGCGAACGGACGCTACGCGTCCTTCACGCCGCCGCGACTCAGGTCGGGTGCGCGGAAGATAACTCGAAAAAAGAGGAAAACTGCAAAAGGGGCTCAACAAAGCGGGAGCGAACCACGATAATAGGGGGGCAGTGGAAAATGATCGAACCGAACGGGTGACTGAGATCACGGGGCAGGAGTCTGGCGACGAACTGTGATTGGCGTGAAAAAGCCGAAAAGCAGAAACGAGCACTGGACACGGGGCCGAAAAACTGACAGAATATCCGCCCCCGAATTTGGAAACATCTTTCGGGGCGTATAGCTCAGATGGTTAGAGCGCAGCTCTGATAAAGCTGAGGTCCGTGGTTCGAGTCCACGTACGCCCAATGATATTTGTTTACCGTGAATTGTTGAGCTGTGTGCAAGTACGGTGGAGTGATCTGCTGTGCGAGCCCAGTGAAACGGGGACGTAGCTCAACTGGGAGAGCGCTGCCCTTGCAAGGCAGAGGTTGTCGGTTCGATCCCGATCGTCTCCACTGTTCTGAGGACTAAGTTCCTCGGGACGAGTCTGAAAAAGAAAATCAAAAAATTCTTGGACAGATGGTGTTGACAGTAACTTTGAATGCTGTTAACATTCCCCCTCCGCGAAACGACCCGAGAGGGAAGTGAGTGGCTGATCTTTGACAATCGAATGAAGTCTAAGTGGCATCTGTAAACGTTTCCGAGCTCGGACGGCGTAACGAAAGTTTGCTGTTCGAATCGTAAGTGTTCTGGCTATTGATCAATGTGGCCAGATACATAAGGGCGTGTGGGGGATGTCTTGGCGCCAGAAGGCGATGAAGGGCGTGGAAGGCTGCGAAAAGCTCGGGGAAGCTGTCAAACAAGCGTTGATCCCGGGATTCCCGAATTACCGTATGCTGAATACATAGGCATGCGGAGCGAACGTGGGGAACTGAAACATCTAAGTACCCACAGGAAGAGAAAGCAAGAGCGACTTCCCTAGTAGCGGCGAGCGAAGCGGAAAAAGCCCAAACCGTCGGCATGTCCGGCGGGGTTGTGGGGCTCACATGTGGAGTTACAAATCTGACGGTTAGAAGAAGCCAATGGAAAGTGGCACCATAGCGGGTGACAGTCCCGTATTCGGCAACTGATCAGACTCCGTGAGATACCCCGAGTAGGACCGGTCACGTGAAACCCGGTTTGAATCCAGGAGGCCCATCTCCTAAGGCTAAGTACTCTCTGGCGACCGATAGTGAAAAAGTAGCGCGAGCGAAAGATGAAAAGCACCCCGGGAGGGGAGTTAAAAGGACCTGAAACCACACGCTTACAAGCTGTCGGAGCACATTGTTGTGTGACGGCGTGCCTTTTGCATAATGATCCGGCGAGTTACCGTCGACGGCCTGGTTAAAGCCTTCAGGGCTGAAGCCTCAGGGAAACCGAGTCTGAATAGGGCGATATGTCGGCGGCGGTAGACGCGAAACCCGGTGATCTACCCATGGGCAGGTTGAAGCGCGGGTAAGACTGCGTGGAGGACCGAACTCACTAATATTGAAAAATTAGGGGATGACCTGTGGGGAGGAGTAAAAGTCTAATCAAACCGGGAGATAGCTCGTTCTCTCCGAAATAACTTTAGGGTTAGCCTTGAGTCACTACGTTATGGGGGTAGAGCTACTGAGCTGGTTTGGGGCCCTTCCCAGGGTACCCTGCCTATCCAAACTCCGAATACCATAACGACTATCTCAGGAGTTAGTCCATGCGGGAGAAGCTGCATGGTCGAGAGGGAAACAACCCAGATCGCCTGCTAAGGTCCCAAAAATTTGCTGAGTCACAAAGGATGTCTGAATACTGTGACAGCCGGGATGTTGGCTTAGAAGCAGCCACCATTTAAAAAGTGCGTAATAGCTTACCGGTCGAGTATTCTGGCACCGATAATGAACGGGAGTAAGCAAATTGCCGAAGCAGCGGGCTCGCAAGAGCGGTAGGAGAGCGTC
The DNA here is from genome assembly GCA_039796955.1 of Planctomycetota bacterium. Lineage (GTDB taxonomy): Bacteria > Planctomycetota > Planctomycetia > Planctomycetales > Planctomycetaceae > SXXK01. The sequence continues at coordinate 9,648 of JBDKIW010000001.1, forward strand.
CTGAATGCGTTGAAGCGATACCGTGAGGATTCGTAGAGCGTTCAGGAGTGATTATGCCGGAATAAGTAACGATAAAGCAGGTGAGAATCCTGCTCGCCGTAAGCCTAAGGTTTCCTGGGGAAGGTAAATCCGCCCAGGGTTAGCCGGTCCCTTAGTCGAGGCCGAAAGGCGTAGACGATGGAAATCAGGTTAATATTCCTGAGCCTATTATGGGGGACGTTGGACGAATGAAGATCGGGGAGTTGGTTTTCCCCGTGCCGCAAGGCCGAGCGTAAGTGAAGTCTTCTGCAGTACAACCAAGAAAAGCCCATATAATATGACCGTACTAAAACTGACACAGGTAGGCGAGGCGCGTAGCCTCAGGCGCTCGGGAGAACGCTGGTTAAGGAACTCTGCAAATTGGCCCTGTAACTTCGGGATAAAGGGTGCCATCGAAAGATGGTCACAGCAAAGCGGCACTAGCGACTGTTTACTAAAAACACAGGTCTCTGCGAACTCGTAAGAGGAGGTATAGAGACTGACGCCTGCCCGGTACCGGTAAGTTAATAAAGAGGGTTAGCTTTCGAGCGAAGCCCGCAATTGAAGCTCCGGTAAACGGCGGCCGTAACTATGACGGTCCTAAGGTAGCGAAATTCCTTGTCGGGTAAGTTCCGACCTGCATGAATGGCGTAACGACTGGTGCACTGTCTCAATCAGCGACCCGGTGAAATTGTAGCCGTGGTGAAGATGCCACGTACCCGCACCGTGACGGAAAGACCCCATGAACCTTTACTGCAGGCTGATACTGTCACTTGGCATGTTTTGTGTAGGATAGGTGGGAGGCTTAGAAGTCGGTACGCCAGTATCGATGGAGCCATCCTTGAAATACCACCCTGAACCTGTTAGGTGTCTAACGCTGACCCGTGAACCCGGGCGGCGAACAATGTCAGTTGGGCAGTTTGACTGGGGCGGTCTCCTCCCAAAGAGTAACGGAGGAGCTCAAAGGTACCCTCAGCCTGGTTGGCAATCAGGCGAAGAGCGTAAAGGTAGAAGGGTGCTTGACTGCGAGACAAATGAGTCGAGCAGAAACGAAAGTTGGACTTAGTGATCCGGCGGTTCCGAATGGAAGGGCCGTCGCTCAACAGATAAAAGGTACTCTGGGGATAACAGGCTGATCCCGCCCGAGCGTCCATAGCGGCGGCGGGGTTTGGCACCTCGATGTCGGCTCATCACATCCTGGGGGTGAAGAAGCTCCCAAGGGTTCGGCTGTTCGCCGATTAAAGTGGTACGTGAGCTGGGTTTAAACCGTCGTGAGACAGGTTGGTCCGTATCTGGTGTGGGCGTACGAAACTTGAGGGGTATTCTCTTTAGTACGAGAGGATTTGGAGGGACGTACCTCTGGTGTTCCTGTTGTCACGCCAGTGGCATCGCAGGGTAGCTATGTACGGTTGTGATAAACGCTGAAAGCATATAAGCGTGAAGCCATCCCCAAGATAAGGTTTCGTTGGAGAAATCCTGAACTCCCCTGGAAGACGACCAGGTTGATAGGCTGGCTGTGTAAGGCGTGCAAGCGTCTGAGCTGACCGGTACTAACGGAGGAATATCTGGTCACTTTGATCAATATCCAGATTCACTTAGACTTCATTTTCGATATACGCAGGATGCACGGCTCTGCTGGTGCTCCTGCGGTTTCCCGGTAAATCACTTGCAAGGAAACACGCGTTCCCATTCCGAACACGAACGTTAAGCTTGCAAGGCCAATGATAGTCCCTACAAGGGCGAAAGTAGGTTATGCCGGGATCTTTCAACTAAAAAGGGTACCACACTCAGTGTGGTGCCCTTTTTTTATGCGCGCCTTCCAGAGAGTGATGTCGACCGGTGGATGGCGTTTGTGCAGGTGCTTGCCGTCGCGGGTAGTAGTTTGCTTGCCGTGTTTTTGGGGGAGAAGGCTGGTGGGGCTTGTGAGTTGGAGTCCGGAATCGTGGCAGGCGAAAGTGGTTTTGCAGCAGCCGGCCTATCCGGACCGAGACTCCTTGAATGTCGTGCTGCGTCAATTATCTCAATTTCCGCCGCTGGTGACGGCCTGGGAGGTTGATCGACTTCGCTCCCAGTTGGTGGAAGTTGCGAGTGGCCGGGCGTTTGTGCTACAGGGAGGGGACTGTTCCGAAAGCTTTGACGACTGCGGCGCGAGTTCGATTCTGCGGAAGTTGAAGGTGATTATCCAGATGAGCCTGGTGTTGATTGCCGGATCGAGGCAGCGAATTGTTCGGATCGGGCGAATCGCCGGGCAATATGCAAAGCCGCGGTCGTCGGATATTGAGAGCCGCAATGGTTTGTCCTTACCAAGTTACCGGGGCGACATAGTGAATCGGGCGGGTTTTACGCCCGAGGAGCGTCGGCCGGACCCGGCGATGATGTTGCGGGCGTTTGAGCGGTCGGCGATGACATTGAACTTCGTTCGTGCCTTGAGTGAAGGCGGCTTCGCGGATTTGCACCATCCCGAAAACTGGGATATGGAGTTTGTGCGAAACACGCCAGGGTCGAGGCGGTATCAGGAGCTGCTGGACTCCTTATCGAAGTCGATACGGTTCATGGAGGTTGTGGCTCCGGCGGGCCTTGCGGAATTGAAGCGAGTGGATTTTTTCACCTCGCATGAGGCCTTGTTGTTGTTGTACGAGCAGGCGCTGACCAGGACTGAGCGCCATCGAGGTTGGTATAACCTTGGTGCGCATACCCTGTGGATTGGTGATCGCACACGTGCGGTGGGTGGTGCGCATGTCGAGTATTGTCGAGGCTTGCGTAATCCGATAGGGTTGAAAGTGGGAAATTCCATGACAGCGGATGAGCTGCTGGAGTTGATTCAGTTGTTGAACCCCCATGATGAACCCGGGCGCCTGACGTTAATTCACCGGTTCGGTGTGGATTCAATTCGCGACAGGTTGCCGGCACTGGCATCGGCAGTACGTGAAAGTGGGCGTAGTGTGCTCTGGAGTTGTGATCCCATGCATGGGAACACGCGTGCGACACGCGGCGGGATAAAAACTCGTTCGTTTGACGATATTGTGTCGGAAATTGTGAGTGCCTTTCAGATTCATCGCGAGTCAGGTACGCGATTATCCGGTATTCATCTCGAATTAACGGGGGAGGATGTCACGGAGTGCACCGGGGGGCCGGGGAATTTAACCGAAGCGGACCTGTGCCGCGACTACAGAAGTACGGTCGACCCGAGGTTGAATTACGAGCAATCGATGGAGATTGCCTTTTTGCTGGCTGAGCAGATGCGGTGAATTCGGAATTCCGCGGCGAACCTGAGCTGCGACGAAAGCATTCCTGATGGTTAGAGGAAAGCGGGCCGGCGGCGTGTTGGGCACCGTCCTGTTGCCATTTGTGCTTAGCAGGATGCCGCGGACTGGGTTCGTGCTGCGGAAGTTCTGCGTTTCGGTTGGCATCGACGAGTTTGTCGAAGCAACCGGAATGCTGAAAATCGCAAGATTGCGAGAGCGTGACTGCTGTTTGATGGTTTCGTGGATGGAATCGGGCCCGGCCGTCAAGATGTCGGGCACCAGACGGAAGTTGGCATTCGCCCGGCCATGGTGACTGTTTGAAGGCTTAGTCCGGTCGAGGTTGGTGGCATGAAAATCGCGCGGGGGGCAGTATGACGCATTGAAAATTGCCCTGCATTACACCCAATCGCAAGAAAGCTCATTGCGGTGAGCGGCGAGGATGTCGGAATCGATGCATTGAGATTAATTGCTGAGTCGGGCGATGATGCAGGCGATGGCTGTGTCGTGGGACGTGTTTTGAGCGCCCGGGTAGGACAATTCGCACGTGACACCGATCGAGTGGAGTTTTTCCTGCAGCAGCAGACCGAAATTGGCGGAGTGAGTGGGGTCTTTTGCTGCCACACCTTTTGCGGGGGGAGCGGTGTAGAAGAGGTAAACCGGCGGATCGTCCTTTGAGACCAGATGGAAAGGCGAGTATTCCTGGATCCAGGGCAGGATTTCGTCGCGTTTCTGAAGAAACATGGCGAAGTCTCGTTGTTTTTTACCGTCGACCGTTTTGAAGATGCCGAAGGCGTGGCTGCCGTAGTTGCTGTTGGGGATCCATTCCTGCATTTGAACCGGGTCTAGTGTTGTTTGTGCGCCTGAAACAGCGGCGCAGAGTAATCTTGACGACTCGCGGGCGACGGGATCACTGCTTTGGGGGTCTGCGAGATCGTCATGAAAGGCGAGCCAGAGGCTGGAGCAGGCTCCAGCGGAGCTGCCAGCCGCTGCGATTTTTGTCTTATCGATATTCCATTCCGCGGCCTTGCTGCGAACAAACTGAAGAGCGCGGGCCGCATCATGAAGGCAGGCTTTGACGGGGGGGGTGACTCCATCGGCAATAGCGGCCTCGATAAAGCGGTACTCGATAGAAACGACGGAGATACCTGCTTTGTGCATGGCAGGCACCCATGAAGCCATTCCGGCCATGCGATTTCCACCCTGCCAGCCGCCGCCATGGATGTAGAACAACAGGGGAGTAGGGGCATTGGACGGGGCCTTCCAGAATGTCATCACCTGGCTTGGGTGAGATCCGTACGAGATGCTCTCGATGGTGGGTTCAGGAGGCGTGGATTCCCGGGCGATTTTTTTTCGGGGAGCTGACTGTTTGTTAACGTTTCCGGAGCCCGGCGACTTTGGAGTCGTCTCATCGGCGAGACAGTGGCAGGTAAAGACTGCAAAGAGGAGTGCAGCGGCGTGGAACATGAGGCGACGCGAAGGTGTCTGGTGAAGCATTCCGGGTCCCATGGATGGCAGAAGCTAATGGCGCGGATATACCGAGAGAAGGAGAGAAGTAAGTGGAGTGTGGAAAAAATTTCTGAAGAAGTAAAACGTGAGGCGATGTTGAAGTGTTGTGGTGGGATCAGGACCAGGGGGCAATCGATAGTCTGTGGGAATTCCGAGAGCTCGGACGGACTGCCTGGTAATTCATTCCCGGCCCCGGGGAGTCTGGTTCGGCAGCAGTTTAGTGAATCGAGCTGACAGACAATTGTCTGTAGCTGAGGTCGAGAAGTTCCATGGGGTGCAGGACGGGAATTTTGTGCCCCAGTTGCTGAAGATGGGCCTGAATCTGCATGGAGCAGCCAGCGTTGCCGGAGACGATGAGTTCCGGGTTGACTTCGAGGAGGCAGTTGAGTTTTCGTCGCCCTAATCGATCCGCCATTTCCGGTTGGGTCAGGTTGTAGCTTCCGGCTGCACCGCAGCAGAGTTCGGGTTCATTGATGGGTTTCAGCTGGAGTTCTGGAATGAGTTGCAGCAGATTGCGGGGTTGCTGACGGATCTTCTGGGCGTGCTGCAGGTGGCAGGCATCCTGATAGGCGACGCGGGCCTTGATGTGTCCTTTGGGGGCTACAGGTCCCAGATCTGACAGGAATTCGTGAACATCGCGAACGCGGGCGCAGAATTTCCGGACGGCAGTGTGTGGCGAGTCGGTTGCATGGTTTTCGTGTGTCTGAAGTTCTTCGGAGATGTGGGCGTAATCTTTGAGCATCGATCCACAGCCGGCGACATTGACGATGATGGCATCGAGTGAAGGGTCCTGAAAGGCGGAGATGTTCTGCTGCATCAGGTTGATTGCAGGCAGGGCAGCTCCGTTGTGATAGTGGATAGCGCCGCAGCAGGCTTGTTGGCGGGGGACGACGACATCGCAGCCATTTTCCTGCAGGACGCGCGCGGTGGCCCAGTGAACGTGGCGAAACATGGCGTCAGCCACGCAGCCGATGAACAGGGCGACTTTTGCGCGTTTTGGTCCTTTTGCCGGCAGGAACTCAGGCAATTCCGGCAGTGGTGCGCGCAGTTTGGGGAGTTGGGCCTGCATGCGTTGCAATCGCTGTGGCAGCAGTCTGGTTAATCCGAGCGCGTTGAGTGCTTTGTCGAGATGGAGGGTTTGCATCCAGCGAGCAGGCCAGAGTGCCCAGGCCATACGTTGACGAGAGGGGAACAGGCCGAAGAGAATCCAGTGTTGGAACCAGTCTGGTTTTCCCTGGGTGGGGTTGGTGGAGTGCAAAGTGTGTGATTGATCGAGGGGCTGGTTCTGCATCTCGACACGAAACGGTTCCAGCAGTCGACCGTACTGGACGCCGCTGGGGCAGGCGGTTTCGCAGCTTCGGCAATCGAGGCAGGAATCGAGATGTCCGCGGACGGCGGTGGTGAGTTCGAGTCTGCCATCGACGACGGCTCGCATCAGGTAAATTCGGCCTCGCGGGCCATCATTTTCGTTGCCGGTTTCGACGTAGGTGGGGCAGGAAGCCGTGCAAAGTCCGCAATGGACACAGTCGAGGAACCGATCGTAGGGAATGGACTGTCCGAGTTTTGGCAGCGAATCGGCTTGATGTGGTTGCTGGGGAGACACGTGGCTAGTCCTTAAGGCGTTGAATCGTGCTGAGAGGGTTTCTGCAGGGGAACAGAGGGCATCGAGGCCCCGGGAGGTCTGAGTGAGGTGCTGGTGACCGGTTTTTGCCCAACATATACGGAACCCGGACTACAGGACGAATTTGAGATTTTCGGGGGCGGCCATGGGTGATTTCTTCGGGTCATCTTCAGTTGCCGAGGGCCATCTGGAGTTTGCTGGCGAGGCTGGTCACGGCATCCGGTGGAATGGAAGACCGCATAGCGACGGCCCTGATCACGTTGACGCTGCCATCGTCTTGCGACGTGAGGCTGTGAAGCAAACCGATTGCGTGAGATTCGTCCGGGGGATTTGGCATACCGGGGGCGCTGGAAGGTCGACAGATGAGCACGCCATTTCCGGCGCGTCCGAAGACATCGCAGCCAGCCTGATGCATGACGTTGGTGACCGCCACGACGCGTGATGGGCGTGTTGAAATGGCGGCAAGCCAGGCAACGGAGTCATGGGGGAGCGTGGCGGACTGTGCGGTTCTGCACCAGAGATCTGAGGCATTTGGAAGTTGAGCGGGGTGTACCCATGCCGCGTAATCGGACAGTTCGCGAGTGAGAGTTGTGTTTTGCCACTGGCAGGCATTTGGGGGGCCATCAAAGCCGACTACGAGGAACGCGGCGGAATCCATTCGATCTGAATCAGGGGCCAATTCGGGTATGGGGCAGGGCAGGAGTGCCTGTGCAGCGGAGCGGTTAAGGATATCGAGGATAACGGGGGTGGTAGCGGATGTGTTCAGGGCATTGAGTGCATCTTCGACATTTTTCAGGTTTCGAAAGCCGGCCACCAGCAAGGACTGAGAAGCAGAGCGTGGGCGAACTTTGAAGGTGAGATGTGTAAGCGTACCGAATCGGTGATTTGAACCAACGAGCAGTCGACAGAGATCGTAGCCGGCGACGTTCTTAACGACTCGCCCGCCGGAATGAAAGCATCTTCCTTTTCCATCGACTGCTTCGAGCCCGATCACGTAGTCTCTGAGGGTTCCGTAGCCGTATTGGCGTGGGCCGGCGATATCGTGAGCGACGAGGTCACCGAGGGACATTGTGGGATCGGGGGCATCGATGGGAAGTTGCTGGTTTTCTCTGCTGAGGATGGCATCCAGTTCGCCAGTGGTCATCGCGGCGCCCACGGTGATGGTCATATCCCGGGCGGGGTAATCAATGACACTGGCTGGCACAGAGACATCGGAACGGAATGAGTTCATGAGTCTGGGGTGTCCTGTGGCGCGTGTTCCGGGGCGATCAGCAGTCGTCAAGTTGAGCGGGTAGGTGCATTGAAACCGAATTGGCGGCAGTTTGAAGGGTCGGGAGAAGAATTCAAATCAGCGCGCAAAAAAACCTCCGTCAGGTGTACTGAGCAAACGCTGTTGACGCCCATTGAGAATAAAAAGTGGGCACCCGACGCCCGGGTCATGTGATCCGAGACATGGTCGGCGTGACAGTCGGCCGGGATCAGACCGGGTTCCCTATTGGGTTTATCTTGTAGGGTCAACTTGTTGTGCTGCAGACAGAGCTGGCAGAGGTCTTGCACG
>JBDKIW010000002.1:0-20731 GCA_039796955.1 Planctomycetota bacterium
CGCAGGAAGTCACGCTCCTGCTGCTCCGATGGACTTTCCATTTCCCACCCTCCACAACTGCCTGACACACCGCCGTTGCCGCCAAATACCGCCGTCCACTCATCACGATATAAAAAGAGCCCGACGGAGATTACTTCCGCCGGGCTCCAGTGTCATGACTGTGAACTATTCCTGGTCGCCTGCGTCGTCGGGCTTGCGTGCTGCCAGAACTGCTTTGCGAGACAATTTCACGCGGTTCTGATCGTCCACAGCAATCACCTTCACTTCAAAGGTGTCGCCGATCTTGCACACGTCCGTGACGCTCTTCACGAAACCGTCCGACAGTTCACTGATGTGGCACAGCCCGTCTTTTCCAGGAGCGATCTCAATGAAGGCTCCGAATTCCTTGATCGACGTGACTTTACCCATGTAAATTCGACCCGGCTGGATCTCTTCACACAACGCTTCCACCCGTGCCAGTGCCATGTCGGCAGACTGCGCATTGACGGCGGAAATCGTGACCGTGCCGTCTTCCGCGATGTCGATCATCGCACCCGACTCTTCCTGAATCGCACGAATGGTCTTGCCACCCGGGCCAATCAGCAGGCCAATCTTCTCTGGATTGATCGACGTCTGAACCAGTTTCGGTGCATGCGACGATACTTCCGTTCGAGGACGACGAATCGTAGTCAACATCTGACGCAGCAGTTCCTTGCGAGCCCGCAGGGCCTGTTCCAGCGTGTTGCGGATGATCTCTTCACTGATCCCCGCAATCTTCAGGTCCAGCTGAATCCCCGTGACCCCACGTCCCGTGCCAGCCACTTTGAAGTCCATGTCTCCAAAGTGATCCTCGTCTCCCATAATGTCCGTCAACAGCGTGTAACGGCTGCCTTCGTCCACCAGTCCAATGCTGATGCCAGCCACCGGCTGAAGAATCGGCACACCAGCGTCCATCAGTGCCAGAGTCGCACTGCAAACGGACGCCATTGAGCTGCTGCCGTTCGATTCCAGAATGTCAGAGATCAGACGGATCGTGTACGGGAACTTATCAGACGGAGGAATCACCGGAGCGACAGAACGCTCCGCCAGACATCCATGTCCAATCTCCCGACGCCCCGGGCCACGCACCGGCTTGCATTCACCCACGGAGAAAGATGGGAAGTAGTAATGCAGCATAAATCGCGAAGCCTGCTCACCAAACAGGCCGTCCGTCTTCTGCTGATCCCGTGTCGTTCCGAGAGTTGCCGTTGCCAGCGACTGAGTTTCACCGCGTGTGAACAAAGCTGACCCGTGAACCCGTGGCAGCAGACCAACAGTAGTGCTGACCGCACGCAGATCAGTCGTCTGACGGCCGTCAATACGACGTCCTGCCAGAATCTGATCTCGAACCACTCGCTCTTCAAGGTCATGGAATGCTTCAGCAAACTGCGCTTTCGTCAGGCCGTCCGCTGTGACTTCCGCGTCCCCCGGGAAGTACTTCGCTGCCAGAGCCTTCTTCAGCTCACGCACCCGCTCCGCACGCTCCTGCTTCATCTTCGTCGTCTTGGCCTCTGTCAGACGATCGTAAGCTTCAGCCTTTAATACCGCGTAAAACGGATTTGCCGGTGCATCAACAATCACCACCGGTGGCAATTCAGCCTGACGCACAAGGTCCAGCTGCAGTTTGCACAGCGTCTGGATGTGCTGATGAGCGAACATGATGGCGTCGCCCATTTCCTTCTCCGGGATTTGATTCCCGAAGCCTTCAATCATCAACACAGCGTCCCGTGATCCTGCCACAATCAGATCCAGCTTGCTGGTCTTCATCTGCTCCACTGTGGGCATCAGAATCAACTGCTCGCCTTCCATCCCGACTCGCACAGCCGCAATCGGCCCACGGAACGGCAGTCCGGACACCATCAGTGCGGCACTGGCTGCCGTGATGCTGAGCACATCCGGATCGTTTTCGCCATCAGAGGACATCACATTGGACAGAATCTGCACTTCGTCCCGGAATCCCTTTGGGAACAGTGGACGAATCGGTCGGTCCGTCAGACGACTGGTCAGAATTTCACGAGTCGTCGGGCGACCCTCACGCTTGAGATAACCGCCGGAAAACCGACCTGCGGCAGCCAACCGCTCCCGGTAGTCCACAGTCAGAGGGAAAAAGTCCGTGCCCGGACGAGAAGGCCCGGATTGCGACGCCACGAACACACTGGTTTCACCATACTGTAACAACACGGCACCGGATGCCTGCTTGGCCAATTCCCCCGTGCTGATACTGAACTTCCGACCTGCAAACTCGATCTCAACAACAACTTTCTTCACAACGCTTCCTTACCCGGACCAGCCGGCATACGACACGCCGCCGTGACAGGACCTTGAAGCGAATTCTCTGCTCTTGCAGCAACTTCACGACATCAGGAAAGCATGCAGCAGCGGTTCTTTCTCCCGCCGGACTTTCTGTGAAACACCCAGGGGACAGCGTCCTCCTCAACGGCGTTTTCAACCAACCTGCAATTTCCGACAACTCAAAGTCACCACAGGATGCGGCAATCCGCTACGAACCTGCGGCAGCAACCAGACAAACTTTAACCAACCTCAAACAACTTCAGACACACATCTACGACGTCACAACACAACCGTCAGCCACCGATCAGACTGTCACCCGCAATCAGAGGCCACTCTGAGCCCATCACTGGACCCACTCTACAGACTCACGCTGACGTTTCCACGAGTCCGATCCAACACGTCCAAATCAAACACGATCCATTCAACTCGACCACGCACGATCTCTCACACGACGCCCGCAATCGCCTTCTTTAGCCAAGCCCGCAGACAGTTGCTCCGTCCTCAGACCTGTCAAACCGACCACAAACAAACACCCGCCTCCGACAGACTCTCTCCGTCCATTCACAGCGGACACTGCCTGCGTCGCAGCCGTCCTATCCACCAAAGCCGTACGCCGCTTCAGCAGTCCCGATCGAAACTTCTCGTCCCAACCTCCCGTCACTACTCGCTTCAAATCTCCACCGATCAGTACTGAACACCGATCAGTTCACTGGTTCACGGACCCTGATGCAGGCCGGCTAACCGTCGGTTGCCGATCACGCAAAATCACGACCCCGTCAACTCACGGCAACAAATAGCTATCTCGCACGACAGTCTCACATGGTGCGACGCCTGGCCACGGGCCTGAATTCACACGAGTTCCCGCACCCGCCACGCCGTTTCTGCACCAGCAATAAACCAAAAAGGGCGTCGCAGTTGTCGTGCGACGCCCAGTCGATCACTTTCGAATGTTCAGACGAGCAATGATCGCCTGATACTTCTCTACACTGCCACGCTTCAGATAATCCAGCAACTGTCGACGACGGCTAACCTTGCTCAGCAATCCGCGACGCCCCGAATAGTCCTTCGGATGAGTCTGTAGATGCTCGGTCACCGCCTGAATTTCCGCGGTCAACACCGCAATCTGCACTTCCGGTGAACCCGTGTCACCCGGCTTTGTTGCAAACTCGGCGATAATGCTGTGCCTGTGTTCCTGACTAATCGACATCTTACTTTCCTGTACTGCCTGCCCCGATTGTCGGGTACACCACCGCCAGAATCCAAGCCCCGGCAAGGCGATGCCCTGTAACGACAATGTTCGGAGTTTCCAGAAGAATTTGCCAGGACACTGTGCCCTGAGCTCACTGAAGTTTAACCGGAAGGTGGTCCGGTTTCAATCCCGATGGCTGTTCGGGATGCTGGGATTCAGGATTGAACCCCAATCCACTTTTGATGCCCATCACGCAAAACTCGCTCCGCGTGAGCTGCTTTCCCTTTCCTGTTTTCCCTATTTCCTCAGACTCGGCAGGGGCCATCACTACAGTTGATCCTGACGAAACGCGGTTCTCTTCAGCCTGCACGTTACGCCCAGCCACCTCAGCCAACGCTGGTGATAATCACCCCGACCGATTCAATCCACTGAGACAGACAATCACCGGGCGGTCCACGCATCACTGAGCCGATGTCAACTGCAGCAGCGGACGCAATAACTGTCGTCGTGCTTCCACAACGCCGCTTGCCGCTTCGACCGCCTGCTCTGCCGTGGAAACCTGCCCCTGCATCTCTTTCAATCGATTCTCCAGGGGGGCAATCTCTGTGGCAATCGCTTTGACCTTCTCTTCGGATGCCACCATCGTCACTCGCGACTCTTCCACACTGCGTCCCGCTGCGTCCAGCTCCGCCTTCATCGTCTCAAGCTGCTTTCCAAAGGCCGCAATCTGCTCAGTCATCACCGGCAATGATTTTTCCTGCCGATCCACAACCGCGGCCAAATGCTCCGTACTCGTCTTGATCTCAGTGTTGTCGGGCAGCAGAGTCAATGCTGCTTTTGCCTGTTCCAACGCAGCCTTCAACGTCGGGACGGCGTTCTGAGTGCGAGTCATCAGATCCTGCTGAGCAACCATCTGACCATTCGTGGTCACCATCGCTGCAGTCACCTCTTCCACCTTCGCCGTCATCATCGTCATCAAGGACCGGGACTCTTCCATTGCTTTCGCAGCGGCTGCCATCAGGGCCTGCTTTTCCTCCAGTTCCGCCTGAGCCTGTAATGAGGCCAATTGAACTTCATCCCGCGCTTTTCGTGCTGCTTCAAGAGCCAGCATCTCGTTTCGCAGCTCAATGTAATTCTGCCACCGCTCGACGAGGCCCGTGACTCGGTTCGCTTCCTGTTGAGCAGCAGCCAGCAACTGCTCCTTCTCCGCTGTCGCTTTCTCGTAAGGAGCCAGCGCGGCCGTCTCAGCGTCTACCACTGCCTTCGCAGCGACCAGCCCCTGTTCGTCCGTGGCCAGTGTCTTTTTCTGAATCTCCAGTTCGCCCGCGATCTTCACGACCGCCGCTTTCGCCACCGCTAACTCTTCCTCTTTCCCCTTCAGCTCACCTTCTCTCGCAACGACCTGGGCCTGCAACTGCTCGACCACTTTCTTCAACTCTTCATCAGTTGTGGTCAGGGCAGACGCTTCCGCTGCCTTAGCAGCTGCCGCCTTCAGTTCCGGAATGGCTTTCTGAAGCACGGTTAACTTCTCGGACAACTCCTTTTCCCGAGCCTGCTCGGTTGCCAGCTTTTGAGTCTCTGCGGCTACAACAGCCGTCTGCTCCACCTGTTTCTTCTCAGCCGCCTGCCAGACCACTGTGGCCGCACTGACCTTTTCCTGCTGTGTTTTCAGCGCCGCAACTGCCGCGTCACGCTCCGATGTCGCGACGCCCGCCTTCTCGGCTGCCGGGGCTACAAGAGCCTGTGCCTGTGCCAAACGCTCTTCCAGAGTCGGTGGATTCGTGGTCAGGTTTCCAAGCCGAGTGCCATCGGCGGCATTCCAAACCCGGATCTCACCCGTCCAGTCACCAGCAATCACCCGGTCCGTCTCGTCGCAGTGCGACGCCTGCAACGCAAGATCATTGAAGGCCTCGAATCCGCGGATCGCACCACCGTTCGCATCCCAGACTTTGGCTGTCTTGTCCCGACCAGACGACACAATTCTGCCGTCCCGACAGTACTCCACAGAGAACACACCGCCGCCATGAGCTCCCCACGACTTGATCTGTCCACCGTTTTCCATTTCCCAGAGGCGAATTGTCGTGTCTTCGCTGCCTGAGGCGAGTACGTTGCCGTCAATGCGCCAGGAAACCGAGTACACGGGACCCGTGTGGCCCGTTAACGTCAGATACTCACGGCCCGTCTGAGCTTCCCAGACAAGCAGTCCACCACTGCGGTCCGAGGTCGCCAGGAGAACTCCATCCGGACTGAATTCCAGTGAATAAATCCAGTCGGTGTGCTTGCGACACTCGTAGGCCAACTCGCCCGTCGCCGTGCTGTACACACGCACGATCTTCTGAGGTCCCCCGAGCGCGATCAGTGACTGGTCCGCACTGATGTCCGCCGCCAGGACTTCGTCCAGCTCATCTCCCGCCGTCATGACCCGCTCACCTGTGCGGACGTCCCAAACCACGCACAATCCCTTTGAGGCTCCCCGACCGCCCCCAGCCAGCAACAAGCTGCCGTTGCGGCTGAATTTCAGAACCCGAGGACGGCCTTCCGGAAATGGCAGAACCCCAAGGGCTTCCATCGTCTCTGAGTGGTACAGGATAACCTGCTTCTGGCCCGCCACAGCGATCAACTTTGACCACGGATTCGTTGCAATCGCTGATACGGCGGTCGTGGCCGTCGTTTTCACCACCGGTTGCAGATTCAGCACGTCCGGCAGAGGCGCTGGACCTTCCGGTCGAGCTCCCGCAGAGACGGAGCTCATCGCGACGTTATTTTTCTTTTTTAACACCACCTTGCTGGAGGCTGTTTCGGGGGCACCCGCTTCAATCCACTTCCGCAGCAGCTCAATCTCCGCCTCGGGAATCTTGTCCGAGTTCGGCGGCATATAGGGCTCACTGGAATGAGACACAAGGCCGAACAGATAGCTGGCGCCGGAATCCCCGGGCTCAATTGAGGCCCCGGACGCACCACCCTGCATCATGGCCGTGTACGAAGACAAGTCGAGGTCTGAGCTCTTCTTGTTGGTGTTGTGACACGACAGACAGCGGTCGCGGAAAATCGGCTTGATGTGGTCTTCAAACGTAACTTTGTCCTGAGCGATGCCCTGGCTGCTGAAAAACTGCAGCGCCGAAATCGCAACTCCCGCGGCAAATGACTTCCATTGCGTCATGACGTTCTCCACACCTGCAAAAACTTCCCAGGGCTGATGCTCACCCACCCTGGACCGCACTAATAAATGTCACCATCGTATGCTGTGTTCTTCGGCAAAGTCTGCCGAGTTGCAGAAGGCCGCACACAGACCGCACACCGAAAATCCTGCCAATCTTACCCGGATTACACCGCAGTATCCCTTTAATCGCTGTAATCGGCCCTGGCAGCCCTCAAAAAGCCCGACAGTCTCCTGTCGGGCTCTCATTCCATTGGTCATTTCCTCAGTGGTTGAACAGAAACTCGCGCGAATTCAACAGTGACCAGAAGATGTCTTCCAGGGCCTCCTGAGCATTCTGCTGCTCACTGACAATTGCAACCAGGGATTCCACTTCCTTGTCCGTCGGCCGACGACTGAAACAACGCAGGTACATCTCAGTGACGATTTCAGCCGGCGTCCTGCCTTCCTTCAATCGCAGCGGCACCAGTCCACCCTGCTGAATCTTGGCGTTGGAGGTGTCCCCGTTGATCAGGTGCAGTGCCTGAGACAGATTCGGTTCCATCTTCACTTCACACGAACACACAGATTCACGCTTGGCACGGCCAAAGGTCGTCAGGAAGTAGGTTGCGGTGTTCCCATCCGCGATCTGCACAGCGCGGGCCCCCGTCGGCAGGCCCGGAAACTTGTCCTGTGTGGCGGTCACAATACTGATGCAGTCCAGCAGCACCTCGGCCCGAATTCGCCGAAGTTCGGCGTGAGCGAAGTTCTTGTGATCCGTTTCATTGCTGGGGTTCGTCTTCGTGGACAACTGATATGTCCGCGATGTGCAGATGTCACGCACCAGTTTGCGGAAGTCGTAGTTGTAATCGGTGAAACGACGTCCCAGCTCATCCAGCAACTCGCCGTTCACCGGTGGATTGCTGATGCGTACGTCGTCCACTTCCTGAATGATCCCGCGTCCGAAGAAATGAGCCCAGACGATGTTGGCCAGGTTCTTTGCAAAGAACGGGTTTTCAGAAGATGCCAGCCAGTTGGCCATCACTTCCCGACGATCACGACCCGCCAGATCCGGCTCAATCCCGCCCAGAAACTTCGGTTTCATGACCCGACCACCCACAAGGTGCGTAACCTCGCCACCACCTGAATTGAAAATGATGGTTTCGCGAGGATCTTCACCCTGCTTCCGCCCGATCTGCGAGAAGAATGCGGCAAAACCGTAATAGTCATCCATCGTCCAGCGGTCAAAGGGGTGGTTGTGGCACTGAGCACACTGGATTCGCATGCCCATGAACACCTGGGCCACGTTCTCAGCGACCTTCAGCGTTTCCGTTTCCGTCTGGTAGTAGTTGGTGGCCGGATTGGAGAATGAACCGCCACGAGCCCCGAGCAACTCCTGCACCATCTTGTCCGTGGGAGTGTTGCTGGCAATCTTTTCCTTGAGCCAGTTGTAGTAGGCCAGCATCGGCTTTTTCTCGACCCGGTTTGCGATCGTGCGTACCTGCAGCAGTTCCGCCCACTTCATTACCCAGATGTCCACAAACTCTTTGCGGCCCAGCAGATCGTCAACCACCTTATCACGCTTGTTGACGTCCGTGTCAGCCACAAACTGTTCGTACTCAGCCAATGTTGGCATCGTTCCAGTAATGTCCACGTAGACACGACGCAGGAACTCCTCGTCTGTACAGACCTCCGATGGGATGATCCGCAACTTTCGCAGCTTCGCATGAACCAGCGTGTCAATGTAGTTGTTTTCCGGAGTCTTCGGGTCCTCGTACTGCAGCCCTTTCGGCAGCACAATGAACTGAGATCCGACAGTGTGGGTGTCAAACCGAGCCATAATGAACGCTTCACCACGAGCGTGTGCTGTCACCAGACCAGTCTGAGCAATTTCGGCACTGTTCTCATTGTTCGAGCTGAAGTAGGCAAGACTGGTGACGTCACGGTCGGTTCCGTCCGAATACTTCGCGCGAACCGTCAGCCGCTGTGTGGAACCTTCACCATCCATCACGGCATTCTTCGGGTACAGCTCTACAGACACAACCGCCGGAACCGGACCCGGGTCGTTCGGAGCGCCCGCTTCCAGCCACCGCAACACGGTGTTGTAGTGCTCACTGCCCGGTTCAAAACGCTTTCCACCGGTATGAGGCACGACGCCAGCGCCCTTCTCCAGCAGCAAGCTCTCCGCAGGCAGCGCGAGATTAATACGACGCCCGGGGATCTCACGAGTCAGTCGGTAGTGGTCACCTTCCGGGTCGAAGCCAAACAACGACAAGCGAAACCCATCTTTTCCCCGCGCGGCACCATGACAACTGCCGTTGTTGCAGCTGGTCTTCATCCAGACCGGCATCACGTCCAGACGGAAACTGATCGGTGGATCCACCTGGCAATTCTGTACGGTGACAGGAACTTCAATCGTCTGGCCCGCGTAGGTCACAACGAGTTTTGTGGCGCCGTCCGCCAGCGGGTAGAAGGTCGTTCCCTCGCGACGAATTATTGCCTCGTTCTCGACCTTCACTTCCACCTTGTCGGTGACATCCTGCGTCAGCCCGTTGGGTAGTACGGCCTGAACAATCAGGGACTGACGGTCCCGGAGCGCAGAGAGGTGAATGTCCGCCGGGGCCACGGTCAGAGATGCCGGGGCAACCTCATCGGCAAACAGGCCCGCAGGCAACATCAGCGCCGCGGCCAGCACTCGGATTGCGACATCAAATTTCATGGGTTCTTCCTGATTCGAAAATCAAACCACCAGTTCTGTGTCTGAGTGCAACGAAACCACACCCCGGTCGTTTCGTTCCCTGACAGCCTGTAACATGTCGGGACGCCCGCATCACTTCGGACGCCCCCCCTTTTTCAAAAACAGCCCGCGGACCATCACTTGCCTTCAGCAGTCCTTACGCCGTTCGTCGTTCTCTTTTTTAACCTGAGTCCTTCGAAGCCCGCGTTTCGCAGCACCTTCGTTATTACTGACACCATGGTTTCCGTCAGTGGATACTCTGACGCGGACTTACGACCGCCGGGACAGAGTCCATTGGTGCCGCTACTTTTTCGGGGCATTCCCCTTCTGCTGAGCCTCCAGACGCAGTTTCTCCAGCCGGGTCAGTCGCTTTTCCGCAGGCGGAGCAGGAGCCGCCGCTGGTGCCGCCGCAGCCACAGGCATCGGAGCGGGGGCCGGTGCAGCAGTTGGCATCGGAAGCGGCTTGTCAATGCGCAGCTCTGAATTGCCCAGTCTGGAGTGCAGGATGGGTTCGTTGTTTTCCATCACTGTCACCTGACAGAACACGTTCTTGTGGTTGCCTTCAGGACTGTCAGCGGCCGTCTTCACTTTGAAGATGAGTTCTTTGGTTTCGGGGGTAATCTTCAGCGGTTCTGCTGTCACTTTGTGCGGCAACCCAACCAGTACGACCTCCGCCGGAGTCTTCAACTCCTTCAGGATCTGCACTTCAACCGCAATCTCAGTTTCTTTCCCCTGCTCCACGGAGGACCTTTGAACCGTGAGCCCCAGCCACGGCTCAGCAACCTCGAGGGACGCCATCTGCGAGGATGCCCATGCGGCACCGTTGATGTTTGCGTATCCCAGCACGTAGACCGGCCATTTCCCGATGGCTGCGTTTGCGTCCGCGTTCAATTGGTACAACGCTTCCGTCTGACCCTTGGGAATCGTAATCTCACTGTTCGCGCCAATGCCCGGGGGCCGGAATGGAAACTGAACCTGAATGTTCTCGTCCCAGCCCTCTTTCTTCTTCGCCACAACCTTCAGCATCATCTGGCCGTCGCGGACGATCGGAACATTTGGCTGCACGATCTCCAGTTGGTACGGCAGTTCTTCCACCACAGCAAACGGCAGTCGCTCTACGTCCTTCCACACATACAGTGACTGTCCAGGTCCGGCAATCACAAAGTCTGCCCGATTGGTGAACCGACCATACAGGTTCAGGTTTGGATCCACCGGCTTCATCCGGAAGTCCAAAAGGGCGCCGGCGAGCGGGGCGTCAGCGGCCGCTTCAAATACAACAGGCATCACATTCAGGTTGGCCGGCATCGGCTGGGCGACAATGGAAACACCCTGGGGTAACTGCAGTCCATCAATGGTCAGCTCGCCACCAAAGTTCAGTCGTTCCGCCGAAATCAGAGTGGCGTAACGGTTACCCCGTGGCACATAGATCTGCTGCCGCGACTGGGAGTATCGAGCGACGCGGGGAATCCCCACGTTCAGCGAAGGCTTCACTTCCTGGAACTCAATTCGGTAAACATATTCCGGTCCACCTCGATTCAGGTGGTCCGCAACGCGAATTGCGTACTCACCGTCTGCCGGGACCTGCCAGCGGAAATAACTGTCCGGACCTCGTGAGTCATCGTTGCCCGTGATCCCTTCACCATTCGCCTTGTAAAGGTTCATGACCGGGTCGATGGGAGAACGGATACGTCGCCCAAAACATTCCACTTCAAAAACCTGTCCCGCCTTCGCCGTGAACCGGAAAATGTCCACGTCCCCGGGTTCCTGAAGAATCCCATTGAACGCAGAGGGAAACGTTGAAACCAACGTCGCCGTGTCAAAACCCTGATTCGGCTCGGTCTCCATCGAATTGGGATGTGGTGAAGTTCTCAACACGTGCCCGGACGGAGTAATCCCGTCGGCGTCTTCAATGTAGACAACCGTCTCAGATCCCTCTGCTGGAAATGCGATGGACTTCATAATGGGGCCGTTTGCGTCCCCGATGAACGCAATTTCCTGAGTCTGCCCAACCTGTCCGCCTGCCGGATAGGTGATCGTCGGTCGCGGAAACGTTCCAATGTGCAGCCGGTAGCGGCAATTCCCGTCTCCGCCGTAACCGCTGTCACGCATCTCAATGACGTATCGCCCATCTTCCGGAACAATAATCGACGCAGCGGCATCCTGCTTTAACAGGGGAGAATCGTCGACTGCTGCCAGTTCGAAACGCTTGTCGTTCAGGATCGCGATGTAGGGGTCAAACAGCGTCTGACCAAATCGCATGCCTTCAACTTCTACCGAAAGACGCTGCCCTTTCTTCGCGTCAACCGCGAAATAGTCCACATCCTCATTCTCAACGGTACCACTGACCGTGACGTTCATCGAAATCTGCTGTGGGGCCGCGAAGTCCGTGTTGGGCTCCACCTCTGCTACGACGGGGAGCGCTCCGACAAAGAATGTGCGGTAGTCGGAAATACCGCTTTTCGTACGAACCTGCGCTGTGTGCTCACCAAGGGCACAATCGCCCGCGATCTTCACCTTCACATCAATGTTGTTTGCGTCTACAGCCTTGATTTCCAGAACCTCGAAGCCCGGTTCGTAGAAGAAGACCTGCTCAGCGTCATTCAGACGAGCACCCGCGAAGCGGAACACCTGCTCTGTCCCACGCTGTGCACCTCGAGGCAAAATAATGGATAGCGAGGGATCCGCTGCGATGGCCTGCAGTCCCTGAGCCAACGTCGACAGCACGCACACAGTCGTCAAAAATGCGATACGCATAGTTCCCTGTCTCATCCAGTGAGCCAATTACTCAGGGGACTCCTTCCCGACGTCATGCCCGATCCATCCCTGACTGGGCACGTTTACTTCGTTTCCTGCGACTTCTACTTGTTCGGGCAGCCGTCAACCGGGCTGCAATCGACACCGCCAGTTCCGGCATTCCGGGAATTCACCACTTCGGCCACGTTGCCCCAGTGATGTCTGACACCCGCGTTGGTTATCAGTTTCTGATTCGATAAACGGGCGGTTTGCTGCGAGAACCGATGGTTTGTGCGACAGACCTGCCATACATTTCAGCGGTCTGAAACGACGCCACAGCAGAAGGAGTTACCTGTCTGCTGTGGCGAAGACTTAGCGATCAGACCAGCAGTTCTGAACGAACCTTGCCACCGTCGACAATTTCGATCGGGCGATCACCTGGGGCCATCAGTTCCTTGTCGGCAACAATGCCCAGACAGTGATAAATCGTGGTTGCCCAGTCTTCCACGTTCAGAGGATTGTCTTCGGGTTCGCTGGCGGTGGAGTTGGACGAGCCATAGACCTGGCCACCCTTGATCCCGCCGCCTGCCATGACAACACTGAACACCTTTGGCCAGTGGTCTCGGCCGGATGTTCCGTTGATCTTCGGAGTCCGTCCGAACTCGCTGGCGATGCATACCATCGTGTCCTTCAGGCGACCACGTTCGTCAAGGTCGCGAATCAAACGCCCGAATGCCTGGTCCAGCGGAGGAACCTGGCCATTCATGCCGGCAGCAATATTGTCGTGCATGTCCCAGCCGCCGTAAGTCAGAGTCACAAACCGTGAGCCGGCTTCGATCAACCGTCGAGCCATCAGCATACGCGCTCCAGCAGTATTGCGACCGTACTCATCCCGCAGTGAGTCAGGTTCTTTGCTGAGGTCAAACGCCTCGCGGGCCTGCTGAGAACTGATCAGGCCGTAGGCACGCTGGTAGAATGTATCCACAGCATCCAGAGAATCGGCCTTCTCTTTGTTGACGAAGTAATCGTTCACCGCGTCCAGAGCCCGGCGTCGACGGTTAAATCGCTCATCTGTCATCCCACCCGGAAGCTTCAGGTCTCGTACAGTAAAGCCCCCGTCTGCCGGGTCTGATCCCAGACTGAACGGAGCGAACGAAGAGCTGAGGTAGCCGGTACCAGCAAATTCGTTCGGCTGCCCGGGAATACAGATGTACTGTGGAATGTTGTTGCGAGGTCCAAATTCGTGACTGACTACGCTGCCGATGCTGGGATAGGACAATGCCGGGCTGGGGCGGTATCCAGTGAACATGTTGTGGGTGCCACGCTCGTGGGCCGCTTCGCCGTGAGTCATGCTGCGGCAGATCGTGATCTTGTCCATGACCTTCGCGGTCTGTACCCAACGCTCGTTGATGAAAATTCCGGGGACGTTGGTTTCGATTGACGACATCGGGCCGCGATATTCAATCGGGGCGTAGGGCTTGGGGTCGAAGCTTTCCTGATGAGCCATACCGCCGGGCAGAAAGATAAAGATGACAGACTTTGCTGATCCCTCTTTACTCTCGTAGTTCTTGATGTCCGCCTGAGCTGACTTCAACTGGAAGTACTGAGCCAGACTCAGGCCAATGCCACCACAGAATCCAACGTGCAGAAAACTTCTGCGAGACTGTCCAGAAATCATCCAACTCTCTCCAGGAAAAAAAACGGACACCAGACAACGCCACTTTTGCCCGCTGATGACACTCAGAACCAACTGTGTGCTGTAATTCTACCCCAAAAAATCCGTGAATCTTCACGGTTACCGGAAGATCCTGTGACCAGACCAAAACGCACTCTCACACTGCGAACAACGAAAACTCGTTGAACCTGTGGCCGAGGCATCAGGAGTGAACGCTTCAGACTGGCTGGACCCTTGCAGAACTGCAGGGATTACCGAGGTGGGACATAAGGTGGGGAAGCAAATACTGCTCCAATTTCTCAAATCCTGGGAACGCGACGCCGATTTGTCAAGAAACATCACGGCAATTCTGCTTATCCCAGCCAAACGATGTTCATCCCCGTTGTGGCAGCCTCTGCGGCCCCGCCAGTCTTTTCGTCCGCATCCAGACGCCTGGTCCTGACTCAAATGTTCGTGATTCTTTGACAATTTCGCAAATTTTCATGTCTGCATCCCCGATCGGCAGGACTGTTTTCTTCCTCGCGGTTGATGTTCTCTCTCTTTTCGGAATCTTCCCGCGGCAATTTCGAGTTCCGCTGATGTGCGGTAGTAATATCACCCGCCTGTCGCGGGGAATGCTGCTTTAATCAGCATGCGTCTCCTGCTTCTGCCGAGCGGTTCTCAGCCCGTTGGAAGCGAGGCTTCACGCCATGTTCAGGCACCTGCATCCACTGCCCAGTCGAGAGCAGGTTCACCTTGCTGCCGCAGGTATTCATTGACCCTCGAAAATGGTCGACTGCCAAAAAAGCCCCGGTAGGCCGACAGAGGCGATGGATGAGGACTCTGGAGAATCAGATGCCGCGAACTCAGCGACCCGGCAATTCGGGCAGCCGCCGCTCCCCACAACACAAAGGCCACTGCGGGCCGCTGATTCACGCGTTCCAGAATCGTCGTGGTGATTTCCTCCCAGCCTCGGCCGCGGTGGGAGTTGGCTGCATGGGCTCGGACTGTCAGTACGGTGTTCAGGAGTAAGACGCCCCGCGCGGCCCAGGCGTCGAGGCATCCATGGGACGGCGGATGATGACCCTGATCCGCCTGCAGTTCGCGGTAGATGTTGCGAAGCGACGGCGGAATTGCGATGCCCCGCGGTACTGAAAAACTTAAGCCATGTGCCTGCCCGGCGTCGTGATAGGGGTCCTGACCCAGAATCACGACTCGGACCCGTTCCAGTGGCGTGAGTTCAAACGCACGAAACACATTTGCCTCGTCTGGAAATACAGCGAACTGTCGCCGCTCGTTCGCAAGAAATGTTTCCAGTTTCGTCAGCCCGCTTCGGATTGTGGGCTCCTCGAAGATCTCTCGCCAACCTGCCGTTAATGTGTCTGGTATCATCGTGGCCCCTGCTGAGGTCTCTCGGCCGCCATTTTCCCATGCGGCGCGTGTCAGTGATACGCCCCGACGATTGCTCATGCCACATTGTGGCAGGTCGCTGAGTGTTGCATCGTTCCGGGACCAGTAACGGTCCGGTCACCGCGGCCTCGCGCGATGTCCGGTCAGAGTGTCTTACGAAACGTGAGCAGCCTTGCGTGCAGTTCGAATTTGGCGGCGGTGAACAACTCGACGGCGGCTGCATTGTCGGAGGCCACCTGGGCTTCGACTAACTGCACGGATTCTTCGCGAAGTCTTTTGCAGATTTCGAGAACGAGTGCCTGTGCGTAACCGAATCGCCGACGTGATTCCGGTACGTAAATCCCCCGAATTCCGACGCTGCGAACGCCCCATTTGGGAATAAACAAGTCCATGCCGATGATCTGCCCGGAGGCTACCAGCTCATCGTCTTCACGGGACCTGAGTTCGAATCGCAGGGAATCCAGATGTGCGAACCGCACAAACCACCACCACGTTTCTCCCGTGGGGCGATCCGTAATCACCAGATTCAGATTTCTGCGGGTCCTCAGGAGTCGGGCGTTGACTGGATCACGACTTTTCAACAGGTCGCGACGAAATACGTAGGTCTCTGCGCCCGGAGCGTAGCCAAGTCGGGCGAAGAAGTCCTTCCAGCTGGCAGCCTGGCTGCAGAATCCCGAGGCCTCCAGTCCACCGTAGATGCCACAGTAGAAGCCATTGCGATTCAGTCCGGCCCCGGCTTCCACTGTTAAGGCACCACGCCCACGCAGGTATGCCTCGGCGCGTTGCATGAGTTCACTGCCGATCCCCTGATGGCGGTAGTCAGGGTGCACCGTGATCGCGGCGATCACGCCCTGCGTCGTATCAAGGGCTGTTTCTGCGGTGTTCACGGCAAAGCTGGCGTGTACAAACCCGATTACCTTTTTTCCATCAACCGCAACGATCAATCCTTCCCGGTCGAAATACGGCGGCGAAATCGCAAACAACTCGAACACGTCACACGGAAAGCCCTCAGCCGCATTCCGCCCCAACTGGCAGGCATGCCACAGCTGGTGCAGTCGCGGTGGATCTGAGTTGTGGTAGGGCCGGTATTGCACAAACACTGCTTCCGGAGGTTCAACAGGACGGCAGGCAGACAACAAATGTGAGCGGAGTTGTCAATCCAGCAGGTGCAGACCGACACCGGGAACCAGAGCCCCACGTCGATTCGGCTGCCATTCCTGTCGGAACCACTGCAAATCAGCGAGTGGCCGGCAGGCCCGGTTGAGCAGCAATGATCCCGGCTTGCGCAACTACCTCGTCAGACTTTAGCGAGTCGTCGACGCTTCCACAAGGTGCCCCGCAAGTCTGACGTCTTTCCCTTATCGACCACCCTTCCCGGAGTCGTGAATAATCCCGGGAATTGTCCCAACTCTCAGCCTCGCTACCGCGTGTCACCTGCTGACAGAGCGGAAAACGATTGCTGGTCGCTGATCCAGAGTTGTTTTCGACGATCCTGCTGCGGTTGTCTGAGATCCTCGTCCGAATCTATGACCCTCCGCGGGTTTGATCTGCGTTGTCTGTCTGCGAACGGTGGCATTCGCCAGCCTCGATCCACTGTCATTTTCCGATGTCGCATTTACCGGCCGCTTCTGCCATACTCCTGAAGGTCAGTCGACCGGGGCTGAGCGTCATCCGGCGCTTGACCGTAAAGTGTTGACTGATGCACAGCGGATGGAGTTCGGCAGATGGAATGGACGGATCGCGAAGTCGTTGCGTGGCTGGAAGAACTTCTGCCCGGCAGTCGCATGGCGGAGTTCGAACAACAACTGCGATCAGATCCACAGCTGCAGCGTCGTGTGGCGGAGGTCATTCGTAATCGCGATCAGGGCGGAAACACCATCGGGGAGATCTGGCAGCGGCACCGTCTCAGTTGTCCGACCCGGAACGAATTGGGCAGTTTTCTACTGGGGACTTTGCCGGCCGACTCTGCGGAATACATCGAGTTTCATCTGCACACTGTGGGCTGTCGCGTCTGTCAGGCGAATCTGCAGGATCTGGAAGAACAGTCACGGCAGTCTGAACAGCCCACCGGTCGCCGCCGACGGTTCTTTGAATCCTCCGCCGGCCTGCTGAAACCGCCTGAAGATCCCAGTCGCTTTCATTAACCGCTTCTGAGATTTCTGAGCCGGATACCATTCGATGTTCTGAAGGCATGGGATCGCACAATCAGTGATTCAGGCGAAACGTCAAATTCACCAGCAGGGCGCGCGGTAACCTCCCTGTGATGCCCCTGGCGGGGGCCATGCCGCCTCCCTGCGGATTGAGTTTTCATGCCGGGACGCCAATGAATCGCTGAGATTCCAGTTGTTTTTCAATCACTGCCTCCGGTATCACTGTTGTCTGGTGAGTCTGGTTGTCATTTTCCTGAGAACGGTCCTGCTGATTAGCTCGAGCAGAGGCGTGGCTGTGATTGTCGTGCCACACCGTCGGAAGCAGCTGTTGGTCGGCTGGTCCCGGGAGGCCGGAATTGACGTTGCCCGGTGCTTGCGGGAACACGCTATGGCTGACTTCGTGAAAAAGCATTCGCTCAGACTGCTGGTAGCGTTTGCCTGTCCGGTGTTGGCAATCGTCGGGGTGTTCTTCGTGACCGCAGGCGAACTGATGGCGCTCGCCCCTGTTGCTCGGGTGGGAGAATCGCTCGTATCGCTGAGTGCATTTTTTATGCTTCCAATGGGCGCCTTTTGTTTGCTGTTGAGCTGGCATCAGGCTCACAGAAACAATGAGCCAAAGCGTGATTCAGAGGCATTGATCGAATTCCTGTTAGGATTTGGCGGCGCCGTGATGTTTGTAATCGGCGCGGTCTTTACCCCTCTATGGCAATGGATCGCGGATCATTTCTGATCACTGAATCACTTGATTCTTCTTGGGGCCATCCGTCTATCATTTGCGACGTTCCGCGAGTCCTGGTACTATTCATGAGCTTGTGAAAGGATTTAGGTTTCTGGACTTCAAGGGCGGCGTCAGACGGGGGGATTGATCATGGCTCGGACAAATCGGCGGGATGTGTTGGCAGATCAGGACATTCAGGTGGTGCACTGCGTCAATCGCTGTGTTCGACGTCCACTGCTCTGCGGCAATGACGCGCTGACCGCCAAAAACTGCGATCATCGTCGCGGACTAATCCGCAAACGTCTCGAATTTCTCGCCCGCATCATGGGCATCGAAATTCTCGGCTATGCCGTCATGAACAACCATTTTCATGCGGTCCTGCGCAACCGACCGGATGTCGTGGCCACATGGTCTGACTCCGAGGTGGCTCAAAGGTGGTGGATGCTCTGCCCGCTGCGAAAGAACGAAGACGGCAGCCCCGCGGAACCCACCGACACGGAACTGAAAGCCATCCGCGCCGATCGTAAATCCCTGAAGGAAAAACGACGGAGGCTGTCCAGCATTTCGTGGTTCATGCGGTTCGTGTCAGAACGCATTGCGAAAGATTCGAACAGGGAAGACAAATGCACCGGTCGTTTCTGGGAGGGCCGCTTCAAAGCCCAGGTGTTGCTCGACGACGCTGCGATTCTCGCATGCCTGCAGTACGTCGATCTGAACCCGATTCGCGCTGGTCTCACGAAGACGCTGGAAGACAGTCTTTTCACAAGTGTTCAGGACCGTATTGAAGACCTGAAGCAGGCGAAGAACCAGTGTGCTGACGCGAATCCGTCCCATCCGGAAAACACTACACCATCAGCGGCAGCGTCAGCCTCGTCTGTGCCGGTACCTCCGGTAATTGCAGTACCGGAATCACTGCCAGCCGCGGAACGAAATGCCTTCGACGCCGCCGTCGAACATGGGGCTCGCGCGGGCTGGTTATCACCGATTCCGCTGCAGCCAAAGCGTCAGGCGGTACGAACAAAGCAGACAGAGCGCCGGGCCTCAAACAAGGGCTGTCTGTCGCTGGGCCTTGGCGAATACCTGCAGATGCTGGACTGGACCGCTCGACAAATTCGCACGGGAAAACGAGGAGCGACGCCAGCGGAACTGGCCCCTGTGTTTGAGCGACTGCAGATTTCAGCGGAATTGTGGGTGGAATGTGTCACGCATTTTCATAAATGGTTCCGCTCCAGTGTCGGCCGCCCGAAAGCGATGACCACGAACGCGGAGACGAAAGGCCATAACAGAGCCATCAGCATCAATGCATCACGCAAAGTCTTCGCGTGACGTCCAAAATCACGGACGAAGATCGGCGACGCAAAATCAAGTTCAGAACACAGTTACAAAATCGGGTGATAGATGGATGGCACCAACAAGCAGATCCATTGAGCAGCAAGTCTGATGATGATGCGCGCAGACTGCGGGAAATCGTCTCCTCGCGCCCGGCTCAGCCGGAATTCCAGCCACTGTTCGGCCGAAATCGCGACGTGAATTGCTTGTTAACGCCAGATTGTCAAAGATCTTTTCGCTCGGCGGAGTTTTTTTACCCCACGGGGTCAATCGGACTATGGTCCCCAGTAGAGCCATTCGGGAAGCGAGTCATCCGGACAGCCAGACCGAATTAACTCATCATCAAATCGCCTTCTTAGTGCACTAGACTCAATCCACGGAGAATCTGATCCCAGTTCACCTGTGATGAAGATGTGCGCAAGTCCAAGCCATGCCGTACGCCAGTCAACACAAATGCATGGGATAAAATGGTTAATGTTCTGACCAGCCGGCGCCCATTCTCGATTGTCGAATGGCTCGTCATAACGGCTTGCGTCAACTAGGTAGTATCCACTTTGCGATTTGCGGAAAGACGCGTAGACAATAATTCGTCCCGTTCGCGTCAGGTAAAGATCTGCAAAGCCATTTTCCCACTGAATCTGAAAGTCAGAGTTTCCACAGTGCCACCACGTTGTTGGTCGAATCACTAGCATCGCGTATAGAAAGCCTGGCTGAATTGGCACACCGACGAGATCCACGTCTTTGGAAACGGTCAACTCGATCCAGTCATGCACATTCGCGGGATCTCTTGAGCACACCAATTGGTCGTACACTCTTCGCTCAGCAGTAACAGGAGTATTAATCATCAGTTTTACTTCCAACAGCAAATCAATCAGAGATCAAAATAGTTTAGACCATTTGTGGTAGAGCTTGGTCTTGGGATGAACACAAGGCGAATATTCTCAATTCCGAAGTGTTTTTTCAGCCGCCGTAATACCCAAGCACATGCCCAGCAAGGCGTTCGATCCACAAAGATCAACAGATTCTTAGGCATCGTTCCGCCATTACTATTGATGCCATCAACGATACGTAAGAGCAGTTGCACTTCCGCATGTCCCATTGAATCATTAATAGCTTTAATCGCCTTCTCTGCATCCATATCATAGCGATAGAAGCGGTCATGCGTTCCATTCTTTACCCCGTGAATTTCGACCGTTTCTCCTAGCTCAACTCGAAAAACTCCCTTCTCAGTAAGGTAGGTTTTCCGGTTCTGCGCAAAATGAAGTGCGCGGATCAAAATTGTTTGCGGTTTTGGGTTTACGAAAAGGGGCCATCTCGGTTTGATGAACAGTGTCTAAATCCGTTTCATCAGGAGAACCGAGATGA
>JBDKIW010000003.1:0-2656 GCA_039796955.1 Planctomycetota bacterium
GGGCGCCTGACGACGTCGTGGCATGTGCCAACATCCGCGCATGTCTCCTGCATCCGCGATGCTTTGTCACTCATTTCAGCGCAGTCCGACATTTCGCTATGATCAGCAGCGCCGCCTGTCCGCGCGTCTTACTGGTCCGAGCTGTTGTGGCGGTGTTCCTATTCTGCATTCTTCACTGAAGGTCTGGTGCGATGCCAACGGAGGCTCAGGTATGCGTCGCTGATCTGGCGGATCGGCTTGTATCGCGGTTGCGTTCCTACGGGCCCTGTGCCGTGGCCTTTTCCGGTGGCGTGGACAGTGCTGTGGTTGCCATGGCCGCGTTTCAGGCCCACGGCACTGCCGCAATTGCTGTGACGGCCATCAGCCCCAGTCTGGCGCAGGCCGATCGGGAATTTGCCGTCGAGGAAGCACGCAGTATCGGTATTCCGCATCGGGAAATCCGGACCGAGGAATTTCAGCGGCCCGAGTATCGCCGCAATTCCGGTGATCGCTGTTATTTCTGCAAGGACACACTGTACTCCACCACAGAAGCTCTGTTGAGTTCACTGCCGGCGATGCTGCTGGTGAACGGCGCGAATCAGGATGATCTGGGGGATCATCGGCCCGGCATGCAGGCCGCTGCACAACACCGGGTCCGGAGTCCGCTGATCGAAGAGGGAATCGGAAAACAGCAGGTCCGGGAACTGGCGGCGTTCTGGAATCTGAAGGCCCGCAGCAAGCCCGCTGCTCCATGCCTGGCCAGTCGTATTGCCTATGGTGTGGAGGTGACAGAAGAACGCGTTGCCCGCATTGAACATGCTGAAGCCTTTCTGAAATCTCTGCTGCAGTGTGAAGAACTGCGAGTCCGCCTGGAACAGTCAGAACTGGCCCGCATCGAACTCCCAGTCAAGGTTCTCCCGCAACTCATGGATGACGATCGACGTCGTGCGGTGACTGAGTGCCTGAAGTCTCTCGGCTTCCGCTGCATCACACTGGATCTGGAAGGCTTTCGTTCCGGAAACCTGAACCAACTGCTGGTGCCGCTGGGCCTGGGACAGGTGACTGCCGAATATTCCCGGGAGACTCACTGATGAACGCACCCGGCTATTTTCCGGATCAGAATCCGTTGCCGACGATGGGAATGATCCTGGGAATTGACTACGGCACCAAACGCGTTGGCGTAGCTGTATCAGATCGCGAACAACGCTACTCCAGTCCGCTGTACAATCATCAGCGTCAGGGACTTCAGGGAGACGCCCGATTCTTCAAAAAAGTCGTGGCGGAATTTCGTCCGGTGGGTTTTGTTGTCGGGTTGCCGCTGCACATGAACGGCAGTGAAAGCCAGAAGTCCAGCGAAGCTCGACAGTTCGCAGATTGGCTGAGTCAGATCACCGGTTTACCGCATACGTTTCAGGATGAACGACTGACGTCCTATCAGGCCGAAAGTCTGCTGATGACGACGGACTTCACCAAAAAACAACGCAAGGAACGCATGGATAAACTCGCTGCGCAAATCCTGCTGCAGGCCTGGCTGGATCGTCACGGCAAGCCGTCCGAGTTTCCCACGTTACCGACAGCAGACGCAAGCGGCGAATCGGTTCAGGACGATCCATCCACGGCTGGCCCTGCCAACTGAGCCCACGTTCCTTCACCGACGGCACTTCAGAAAACGTCGCAGTTCCGCAGGGCCCGTTTCAAAGCCTCGCCTCTGCGATTGAGTCTGTGACACGTGAAGCAGGCGGGATAGAAACGGCGTCCGCTGACCTGCTGCGGTCGCCGTTTCAATGGGGCCTCAAACTGTGTCAGAGGGTCCGCTTCTGTGCAAACAGCCATTCCATGAATGCGGCATCAGCGTAAGTCTGCGTCCACGAATCATGACCGACCCCGGGGTACTCCGTGTACTTCGGCATGCCGCCGGCTTTTTTCAGTGCGTCCACCATCCGGCGTGACTGTTCCGGACGAACGACGTTGTCAGCATCACCATGAAAAACCCAGATCGGCAGCTTTGCAAACTTACCGCAGGTCTGCGGATCTCCGCCACCACAGATTGGTGCCGCAGCGGCAAACATGTCCGGGTGCTGGCCAATTAAATCCCATGTGCCAAAGCCACCCATCGAAAGGCCTGTGATGTACAATCGAGTGGCGTCGATGCGGTACTCCTTCTGCAGCTCTCTGATCAATTCCACAATCAAAGATCGCGATTCACCCCACCACTGTCCTGTCGGGCACTGCGGAGCAATCACAAAGCAGGGGTACTTCTCACGATTTGTGTCCTTCGCAAACTCCTTTGCACCATGGACCAGCTGCCGGACATTGTCAGATCCACGTTCACCAGCCCCGTGCAGAAAAATCACCAGCGGATAGGATTGCTGACCATCGGCCGAGTAGTCCTTCGGGAG
This sequence comes from Planctomycetota bacterium, assembly GCA_039796955.1. GTDB lineage: Bacteria > Planctomycetota > Planctomycetia > Planctomycetales > Planctomycetaceae > SXXK01. The sequence continues at coordinate 2,379 of JBDKIW010000003.1, forward strand.
CATCAGCTGATACTTCAGTTGTTTTCCGTCAGCATTCGAGTACTCCTTTGGCTGGTATAGATCTGCTGCGGTGGCGCTGTTGCCGCCTGCCAGAAACACTGCTGAAGCAAGGAAAAACCAGATCGTTTTCATGGGTGAGAATCGCCTTGAAATGTGTGAGAATACGATGCAGGCGTCTCCGAAAATGGGGACTCGTCGCCAGATCATACTGAGTTTCCCGGCGTTTTCCAAAGACGATCGCTGGTGCGGTTCGAATGGATAGATTCCCGTGAACGGCG
>JBDKIW010000004.1:0-2661 GCA_039796955.1 Planctomycetota bacterium
GCGGACTTGAACAGCGACCTGCGCACTTCATCCACGGCAATCCGCCAGTTGCGCTGGAGCAGACGTCGAAAACCAGGATAGGTCAGCGAGTCCCAGATATCCGGGAGACTGATCGTACCCCACGTATAACCTTCACGTGCGAGCGCAAAAACGGCGTTGGGACCACATTCGACGCCGCCGTGAATCATGCGTGTGAAGTGGACACCCAGAAATGGAAAACGGGGATCAGGCACCGGATAGATCAGTGATCGACAGAAATGATGGACCTCCGGCTGCAGCTCATAGTATTCGCCGCGAAACGGAACGATGCGTTCCGGCAGGCGCTGTCCGCTGAGTCGAGCCAGCCGGTCGCTGTGCAGACCACCGCAGTTGACCACCTGCGCGGCTTCTATGGTCCCATCAGAACATTCAATGCGCACGCTGTCCGTCAGCTGATGCAGTTTCAGCACCCGACAATTCAGACGAATCTCATGGCCGGCAGCGCGCAACAGTGAACCCAGCATTTCGCAGACGCCGGGATAGTCCACAATTCCGGCTTCGGGAACATGGATGGCTTTCAGTCCGGCGCAGTGAGGTTCCAGTTCCTGAAGTCGTTCGCGACCGATCATTTCGCACTGCACGCCATTCTGTTTCCCACGTTCCAGGATCATTTCCAGTTGCGGGAACTCCGCTTCCCGTGTCGCGACAATTACTTTGCCGGTGCGCTGCCACGCCACCCCGTAGCGATCACAGAACTGTTCGAGTTCCAGTTTGCCGGTGCGACAATTGCTGGCCCGCAGCGAACCGGGGCGGTAATAGATTCCGGAATGCAGGACTCCTGAATTTCTGCCGGTCTGATGAAAGGCGAGGGCGGCTTCTTTTTCCAGCACCGCGATGCGCAGGCGAGGGTTTCTGAGTGTCAACTGCCAGGCAGTGGCCAGGCCGACAATTCCACCACCGATCACGGCAACATCAATACGGGACATGACAGTTTGCTTTCAGAGGTCAATGAGTCTGATTGCGAACGAGAGCCGATGGCGAGGGTCTGAACGAAAGCGGATCACTCCGGGACATGAACCCGCCGGCGCCCGCATTCCGCCTGTCCGTCCCCGCAGCCTGCCTGCTCAGGCAGGTTGTTTTCTGGGAACAGTGATGAATCGCGATGCACACAGAGTCTGTTCTCCCTGAAATCGATAGGCCGTCATCAGCCCGTCTTTGGCCACACTGTAGTCGAGACAGGCCACGTTGCTGCGGAGCGGTGCAGGCGATCTGTCGCGGAGCCAGTAGTGTCCAAAGAACAGAGGGGGTGCATTGAGCGGATACGGGCAGGCTCTGACGGTCAGCGGCACGCTCAGTTGCTGCAGTTCCGGGATCGGTTCCGAGGGCAGCATGTAGTCGCTGCAATTCTGTCCGTCCGGCGGGTCAAACCAGCGGATCCGCACTGTCGGTCGGGACGTGCCTTCCTTGTCGCGGACCAGCAGGCCGGCTGGTAGTCGCATTTCCGGGCCCTTCATCACGCGCTCGATCGCTCGAAAGACGGGATCGTGACGTGTGGCGGCCCGGCTCAGAAAGTCTTCGCTCATCCAGCCCAGTTCCTCACTGACCTGCTGCAGCAGCGTCAGATCTGTCGGATCCCAGCAGGCATGCACCGCGCGCACACCGTCGAGATCGAGACTGGCGGGGAGTGTGCGGAACCACGCGAGTGCCTGGGCGAGGTCCCGGGAGTCCAGTTGGGTCAATGTTGCGTTGTGCTGCCGAATAGTCTGCTCGGTGTGCCGGCGCAGAAATTCCCCGGGGGCGTGGGGATCGGGAGTGTGAAAGGTGAGAGCATTCAGTTCATGATTCCCCATCACTGCCAGCGCGGATCCCTCTTCACACATCCGCTGACAGATCTGCAGGACGTCCCGGATACGCGGACCGCGATCGATAAAGTCGCCGCAGAAAATCACCTTTCGCCGGGGATGCCGAAACACGCCCAGGTGTTCGCTGTAGTCCAGTTTGTGCAGCAATTCCACCAGTTCATCCGCACAGCCGTGGATATCACCAATCAGATCGTACATGAGCCGGAATGATTTCGAAGAGAGGCATGGTGCGGACGCCCCCCGTTGCACCTGTTTGTCGGGCGATTTCAGGGAGGCACAGGAAGCGGAGCCGCGGTGTTTAGCAGGCATGTGCGAGGCGGATTCCCACCACCTATCATGACGCAACTGCCCGCAAGACTCCAGTTTTTCCGGCTGTCAATCGGAAGGAAAACCGGGGATTCGCGAATTCGAAAAGCCGGTTGCCGGGGCCCGCCGTTCCGTTTCAGCCGTCTCCACACGTCAAACGGCGGAAATCGCTTGCGAATTAGCGCCCGTCGGATCAAACTAGCGAACGCGCATTCAGAAAAGGGGTCAGGAACCAATAGCCAAACGGCCCGAAGGGTGCTCCGCACTATTGGTTCCTGGTTCAGAAAAGGGGTCAGGAACCAATAGCCAAATGGCCCGAAGGGTGCTCCGCACTATTGGTTCCTGACCCCTTTTCTGAAGCTCGAATCTTTTCCCGCCACGGTTTTCTTCTGACCAGAAAGCACCGTATGTCTCGTTCCCATGCCACCACTCGTCGTTCGTTTGTCAGCAGCACGGCCGCGCTGTCTGCCGGTTTGTTTCTGGGTGGTTCGGTACGGGCTGCTTCCCGTCTCGA
>JBDKIW010000005.1:0-4820 GCA_039796955.1 Planctomycetota bacterium
GCCCCGGGACAAGGACGGCCATTGTTGTTCCTGTAATGATCGCCGCAATGATCATTTCCGTGGCAAAACTTCCCGCTCGACTGCGATTGTGACCACCACCGGCCACAGACAGCACGGTGACTGACCTCATGACAGATCTCCGATCAGCTTAACAAGAGGAGCGAACCACGCCACACAGACAAATAACACAATGGCCCCCATTCCAAGGGTGATCATCGGCCCGAGGCAGATCAGAAACCGTGTGAAACGGCGCTGCCTGCGCTGATCTATCGCCGTGGCCAGATGACGCATGGCCCAGTCCGTATGCCCCGAAGTTTCTGCTGAACTGAGGAATGCGTATTCCCGCGCACTCAGCAACCGCACCTGCCGCAGAGCCTGCAGCAGATGCGTTCCAGCCAGAACACGATCCCGTAGCTCAATAACTCGAGTGGCCGCACGCCCCTCCGGAAGTTCATGAATGGTGGCATCCAGTGCCTCAGAAATCGGAGTCTCTGCGGCGATACTGATTCCCAGAATTCGCAGAATTCCGGGTGTCCAGTAACGCGGCCAGAGACGCGCCCAGGGAACATACCCACGCATTAACTTTGTTTGTGCCGTCTTCCAGGCAACCCACGTGAGGCCCACGAACAATCCCAGTCCGGGCATTACTGTCAGATACCACGTCCTGCTGAAAATCTGCAGCAGAGTCAGCATCTGCTGAGAGATCCCGGGTAACTCAAGTCCAAATCCCTCAAAGATGTCTTTGAATTTCGGCGCGATGAAGATCGCCAGAAACTGCAGCAGCGAGTAAATCACGACGCAACAACTACCAAACCACAGCAGCAGCGCTTCCGGAGCTAACAGGCCCGCCTGCTCGCGTGCACAACGACGCCCGATACGTCCGGCCTCATCCAGCAGCACACTGGCCAGACAGCCACCACGCTCCGCGACACTGACGGCCGATATCGTTTCTGCCGGAAGCAGGTTTTCCACAAGCGACATGGCCACAGACAACGAATGTCCACTTTCCAGCAGGCTGACAAACAATTGGACTTTCTCGCGCCAGTCGCCGGCACTCTCCCGTTCATGGGCACGCAGCGTTTCCAGCAGCGAATCACCATGCCCGACAGCACCGGACAACATCAGCAGCAGGGATGACTGCCGTAGCGGTTCGGGCTTGTTCCACGCATACAACCATTGGCGAATATAGCTCATGATGACATCCGATTCTTCAGGTCCGAAGCACTCACCATGGACTTAAGTCAGATCGTTCAGAAGTTTCAGCAGTGGCAGAAACAGACCAATGACCAGCAGACCGCAGAGACCGCCCATCGTGACCACCGTCATTAATTCCAGCACCACAATCAGAATCGCCCCGTGCCCCGTCGCGGCATTCTCCAGAGACCTGGCAAATCCCTCAAAAGCCTGAGCCGTATCCACTTCAGAATGACGTTCGGTCACGCGTCGCTGGATCTGACCCAGCAGCGAGATCGGCAGGCCTCGCAGATATCGCCCCTGCTCATAATCATCTCCTCCCTGCTCCACGACCGCAGCCACCGTCGCACCTTCCAGCGCCGCCTGCTTCAGCCCGGCCCCCTCGGTCGCGGTTACCAGCGCCACCGATGGCGTCACTCGATTTCGCAGCAGGACCGCCAGACTTCGACAAATCCTCGCCTGAACCAGCCAGCGAATGCTGGTTCCCAGCAGCGGCATTCGACTGGACACAAACGTCAGGGAATCCAGCGTGACAACGGCGTAAACCACGCACAGTCCCAGCAGCATCCCCACCATCGTTACAGGGATCAGCAGTCCTCCAGGTGCCGCCATGAACTCGCTCAACTCCAACAGCACCTCGGTCGCCAGCGGAATCTCAACACCAAATCCTGTAAAGATCTGAGCAAACTGCGGAACCACCGTTCCAAGGAATGCCACAATGCCAGTGCCAAGCAGAGCTGCCAACACGAATGGCCCCATCAGATGAGACGCGAGGCGGTGCCGCTGCGTGCGCATCTCCGTCACCTCCGGAATCAGCTCGGCAATCGAAATCGCTTTCAACTCCGAGTCAATCTTCGATGACTGCAACGCCCTCAGTTCTTCCGGCACCAGCGTTTGCTGCTCCGCGGCATTCACATGCCCCGACTCAAGCCGATCGGCAATCTGCAACAGCGTCCGCCGTGGAGCCACCACAAGCAACAAACGCAGGCGCATCCAGGCAACCCAGAAGAGGATCGTTAAGGTTAGACAGCCGAGGAATATCCCCGCCGAGAATCCGACTCCTGCCACCAGAATCGCCGACACCACCGTCAACATCAGCGCCGAACCAGTCAGCCAGGGCATCAGCATCAGCAACGGGTGCTCAAGCGGCTCCTCGGCCATCGCCCGCACCGCCTCATGCGATGGCAGCCCCGTCAGCAAGGCTTCCCGCAACCGCTCGCCTACTCGCAGCTGCACAAGTCGCGGAAGCTCTGATCGCTGAGCCAGCAGTCCCGCGTGTATGGACAGGCACCGGGCCTCGACCAGCACCAACCCCCGTTCCGACAACAGCGCCGCCAGGGCCCCCGTGTCTTCCGCATCCTGCACGCCAAAAATCCGATGACCCGTCTGATGTCTGGCCTGGTATTGAAAAGTTTGCATGACCCCGCCGCTTCAGAAAGAACTCAGCCCTGACCGCACCACTTACCACCCGGCGTCACAAAATCAAACCGGACACCAGCGGCGGTATTCCTCCGACAGCCAGCGAATTATAAAGCGTGATCACCGGCCAGAAGACCAGCAGAGAATAAATCAGCACACACCCCCCCCCAAGGAACAGAAACATCACCATCGGCATGGCCAGCTGCATCCACATCATCCCACGCTCAAACCGCTGGCGATAAAACTGTGCCGCTGAACGCAGGCGGTAACGCATCCGCTCCTCCTGACTCTCAACCTGCTTCAGACAACACATCAGCAGTGGCGGAATGCCGGCCGACTCGGCCGCTGAAACTGTCGCCAGCATCCCTCCTCGCGAAACCACTGCAGCAAGACCGCGACACGTGCGCTCAAACACCGCATTGCCTGATGACACGCCAGCCAGCGTCAGTGATTCCGGAAGCGTCAGGCCATTGTCCGTCAACAACGCCAGCATACGCGTCAGAGTGTAACACTGCAGATCACGCACGATCGACTTCAATCCCGGCAGCAACAGCAACAGCTTTTCCGGCCCCCGAAATGTCATCGCCGAGGCACGACCTGACAGCACCCAGAACAACACCACCGCACACAACACCGCCGGAGGCCCGAAGACCCACGCCGGATACTGCTGCGTCCACTGCAGTAACCCCACCAATCGCGGATCACTCACCACCCCCATCTGCATCACTGCGAAATCGTAGTAATGAGTCAGAAAATGCTGAACCACCAGCATCAGCATCAGCGAAGCCACACCAACGATCACCATCGGATAGGCGGCCGCCCGCACGATGCCCGAACGCAGTTCCAGAATGTCAGCCGCATAGTCCCCCATCAACTCAATCGCCAGAGCAGGGCGGCCTGACTTCAAACCGGCTCCGATCGCAACCGTCAGCATCCTCGCGTTTCGGGATGTCTGCGATTCCAGAATCTGCGGCAGACTCTCGCCACGCTCCAGACGCTGCTGCAGCGCCGACAGAAAGGCCTGCAATCGACGGCTGCGACCCATCCCCGCAGATGCCAGGGACGACTCCAGCGGCAGACCGGCCTGCATCAAGTGCCGAATCTCCTGCGACAAATGCTCGATGTCCTCAATCGTCAATGTCATGACACGTCTCTATGTTCCAGTGACCCCGTCAGCGTCACGTCCTGTCCCACCAAAGCCGGAAACGATCCGCACCCGCAAAACACCCCTCCCGGAAGCTCATCCGGGAAGCTGATCCGGCTAATACCTTCCAATTCATCACACTCCATCCCATCCCGCAACATCTCATCCCCACAAGTCCGAAGTCAGCTCCTGCGGCCTCCCAGCACCCGCAGCACTTCCTCCTGCGTCGTCTGTCCCTCCGCCACCGCCTGCGCCGCCACCTGTGCCAGAGTCACCATGCCGGTGGCCTCGGCCAGCGCCGACATGCGTCGCGCGTCAGCACGAGACAACAGCCCCTGCACCAGCTCCGGATGCTCCGGCTCCAGCAATTCCGCCAGCACCAAACGCCCCGCATACCCGGTACCGCTACACACCGGACACATGGCATTCAGAGTCGCGTGGGCTGAGTTCTTGTCTGCAGGATTTCTACTTTTCGCAGATTCCAATGACTTCAAGGAACAGCTCACGCAGGATCGCCGCAGCAGTCGCTGACAAATAACTGCTCGCAACGCACTGCGAATCAGATAGGGCTCCAACTGCATTTCCGTCAGCCGCGTCAACGCCTCCACCGCCGATCCGGCATGAAATGTCGTCACGACCAGATGTCCGGTCAGGGCCGCCTGAAACGCCGCCTCTGCCGTTTCCGGATCACGAATCTCACCCACAAGAATCACATCCGGATCCTGCCGCATCAGTGACCGCAGCCCGGTCGTCAGACTAAACCCGGCAGCGGGCTTCACTTGCGATTGAATCACCCCGGCAATCGCCGATTCAATCGGATCCTCCAGTGTCATCAGACAACGCGTCCCGGAACTGCGGTCACGCACCTCACGCAGACACGCATAGGCCGTCGTCGTCTTACCACTGCCCGATGGCCCAGTCAGCAGAATCACACCAGAGGTTGCCTCCAGATGAGTTCGCAATCCGACTTCCACCATTCCGGGAAGACCCAACTGACCCAGCATCTGCAACTGATCCTGCTCCGCAAACAAGCGGATAGCCACCTTTTCACCATACAACGAAG
>JBDKIW010000006.1:0-8691 GCA_039796955.1 Planctomycetota bacterium
TGCCAGCGGGAGAAATGAGCCACGGGGGAGCACCATGCTCTGCATGAGCATGAAACGCTCAGGGGCTTCAAATCTCACCACCGCTTCAGGCACCAGTGAGGCCACGTTTGAATCACGATTCAGCGATTTTCTGACATTTTTCTGAAATCAGGTCAGTCGCCTGATTCTGCCACCTGCCGACTTCAGCGTGCGGAGAGTTCTTCCCACCGACTGCGGATGAGTTGAATCTTGCGATGGATGGTGGGGATGGAGAGTTCGAGTTCCTCGGAAATCTCCGGAACCGAGTGACCTTCCAGAAGTCGGGTTGCGATGAGTTTTCGGACTGGGTCAGACAGTGATTCGAGGAGTTCTGTGTGCAGTGACTGAAGCACATCCAGGGCAATTGTTGCTGAATCGGGAAAGGCATCGAGGCCGGCACAGTTTTCCGGATTTCTGTGGGTCAGATCCGTTTCCGGTATGACACCCCGCCCGCCGCGTTTCTGCGCGTCGAGGTCGCGACGATAATTAAAAGCTCGATTTCTGAGGCGGGTGTTCAGCAGCTTCCAGACATCGTGGCGACTGTTGATGCCGGGTAGGTTCCCGGCGGCGGCATCGGCGAAGAACAGGTTGAGTACTGAGAGGGCGACATCTTCGCCGTCAACCGTTCGCAGATGCCTTGGATCCAGAAGTTGTCGCGCAGTGGAAGAGAGGCGGCTGAAGTAGACATTAAAAACGGCTGTGACCGATGTTGGGTCTGCGGATGAGAGACCGCTGAGCAGGCGAGTAACAGAGCCAGCGGGATCGGAGTCGGGAGACGTCATGTCTGCGGCCTGTACACCGTAATCGAAGCGTGGAAACACGGATTTTTGCAGGCGAGGGTGTGAGAATCAAGTGGTGGCGGATTCTCAGATGTTTCCTTGAGGCGGCGGGATTTTCCGGTGAGAATACGACGAGGCTCAGACTGATGTTCAGTTGCTCACGAGGGATCAGACGCATGGAAAGTATCAATTCAGCGGACTCTGCCTCAGGACGCTCCGGTGATTTCTCTGAGACGCTGGACAGGATTTGTGATGAGTTTGAAGTTGCCTGGAAGAACGGTAGGAATCCACGTTTGGAGGAGTACCTGGAGCGGGTTTCTGAGAATTGTCGCAGAGAGTTACTGGCGGAGTTGCTGCGAGTGGAACTCTACTGGCGGCGTCAGCGTGGCGAGGAACCTCGGGTGGACGAGTATGGCGGATGCATCGACGACGTGAAGGTACTGGCAGAGGTTTTTGATGATCATCCGATGACGTTGGCCAATGGGTGGCGTCGTTGGGGGGTGATCGAGGGGCGATATGAACTTCGCAGGGAACTGGGACGCGGGCGGTTTGGGGTTGTATTTCTGGCACTGGAATTACCTCTTGATCGCCTTGTAGCGATCAAGTTCCAACTGAGTGATGCAGGTCATGAAGTGCCCGATCATGAGCAGATAGCGTTCCGGGAGGCTCATACAGCAGGACAGTTTTCCCATCCGCATGTTGTGCAGGTCTACTTCTCCGGAAGGACATCGCTTGCTGGACTCGCCCGATCCGTTCCATTTGTGGTTTTTCAGTATGTAGACGGAGTGTCGCTTCAGGAGTTGATCAGGCTGCAACCTCCGAACGTACAACAAAGCGTGGTCATTACCGTGGCACTTGCAGATGCTCTGCAGGCAGCCCATGACCGGGGGTTTGTGCACCGTGATGTGAAGCCTGCTAATGTGATTGTGGAACGGGACAGTGGCAGGCCCTATCTAACAGATTTCGGTTTGTCCGTCAGAATTGAATCACCTTCGCAGGCCGGGATTATTGCCGGCAGTCCGTGTTATATGAGTCCGGAGCAGGCTGCGGGTGAGGGCCACAGGGTGAATGGTGCCAGTGACCAGTTTTCTCTGGGTGCTCTCTTCTTTGAACTCCTTACCGGGCGGCGTCCGTTTCAGCGTCTTTCGGACGTGCTGAATATTTCTCCGGTTCAACTGACCGAACGGACTCGGGAATTGCCTGAGGCGCTGGAACGTATCTGTCTGAAGATGCTGGCGCGAGAGCGATCGCAGCGGTTTTCGACCTGCGGAGCAGTTGCCGAAGCCCTCCGATCCTGGTTGCAGCGTCGTTCATTTGAAGACGCCGCGCTGGAGTCTGCTACTGATTTGCTGCAGCAATCATATGAGCGACTGGTTGGCCCGCGGGGACTGGGGGCGTTCTCAAGTGCGGATGCTGACGTCTATCCTGAACTGCTTCCGGGCCCCGCTGGGCTTAGTGGTCTGCCGATCAGTCTCGAATTCTGGAAGCAGTTTTTGGAGTCGGAGAAGAGTGAAGTTGCTGAGGTGGGTTTGCTCTATGGTCCCAGCGGCTGTGGAAAATCGTCCTTCCTGCAGGCTGGTCTGATTCCGAGGCTGTCGACGGATCTCAAGGTGATTCTGATTCAGTGCACTGCGAGCGGTACTGAGAGATCCATTGTCCGTCAGGTTGCAGGTCGCGGTGCTTCATCGTCGAATATGGCTCAGGACGTTGTTTCGGTCCTTGCAGGGTATGCAGCGAGCGCGGCGCCTAAGCTTGTGCTGATTCTTGATCAATTCGAACAGTGGCTGCATGCGAATCCGGTGGATCCTCAATCTCCCCTGATTCGCGGCTTACGACACTGCGATGGTGTTCGGATTCAGTCAGTTGTGGTGGTTCGGGAGGAGTTCTGGGTTGCCGCAAGCCGTTTTGGAACCGCGCTGGATGTGCAGTTTCATGAGGGGCGAAATGCATTTATGCTGGATCTGTTGCCTCAGGAGCATGCGAGGCAGGTTCTGGCTCGATTTGGTCGGGCACTGGGAAAGATCTCAGCACCTCCCACAGCGGAACAGCGAGAGTTTCTGCGAGAAGCTGTGGATTCACTACAGCAGGTCGGCCGGGTATCGCCAATCCAGTTGTCGGTCCTGTCCGGAGCTTTGATGGAACGTTCCTGGACCGTGGAAAGTCTGCATGCAATCGGGGGGACGTGCGGTGCTGGCATCCAGATGCTGCGGGAGAACCTCTCTGTGCGGTCGCGGTTGCCGGAGCAGCGCTATCTCAGTCAGGCCGCTCAGTTGGTTCTGGCAGCACTGCTGCCTGCGCCGGGACTGCAGATTCGAGGTTGTCGAAGGTCGTCTCATGAGCTACTGGCGGTGTCCGGTCTGCGTGATCGAAAAATGGATTTTTCCAGAATGCTTGACCTTCTTGTGTCACGATTGCGCATCGTCAGCCCCTGTGCGCCGGATGAAGGCAGTACAGACCTGAGCATGGCGGGTGAAGATCACCAGTATTACGAACTGACACACGACTATGTGGTCCCAATTCTGCGGGAGTGGATCAGGGAGAATCTGCTGAGTACCGAGGAGGGGCGTGCGCGACTACTCCTCGAAGAGCGAAGTGGCCAGTGGCAGTCTGCCGGCCGACCAGACAGATTGCTGCCATCCATGACGGAATACTTCCGCATTCGTCGGCGAATACCTGTAGGGCTGCAAACGAATTCTCAGAAAATGATGCTTCGCAGAGTGGTTCAGCGATGGCGACGGCAGAGCGCACTTGCAGCTTGTATCTGCAGTTTGCTCCTGTTTCTCGGGTTGCAGCTGAAGTGGTGGCTGGCAGCTGAGTTTCGTGAGCGAGAAGTCGTGGGTCTGGTCGAAGGTGTTGCTTCAGCGCGGCTTGAGGACCTGGGCCGATGGGTGGATCAGCTGCTGACGTTTGATGGCGACCCGCGACCGCTGCTCAGCATCGCCCTGAAAAATGCCGTCCCCGATTCACAGCATCAGCTCAATCTGCTTCTGACGCTGCATGCTATGAAAGTTTCTGATACTGCGATCCGTGAGTTGCTGGATCATGCTCTGTTGCGTCTCGGGCCGGAGAAGCTTGCTGCTTTCGACTGTGAGCGTCTGATGTGGGATCGGAAGTTGCTGGATGAATGGCAGGCGATGGTGGAAAACCGGGATGCGGAACCGGTTCAGCGACTGCAATGTGCATGCCTGCTTTCATCAGATCCGAACTTGTCGCTGAATCAGGTTCCCCCATGGCTGACGGCTGAGGTGTCCGCGGTGCTTGTTGCGAATCTATCGGAACTTCCACCGGGGGAACTGGTGGCTGCCCGGAAATTGCTTGCAGGAATCGGAACTTCCCTCGTTCCCGAAATATTGAGAGCGTTTAAGTCTGCACCCGGGAGGACGCAGCAGTCGGCGAATCTCGCTGAGTTGCTGGCGGTGTACGCTGCATCAGACCTGAACCTGCTGGGTGAGGCCTTACTCGTCGCCGATAAGGTTGCAGATTCAATCCTTTTTCCGGTTTTTTCGAAACATGGAGGTGGGGCGGTTGAACGCATGCGAGAAGTCCTGCGTGAGCCGTGGAGTGCCGATGGGGTAGCACAGGCAGAACCAACAGACCTGCCTGATTCGCTGCGGAAACGCGTTTCAGAAGCTGGGGGAGTTGCACGCGCGGAGTTTCTCTTCTGGCCATGTTTGCCACTGGAGGAATTGCAGGGCTTGTGCGAAGAGTTTGGACTGCATGGCTACATGCCGCAGCGAATTCGGTCAGCAGGTAGCGGTCTGACCATAAACGCAGGCAGCAAGCCGCTGCTGAATGTCGTCTGGGTTCGCAACAGCGGACGCTGGTTGCTGGATATTGAGTATGATGCCGACGCGCTGGCAGCACCGGGTTCGGTCGCCATGCGGGAGGGGCTGCCGCTGAATGAGTTGCTGCTTCCTGATGGATTCGCGGTGGGGGACAGGCGATTCATTGCGGTCTGGAGTGAAGCGGCGCCGGGCAGTGGAAGTTGTCGATGCCTCCCGGGATTGACTGCAGAGGAATTAACTGCAGCTTTGGATGCTATGTCACATCAGTCAGCCTTCAAAACAATGACGAGCCTGAGTGTGGCGGTGGATAATCAAGGCATCGCTCGCTATTCGGCCATCCTCCGTGAAGTTGGTCCGAAGTCGGCGTGGGATCTCACATGGGATGGCAGTGAACGCTTCGACTGGCCTCAGATGGATGTGTCTGGTGTTGTGGATGGGCAGGGTATCCTGCGGCGTGCAGCCCTGTGGCAGCAGGAACCACTCGGCGAATCGCTGCTCATCCAGGGAGTGGCCAGATCGAAAATTCAGCCGCATCTGACGGACTTCATGAAAAAAGGCTGGCGTTGTTCATCGAGTTCATTAGAGCTGACCGCAAACGATTCTGAACCTCAGTTCACTCTGCTTCTGCAGCGCCCGGCTATTGTGGAATCACAGCGACAATGGGAGGGCAATCGGCGAGCTGCCGCTGCCACGGTACTGTTGCGTATGAACTCATCGCAGGATCTGCTGCCGCTGATTAGTCATGGACTCGAACCGGAAACCGAAGCTGCGCTGCTGTCCAGAATTACTGACTACGGAGTGTACGCCGGAGAAATCGAATCCCTGCTGCGGGACAAAAACTCAGGCGATCATCCTCTGCTGACGGTGAATCAACGCAGGTTTCTGACACTTGCCGTTGGTGAATTTGGAGTGGCCAATAAGGCTGCCGTGATCACCGCGGATTGCGTCAGGAGACTCCTGAGAGACTATGTGGAAGATCCGGACCCGGGAATTCATGCTGCCATAGAATGGTCACTGCGACAGCTGGGAAAGGGTGCTGAGATGAACAGCATCCTGTCAGATCTTGCCACAGGACAGACCGAAGGCCAGCGCCGCTGGTATCTGCAGCCAGGTGCTGATCCGTCGCTGCCACCGTTGGCGATGACTGTACTTGCAGGGCCCGTTGACTTTATGATGGGATCTCCGCTTCGGGAGTGGGAGAGAAATGGCGGCATGGATGGAGGCAATGAAGTTCTGCATCGTCGTCGAATTCCCCACACCTTTGCCATCGGAATGCACGAAGTCACAATTGCGCAGTTCCAGGCGTTCCGCCAATCCTATCGCGAGGAATTGGCAGCCTCGCGAGAAGGCGATCTGCCGGCTACTTCTGTGACGTGGTACGACGCAGTGGCATTCTGTAACTGGCTTAGTCAACAGGCCGGAATTCCCCGAGAACAGTGGTGTTACGATCCCGATACAACACCAGGTGACGGCATGAAAATGCTGCCCGACGCATTGAGTCGAACTGGTTATCGATTGCCCACAGACGCTGAATGGGAATATGCCTGCCGGGCAGGCACCACGACTTCCAGATACTTCGGCGATGGGAATACTCATCTGGCCCGTTATTGTCGATTCGCAGACGATTTGTCCGACGGCAGTCTTCTGCCCGCTGGATCGCTCAGGCCGAATGCATTTGGTCTCTTCGATACCCTTGGAAATGCAGCAGAGTGGTGTCAGGAGGTCAGCTATTCGGTGAACACGTTTTCCGGAGTGTTGACGCAGCCGTCACAGCCAGAGTTTGTCGATAATGAAGAACCATGGGGGCGACTTATTCGAGGCGGTTCGATCTATTCAACACCTCCTCTGTTACGGGCTGCCGACAGACTGGCGGTTCGTGCTGACACAGTGCTGCTCTCAAATGGATTCCGAGTTGCAAGGACGCTGGCGAGCGACAAGTGATCGTTTCTGGAAATCATACGCCAGGATCTGCTGTTTTACTGGTTTTGTGGTTGGCTTCTGAATAGCGAAGGTGATTCAGGATACGAGGAATTGCTGCGGTCTTTGTCGAATGGTGCGATTGTAAAAGGGCGTGCCGTAGGCGGAGTTGGTTCGCTATGAATTTTGTTTCCACGGCCACTGAAACGCTGATTCCAATGAGCGGGAATTCGGCCTGGCTGGACGCCAGGCCTTCCATTCGAGTCACAGGAGGCTGTCTATTCTCAGCGGGCAAACTTGCAGTGCTGAGGGGTGGGGACAGGCTGGTCCACTGAGGACCTGGCGACACGCTTCGCGGCGGCGACGGGCGTGGTCATGTGACGACGCGGGCCTTGAGTGATCAGTTCTGCACTGCTGAATTATTCCTGCCTGGCTGCAGCGGAATCGTTAGGAAGCGGCAAACGTAAACGCAAGCTCTGTTCAAGGTTGATCAGCTGCGGAAGGTCCAGATTTCTGAGTTCTTCTGTGGGCGCTGGCGACTCACCCAGAAGCTCGTGCAGCATCTGGATGCGTCCGGATAAGACTCCGCGCTGCATTGTTTCTTCACGGCCCGCTTTTAGGCCCTCTTCGTAACCTTCTTCGCGGCCCGCTTTGTAACCCTCTTCATGGCCCTGTTGCACCCATATTTCTGCAAGTGTTGGCATGAGTGACTTTCTGTGTGTGGAAACTGCTTTTGTGAGTTCCTGCTGAAGGATCTCGGGAGAAACCCGGTCGGTTCCACGGACAGGATGTCCGGCAGCAGCATCGCCAGCACAGCATCTGTTTACAGCGATCGGTTCGCGTCAGACGGACGCTGAAAACAGCTGTTGAAGCGATGCACGAAGTCTGGCCGCAGTGATGCTGTTCGGTTGTAAACTTCTGACTTTGAATCAGGATCGGGGCTTGTGTGCATCGATCACGGGGGCTGTTTTCACCGACTTTTGGAGGTCGGACTTCCGCCAGGTTGCTCACCAGTGACTTCGTCGGCATGGGCGGGCAAATTCAACCGCGATCGCAAGCTCTGCTCAAGGTTGATCAGCTGCTGAAGGTCCAGATTTCTGAGTTCCTCTGCGGACGCCGGTGACTCACGAAGATACTCCTGCAGCATCTGGATGCGTCCGGATAACGTTCCTCGCAACATTCCTGCTTCGTGGCCCTGTTGCACCCATATTTCTGCAAGTGTTGGCATGAGTGACTTTCTGTGTGTGGAAACTGCTTTTGTGAGTTCCTGCTGAAGGATCTCGGGAGAAACCCGGTCGGTTCCACTGACAAGGTAGTTCAGCAGCAGCATCACAGCATCTGTCTGCTGCCACAAGCCTGCTAAGGACAGTTGCTGAAAAATGCCTGCCAGGCGATCCACGATATCCGACCGCATTATATATTTAAAGATCATGATGGAGGCACAAAAAAAGGCGTCTCCCCGAAATTCTGAGTCCTCGATCTGGCTGAGATCCATGAGTTGCAGCGAAAAATCCGGGATAAACGGTTCCAGAGGTGCCGGGACCTGGATCAATTGCCTGAGGGACCGTGGGGCATTCCAGGGGTTGGCTCCGTGGTACACAACGATCGGAATCACACAGCACAGCTCCTGGTGATCCCGCAATCGCTGTTCATTGATCTTCAGGATATAGCGGAGCACCTGAAACACTGTCAGCCGATCCGCCACACTTTTGTGCTCAAACAGCAGGTAAATGGCGGCTTCTGAACCATCTGCAAGACGAGTACGAAACAGCAGATCAGAATGAGCCTGCCGGAGTTGCTCATCAACGAATGACGCGGAGGACGGTTCCAGTGTGCTGAGATCCAGACATCGCACCAGATCCGAAGGCAGCGTGGACGTCAGAAAGCTGCGAGCATACTCCTGCTGCCCGAACAGCGTCTTGAAAAAACCATCATGCGAATTGGATGAAGGAAGGTTTGGCATTCCTGCATAATAGTGTTAGTCAATATCCCATTGCGGGGTGAATCAGTCGTGCCCTGTGGTTTGGTCGTTGCAAAAAGGCTTCAAATCCACGAAATCGTCAGCATCAGGCACTTTGATCGGCTGTCTACAGACCTTCATCGTCGCGACTGAGGCGGCACAGATCACTGCCCCGTTCAAAGTCCCGACAGGCCTGAGGACGCAGGTCATAGTGCCGGCACCTCAAAGTTGT
>JBDKIW010000007.1:0-8882 GCA_039796955.1 Planctomycetota bacterium
CAGCAACAGCGATTGCACGGGCGAGGTCGTTGTGTCCCGCGCGGCTGTGCTGGAAAAGAACAACGGCAGATCGAAAACATCCAGCAGCGGATCTCGCTGATTCCGCATCACACGCAGATACACAGAACGCCTTGGTACGTCGGATTGCACTCCCGGACCGCCAGCCTTGAGATCCAGTTGGCCGGAGACCATCAGAATCGCATCCCGAATCTGCTCGGCATCCAGCCGCCGCACATCCGCACGCCAGTACTTCTGATTCTTTGGATCCACGCCCTGAAACTCAGCCAGACGTGGGTGCTCAGCCGACTGCCGATAAGCCGCTGAGGTGACAATCAGGCGATGCAGATCCTTCATCCGCCAGCCATTCCGAACGAACCGCGCCGTCAGCCAGTCCAGCAGCTGTGGATGCGATGGTGGCCCCCCCAGTGTCCCGAAGTCACTGGCATTCTGCGCCAGTCCTCGCCCGAAGTGCGTCTGCCAGATCCGGTTCACAATGACGCGGGGAGTCAGGGGATTCTCAGCCGATGTGAGCCACCGCGCAAGGGCGGCGCGCCGCCCCGTGGTTCGCACTGTCCCCGAATGCGCCTGCGCCGGAATCGGAAGATCGCCGGAATCCAGCAGCGAAAGCACCCCGGGCAACACCTCCACACCGCGTTTGGGAATCACAGTCGGCGGGGCCTGATCACCAACGTCCGTTACGACAAGGGCCGTGGCCGGACCAGCCGGTCGCAGCTTGTCAAAGGCCGACAGCTCGCGACGCAGTGCAAGGAGCTGCTCCTTGTCTTCGCCCTTGATCCGATTGTCAAGGACTTCATACTCGTAATCCACCTGCCGCCATGCCAGATGATAGAGCTGCTTTTCCAGCGGCGTGCGCTGCTCTTCAGCCGATGTCAGAATCGCCTGCAGATCCGGGGGAAACATCTGGATGGCTTTACTGCGTGCCTCATCCCGCCATGGCCGCTCAAGCGCGTCGATCCGACTGCGAATCCCCGCCGTCGCTTCCTGCCACACCCGCTCCTGCTCAGCATGCGACTGCAGCTCAGCCGTGGAGGCCACCACCGTATTATCAACTGGAAGGATCCCCTCAAAGAAGGCACGCAGCCGGTAATAGTCCTTCTGCAGAATCGGATCAAACTTATGATCGTGGCAGCGGGCACACTGCATTCCAAGTCCCAGAAAGACGTCACCCGTGGTATCCGTCACTTCGTTGAGAATCAAATCCCACTGACCACGCGCGTCGCGATTGTTGTACTCATAAATCCAGTGCCGCAGAAATCCCGTAGCGATCAGGGCATCCGGGTTCTCCGGAAACAATTCATCCCCGGCCAGCTGTTCCTGCACAAACTGGTCATACGGTTTGTCCTGATTCAGACTCTGAATCACATAATCCCGGTACCGCCAGGCATTCGGGCGGTAGTGATCAATTCGATAGCCATCAGAATCTGCATACCGAACAACATCCAGCCAGTGCCGCGCCCAACGCTCACCGTAACGATCACTGGCCAGCAGTCGATCCACCACGCGTTCCCAGGCATCAGGCCGTTGATCCGCCACGAACTCCTCAACCTCCGCAGCAGTCGGTGGCAATCCCGTCAAATCAAATGTCACCCGACGAATCAGTATCTGCCGGTGCGCTTCAGGAGCCGGTGACAAACCAGCCCCCTGCATCTCTGCCAGCAGAAACTGATCAATCTCATTGCGACACCAGTCATTCGACTTCACCTCCGGAGGTTTCGTGTCCCGGACGGGCTGCAGGGCCCACCAGGCGCGGTCCTCATCCGTGAACCCCGTTCGCGCCGCCGGCAACCCGGCCCCGTGCTGATTGGGCCACTTTGCTCCACGCCGTACCCACTCAGTCAACCGCGCCACGTCCGCCTCAGGAAGTCGCCCCGCTGGTGGCATTTCATAGCCGTCATACCGCACCGCGCGAATCAACTGGCTTCCATCCGGATCTCCCGGTACGACCACCGCACCGCCTTCACCACCCGCCAGCATTCCCGCAGCCGTATCCAGACGCAGGCCGCCCTTCTGAGCCGTCTCGCCGTGACATTTAACGCAGTGCTGCACCAGCAACGGGCGAATTTCGGCTTCGAAAAACCTGAGATCTTCCGGGGACACGTCCGCTGCAGGATCCAGAGCCGGTTCAGACTCTGCCTGCGCAGCCAGCAGCTGCATGTCGGGCTGCCAAAGAGTCAGCACAAAGCACAGGCACATCAGTCCCCAGGACAGCCCGCGACCGAAGACAGCCGCAGAGCCGCAGGCAGCACGGTTATGGAAGAGTCTTCGGTCCAAGGTCCACTCCTCAATGCGATTCACCTTTGCCGGTACGCCGCGGGGTCCGTGTTCCAGACCTCGCGTTCCCGAATTCTGACGCAGAACAGCACGAAATCCCAGCCGGAAATCGCTCAAATATGTGAACCTCTGACAGAACGCGGCGTAACGAACCGTCTTTACGCCCTGGCCCTCAGTTGCCACAAACGAATCCCTGCTGTAACGTTTCTCATGCTCGCTCGCTGATTTTTCGTCCACCCCGGAATGCAGCCACAGAACGCCAGAGCCGGGTGGCCAGGCACGCTGGTCGTCTACGGGCGGCAGCTATCCAGCCGGGTCCCCGCAGCCAACCGCAGTTTCCACCACCGTTGCTCACACGGAGTTTCCCGCATGACCACTCCCGCCCGTCGTGACTTTCTGCAGTCTTCACTCGCGGCCGTCTCCGCAGGACTCCTCGCCAATCCCCTGGCGTCTGCGGCCACCTCAGACACGGCATCGGCCGACCTGCTGAAGGTCGGCGTAATTGGCTGTGGCGGTATGGGCAGCAACCACCTGAAACTGCTCAGCGAACGCCGCGATGTGCAGGTTACATGGGTCTGCGACGTGGATCAGCAGCGTCTGGCTACCGCGGTTCAGAACGTTCAAATGGGATCCGGGACGGCACCTCAGGCGACTGGAGATCTGCGGCGTCTGCTGGACGACGCTTCACTGGATGCCGTGTTTATTGCCACACCGGATCACTGGCACGCACCAGCTGCCATCATGGCCCTGAATGCCGGCAAACACGTCTACGTGGAAAAGCCCTGCTGCCACAATATTCGTGAAGGGCGTCTGCTGGCCGACGCCGTGGCCCGCTCCGGAAAACGACTGCAGGTGGGTACGCAGAGCCGCAGTACGGAATGCGTTCGTGCCGGTATCGAACGCTTACAGAAAGGGGAAATCGGCGAGATCCTTGTCGCGAAGGCCTGGAACAGCCAGCGCCGCGGGTCCATCGGTCACTCACAGCCGGGCACGCCCCCTGAACACCTGGATTTCGACACATGGCTGGGCCCAACGCAACCCGTGCCCTGGCGGCCCAACCTGCTGCATGGCGTCTGGCGCTGGTGGTATGACTTTGGCTGTGGAGATATCGGCAATGATGGCGTCCACGACATCGACGTGGCTCTCTGGGGACTGGGAGTCGATTCGCATCCCACCCGGGTCACATGCTTCGGCAGCAAGTCTTTTTTCGATGACGATCAGCAGTTCCCTGATACCCAGTACGCCGTCTGCGAATATCCGATTGCAGGCAACCCCGCCGGACGCACTCGACAACTGATCTTTGAACAACGCATCTGGTCGCCTTACGTTCAGGAAGGTTACGAAAACGGCGCGGCCTTCTATGGCACTGAAGGCATGCTGATCATGGGACACACCAAAGGCTGGAGCCTGTACGGGCCGAGAAACAAACTGCTGGCCGAGCAAACCGGATCCATGGACCTGCCCGCCCACCATCAGAACTTTTTTGACTCGATTCGTCAGTCCGACGTCCGGATCAATGCTGATGTGCAGGCTGGACGCCTTGCCGCGACCGTCGTACACCTCGCCAACATCTCCGCACGGACCGGCACCGTCGTGACATTTGACCCCCAGCAGGAACGAATCACCAGCAGCGAACAGGCTGACGCCCTCACGCGACGACAGTATCGCAACCACTGGGGAACCCCCGTAATACAATAGCAATCCCCTAACCCTAACCCTAACCCCTAACCCCTAACCCCTAACCCCTAACCCCTAACCCCTAACCCCTAACCCCTAACCCCTAACCCCTAATCCCTAATCCCTAATCTATTCCCTGCCAAAACGAGTCCCCCAGTCATGCGAATTCTGCGCTGGTCCCTGTCTCTCGCCCTGCTGTTCGTCACGAACGCACTCCCGGCTGCACCGCCGGAAGAGCTGACCAAATCGCTGATCTTTCTGGCCCCCTTCGACGGGCAACTCGACGCACAACTGGCGACAGATCCACAACTCTGCACCGCCGAAACGCTCTCACGTGAGGTCATTCAGCCCGGAAACACTCGCACCGATGTGGTGCTGGCAAAAGGGGCCGGGCGTTATGGCGACGCCCTGCGATTTACTGACAGCACCACGCCGAAAGTCACTTTGTATCGCGGTGTGAATGCCGGTTTCCGGGAACGCGACTGGTCCGGAACGGTCTCCTTCTGGCTGCGACTCGATCCCGACAAGGATCTGAAACCCGGCTACTGCGATCCGATTCAGATCACTGATAAAACGTGGAATGATGCGTCGTTTTTTGTTGACTTTGATAAGGACCTGCCCCGCGCGTTTCGCCTCGGCGTCTTCCCGAATTACAAATCGTGGAATCCTGCAGACACCCCCTGGGACAACATTGCCATCGCGGATCGTCCGATGGTGCCCGTCGCCAAACCTCCCTTCACGCGATCCGCATGGACGCATGTGGCCTGGACCTTTCGAAATCTGAATTCCTCTGATGGAGGCCCCGGCGTCGCCACCCTCTATCTGAACGGTGAGTCTCAGGGCAGCCAGAAACGCCCGATGACCATGACTTGGACGCCTGAGAAAGCCGCCATCATGCTGGGAATCGCCTACATCGGCGACTTCGACGAACTGGCGATCTTCAACAGGGCCCTCAGCGACGCCGAACTGCGTCAGCTGTACCAGCTTCCTGAGGGTCTGCGCAATCGCGGGGACAAATAAGCAGAGCAGGGCGGTTCGCCAAATCGCGGGATCACTCCTGGTGGTGCGCCACGAGTGATCGCTGCCCGGACCGCAATCCACGTTTGCGGCTCAGACAGAACCTCGCCCTCCAGGACATTGCACCATCCCAATTCATCCGTGTGTTCCGTGTTCATCCGTGGTCAAAAAACAGGTCCGGCAATCGAACCCCAAAGAACAAACATCTTTTCGTGTCTTTCGTGGTTCTAAAACACCAAGCCCACCATTCATCCCGGCTCGGGTGGTACCTCGCCCTCCCGGACATTGCACCATCCCAATTCATCCGTGTTTTCCGTGTCCATCCGTGGTTCAAAAACACGAAGTCCATCAAACATCCCGGCTCAGATGGTACCTCGCCCTCCCGGAATATGCGCCATCCCGCTTGCCCAGACGTGGTCTACGACTCGGTCAGTTCGAGGTATGGGTCCAGTCCCATGTTCTCGTACTGCTCCAGTCTCAGGCGTTCCTGCTTCAACAGGTGCTTCCGCTGCTTACGGTGAGTCCGCTCGAGAAACCGCTGAACACGATTGAAATATCGCAGCCACGTTCGCCCCAACTCCCCGGCTCGATCGGCGATGGCCAGTCGTCGTTTGCGCACCAGTTCCTTTGGTTCCCGACACCGCAGCAGCTCGTCTTCCAGCGACAGGAAAAACTGAAAGGATCCCGGGTCTCCCTGCCGTGCCGCACGACCAACCAGCTGTCGGTCAATACGTTTTGAACTGTGCATTTCTGTGGCGATCACATGCAGACCGCCAGCCGCACGCACATCGTCGTCCAGCAGAATGTCAGTTCCCCGGCCCGCCATGTTGGTGGCAATGGTCACACCTCCCGGATGCCCCGCATCGGCCACAATCGTCGCCTCCTGCTCGTGATAACGAGCATTCAGAATCTGATGTGAGATGCGGCGATCCTTCAGCAACAGTCCCAGGGCCTCGGACGCTTCGACGGAAGGTGTTCCGACCAGAATGGAGCGACCGGCTCTGGTCAGCAGCTGAATCTGTTCCACGATCGCTTCACGCTTGGCATCCTGAGTCCGGAAGAATCGTGGCGGCAGCCCCTTGCGAATGCAGGGTTTATTCGTGGGAATCCGTGTCACCTTCAGGCGATAGGTTTTTCGCAGCTCTCCCGCCGCCTGAACTCCGGTGCCGGTCATTCCCGCCAGATGGGTGTATTGCCGGAAAAAACTCTGCACTGTAATGCGTGCGGCCTCACCCGTAGCCGCAGTGATGGGCACCAGCTCTTTGGCTTCGATGGCCTGGTGCAGACCATCCTGCCACTTGCGGCCATCCATCACACGCCCGGTCCCTTCGTCCACAATCACCACTTTGTTGTCAACAATCACGTAGTCGCGATCCCGCTCAAAGGCCTTATGAGCGGTCAGGGCCTTTTCAACCTGCGAATAAATACGTTCGGTGTCGATCGAACTGAGCAGAGTCGGTTTCGACATCAGCACCACCTTGCGGCAACCAGCATCGGTCAGCCAGGCATTGCGCCGCTCCGGCTCATACACATAGTCCTTGCGGGGTTCCAGCTGAAACGTCACCCGATTGCTCCAGCGGAACAGATTCACGGTGGAAGGATCGTTGGGCTGAGTCAGACCGATAATCAGCGGCGTACGAGCCTCATCGATCAGAATACTGTCGGCTTCGTCAATTAACGCGAAATGATGACCACGCTGCACCGGGGCTTCTCCCCCCTGCATCGTTCGCAGATGCCGCCGATTTTTAGGAGACCCATCATCCTGAGAGGCACCGATTCGCAGCCGGTCACGCAGGAAGTCAAATCCCATCTCTTTGGAGGTACCGTAGGTGATATCCGCCGCATAGTTTTTGCGTCGATCCTCCGTCTCCATGTTCTCAAGAATCCTGCCCACCGTCAGCCCCAGCAGTTCGTGCACCGGTCCCATGGTTTCCGCGTCGCGTTTTGCGAGGTAATCATTGACCGTCACAACATGGCACCCCTGGCCGGTCAGGGCGCGCAGGAACGAAGGCATGGTGGCCGTGAGTGTCTTTCCTTCACCCGTCTGCATTTCAGCGATATTGCCCTCGAACAGAGCGATCGCTCCCATCACCTGCACCGGAAAATGCCGCATCCCCAGAACACGGCCAGCAGATTCCCGAACCAGCGCATAGGCCTCCGGCAATAACGTATCCAGCGGAATGCCCGCTCGCGCTTCCCACGCCACTTTTTTCGCGGCCGCCTGCAGCTCCGCGTTGGACCAGGGCCGCATCTGCTCGCTGCGCGCAATGATCGAATCCGCCATCGAACGCCAGCGCGATCGCCGTGCGGCCGCCGGTACAAAACCCGCCCGGATAGCGTGATACAGTTTGTTTGCAAAACTCATCAAATCACCATTCTTTCGGCTCTGCCTGTCTCACAGGCCCCGCACCGATCGGTTCGCCGGAATCAGCCGGACACTGACCACCTGACCCAGCGTGTTATTCTGACGCAGGGGCAGGGTGGAGTACAGGGGCAATCCGCCGACGATTCGTTCGCAAAAGAAGCCTGCCCACTGCTCCAACGCCCTGCGGCAGTGAAATCGGCAGAAAATGCCGAATTCCGGTCAGCCAGCACAGAGTTGCATTTCACCCCCAACGAAACATGCCGCCGGGACTTTCCGAATACTATCAGCCCCCCCCACTGGCAAATTTGCCCGCTCCCGCTCTTGCCCTTCTCCCATCCGTCCCATCCGTCCTATCAGTCCCATCCGCAACCCGCCGCGTAACTCGGTTGGCGAAGGCTGCTGAAACCGCTACAATTCGCCACAATTCGGGCGATCCGCAGGCCGGTAATCCTCGGGCTGAATTGACGCTATGGCGATGTATGTGTTTCAAGTCGCCAGGGCATTTGGTCAGCGCATCACTGGCGACCACCTTCCGGTGAAGTCCGCTGCGTGGATCGGCATCTGCACGGGTGACCAGTCCGGTCGCCGGTCCGTTTCAACCGTCCTGCTTCTTTTCCCACTCACACAACAGCGGCATCAGATCCATCGGGATCCGGCCGCAGCCAATAGTCCAGACAGAACGATCCCCCTCCCATGACCAGCGTTTCTGATGTCTTCGTACAAACAGTCCGGGATGGCCGGATGGCGTTCATGCCCTTTGTCACGGCAGGGGACCCGAATATCCAGACCACTCGAGCCGTACTGCTGGCGTTGAAGGACGCCGGGGTGGACCTGATCGAACTGGGATTTCCATACAGTGATCCCATTGCGGACGGCCCCGTGATCCAGGCCTCCTACACCCGCGCCCTCGACAACGGCATCACGGTCGAACAGATCCTGCAGATGATGCATTCTCTGAAGGATCACCAGGTGCCACCAGTGCTGGCCATGGTTTCCTTCGCCATCATGTTCCGGCATGGCACAGCGGCCTTCATTCAGCAGGCAGCAGCGGCTGGCTTCAAAGGCCTGATTATTCCGGATCTGCCCGCGGAAGAGGCCGAAGAGACAGCGGCTCTGGCACAAGCCGCCGGGCTGGATCTGGTCCAGCTGATCGCGCCCACCACCACGGAAAAACGCACCCGACAGATTCTGCAGGCCTCCTCCGGTTTCCTCTACTGCATTTCTGTCGCCGGGACGACCGGAGTCCGTCAGGAACTTCCGCTGGAATTGACGCAACAACTCCGTTCGCTTCGCGCACAGTCGCAACTTCCACTCGCTGTAGGATTTGGCATCAGCGGTCCTGACCAGGTCGCTGGACTGGCCGGTGTGGCCGACGGCGTAATCGTGGGCTCAGCCATGGTCAAGCGGATTGCCGCCGCCGAAACCCCGGAACAGGCCGCCGCCATTACCCGAGACTTCGCGAATCAGATGCAGCAGGCTGCCGCCGCAGCCAGACCATCCCTGAACCCCACTCCCTGAACTCTGTCCCTTG
>JBDKIW010000008.1:0-11295 GCA_039796955.1 Planctomycetota bacterium
CGAGAATTCCCGCCACCAACATCCATCGCTGCCCGCTGGTCCACACGTTTGCATTTCCTTATTCAACACGACCCATTTTCATCAGCCCGACGGGGCCGCGAACTGCCGAGACGCTTTCGCCCAATGAGCACGCCGCCAGCCGACGGACGCTCTACACTTGCCTGTCGCGACTTTCTGTCAGCTACAAATGTGGCCAGCACATGATCGATGTCCTGTCACCGCATCAGCCACGCCACAATCACGCCGACACTCGGTTCTTCAAAGGCTCTCGCCGGGGCGACCGGAATTCGCCCATCAACCATCCTGGTCACTGAGGGCCCCGCCGTCAGGTGACACATCCCGCGTCTTCATCAAAAATTCACAGTTTCGTCGAATGGGGAAAGCAGCAGCGCATGCCGCCTGATGTCACTCACCAATCTGGATCTGTGCGCTCCCGATGCGAAGTACCGACAGAAAACGACCTGGGGCCGACTGAGACGCTCGGGGCCGCCTACAGACCGAATTCCACAAACACCGGACGATGGTCTGATCCCATCTCCGGCAGAATGCGTCTCTGCAAACAACGCAGATTCGGGGAATACCAGACATGGTCCAGTACCAGGCCGCAGGGAAACAGCGGCCAGCGATACCATGTGGGGGTCACTCCCGCACCGGCAGCGGCGTCCAGCAGTCCGACGTCTTCCAGCAGCTGCGAGTAAAGTGGGGACCAGGGCGTCAGATTGAAATCCCCCACAATCACAGTTCGCATCGGCGACTTCTCGGACCACTTAATTTCGGAGTCATTCACCATGGCCTGCAGGTGATCGTTACGATACTTCCACGCAACTGCGAAAATCGGTGGAACCGGATGGGTGACAATGATCCGCGTTCGCCGATCCCCCACCTCAACCTCCGCAAAAATGGACGGCATCTCGCGTACGGCGAAGTTCACGAACTTTGCCTGGGCCAGCGGATAGCGTGACCAGAGTCCAATTCCGAAGGCCCCGGTCTCGTTCGCTTTGGCCAGAAAGTACGGGTATTCGGCGGCGAATTGCGCATCGATCGCCGCCTGCAAGCCGTCACTCAGTTCGACAACCGCCAGCAGGTCGGCCCGGGACTCACGAAAAGTATTGCAGATCCGCGGATAATCCGTGTTGCCCATCCACACGTTCGCCAGACAGATCGAAAGTGTCTGTACGGGCTGGTCGAGGGCAGCAGGCATCGCCGCCGAGGAGTTGGATTCTCGTGCTACCGCGGGTATCACGGCACTCCTCAGAAACGAGCCGTGCCAGAGCAGCAGCGCCAACACAAGGCCCAGTTGTCGGTAACTGCGCAGGCCCAGAGTCAACAGCAGCAGGGGCAGCAGAGCCAGCAGGATCTGAATGCGCAGATTCGCCAGCACATCACCCACCCACCAGGTGCGGGCGCCAAGCGTTGCCGCAGTCACGACAACGGCACCTGCCAGCCCAAATGTCGCCAGTACTTGCAGAGCGGAGTTCAGTCTTTGCCCGAATGATTTTTTCGAATGGGTAGGGCCAGCTGACATCCTTGTCTACCTGCACCAGAGACCTGTCAAAACCGAACCAAAACGATTCGCGGCGATCGCGACTAGTCGACTCCAAATCGCCGGATACTCCGCGCCTTGCGTTCTTTTTTCTGAAACGCCTCAAACCCCTCCACATGATACTCGGGAAGGACCGTGTTGATGCGTTTCTCGATGTTGGTGAGTTCTCCGCCCTGGGCGAGAGTGACAAAGGTCACGGCGCGGCCGTTTTGATCCGATGACAACCGCCCGGTCCGCCCGACCCGATGCACGTAGTCGTCACAGTATTCGGGAATATCGTAGTTGATAATGTGCGAGATGCCGCTGACATCGATTCCGCGGCCAACGACATCCGTGGCGATCAACAGACGCAATTCTCCGGCTCGCAGATCCCGGATCACGCGATCCCGTTTTCTCTGCGGCAGGTCACCATGAATGCAGGCAATGCGATCTGACTTCAATCGTCGGGAGAATTTTTCGTACAGCTTGTCAGCGCCGCGTTTAGTGCGAGTGAACACAATGACCTGTTTCGGCTTTTCAGCAGCAAGTATCCGCAACAACAGGGGCAACTTGCGATCTTCATCCACGGTCACGTAATACTGCTCAATGGTGTCCACCACCACGCGATCTTCTGAAAGATCGACGGAGGCGGGATCGACCATGTAGCGCTGCGCCAGCTTCATCACATCCGGCGGCATGGTGGCTGACAACAACAGAGTCTGACGATCTTCCGGACAGGCTCGCAGAATCCGCTCGATATCAGGACGAAATCCGATATCCAGCATCCGATCCGCTTCATCCAGCACCGCGATGAACAGATGATCGAGCTTCAGGTAACCACGCTTCATCAGGTCCTGGATACGTCCGGGCGTACCAATGATGATCTGTGCACCATTCTGCAGGTCTTCAATCTGACGTCCCATCGGACGCCCACCAACCCCCAGTGCAAATCGAACTCGGACATTGCCCGCCAGCTTTTTCGATTCTGCGTAGACCTGCTCACTTAATTCGCGAGTCGGGGCAAGCACCAGAACCTGAATCCGATTCAGGCGCGGATCGACCTGCTCCAGACACGGCAACATAAAGGCCGCAGTCTTTCCGGTTCCGGTCCTGGCCTGCCCGATGCAGTCCTTGCCCGTCACCGCGATGGGAATCAACGCCGCCTGTATGGGGCTGGGCTTTTCGTAGCCGATTGTTTCCAGTTGCCGGAGCGTCGCTTCGCTGAGCCCCAGTTGTTCAAAACTTGTTGGTGTGTCTGCAGATACGTCCAATTTTTGATCCGAATTCTTCAGGAAATCATCGACTCAGAAAACAGTCCCGATAGTCGGTTTTTCCTTGACTTCCCTACTCTACGGCATCCATGGGGGTTCGTCAACTTATGAGTGCCATGCGGGCTGCAGTTGACCGAAGTTGACGACACCTGCGCCGAACATCAGTTCCCTGACGCATTTGGAAAATGCGCCGCATTTCGTTTTGCATCCGCCCACGGCTCGGCGATATCCTGTCACCTGTCTTCCAATCGGCCGGAATTCTGCGATATTTCCCATTCGGCGTGAATTTTCTGCGAACAATGTCGCCGACGACGGTTGCGACTGTGCGTGGCAGGTGTTCTGGTCCGATGGTGCAGAATTTCCGGCCCCGGCTCCGTGGACATCAATCGTTCCGCTGCGCCGGCCAGTTCCGTTGGCTCAGTTTCCGGTGTCATCTCAGAATTTTCTGTTTCAGGTCAGCAACGCAGGCATTCAGCCGTTGCTGTTTACCGGTGCCGGTCGGCTCGCAGTACAAAACAGGCGTCGCAGTTATGCAGGTCCGGAAGTCTACTTTCCGAATCGTCACCCTCGTCGGCCTCACAGCCGCCATGCTCAGCGTCGGCGGCGTGCTCTGGTGGCGGAATAACACGCCACACGCCATCTATTCTCGCGGGCGCCTGGCTCTCCAGCGCGGCGACTGGGCGACTGTTGAACACGCCGCCAGATCACTGGCTTCCCATCCTGACTGGAAGGCTCGAACTGCTCTCCTGAACGGTCACCTCGCAAAGTCCCGCGGGAACAACGACCTGGCACTTGTGCTCTTCTCGGATGCCAACCAGTCGCCGGAGACTCGTGAAGAGTCCTATTACGAAGCCGCTCTGATCTGTTACCAGCAGAAGCAATACTCGCAGGCCATTCTGCTGCTGAGACAGGTGCTGGAATGGAACGCGGACGATGTGACAGCATGGCGTTTACTCGCCTCGGCATGGTACGACATCGGCGCAATGGAACGTGCTATCCAGTGTCTCGAATCCGTCATTCGACTGGCCCCGACTGACTATCGGCCGCACTACATGAAGGCCACCATCCTCAAGGATTTCGAACGGTTCGAAGACGCCTCACTGGCGTTTCAGACCGCCACATCCCTCGCGCCAGTCAACTCCGCTGTTCACGATGAGATTCGAGCTGGCTGGGGAGACTGCCTGATCCGGCTTCGTCGCTACCAGGAATCCCTGGACGTGATGCAGCCGGCTCGTGACTGGCCGGATATCCTCGCGCAACGTGCACTCGCTTTCTTCAGCCTACGCCGGTTCGATGAGGCGGCTGAGATGGCGGATCAAGCCCTCGCAGCGCAATCCCTGCATCCTGAAGCCCTGCTGGTCGCGGCCTCGTCACTTGAACGCACAGGGCGAACCGAGGATGGTCTCGCTCTGCTCCGCGAGGGCATCGCTGCTCACCCGATGGAGCTCCGCATGTATCATCGGATGGCCGACCTGTTAAGCACGGCCGGTCAAACACAGGAAGCCGTCGCCTTCAGAACTCGCGCGGGGGAAATCGCCGAACTCCGAGCACAATTCTCTGCGGCCCATCAGGCACTCGTGCAGGACACGTCCAGCGTCGAAAAACGTCTGACACTGGCCACACTCGCCGAACAACTGAACGAAACGGAAATGGCTGAAGACTGGTACTCTGCCGCTGTCGGTATGGATCCAAACCATCTCCAGGCCCGCCAGGCGTTTCAGGCCTTCCTGCAAAAACACCCCGAACTCCTGCCGACAACGTCACACCCCGGGGACTCCGCAAATGCGTCCGCTTCCCCGTCCGCTGATCCGCCTGCAGCCGTCGAATTCTGAGCTCCGCGGGGTGCGCGATCCAACCCCGGCAATTCGGACGGTGCCGTGAATCGCAGGCATTCTCAGTCAGCCCGACAACCCGCGGCCCACTGCCCCCCGACCAATGCTCAACCCGCGCGGAACGAACCGGTTCGCTCTGCCGGAAATCGCACCGTGAATTCGCTGCCTTCCCCCACTCGACTGCGGACGGAAATAGTTGCTTTCAGGGCCTGGCAAAGATGCTTAACGATGGCCAGCCCAAGGCCCGATCCGCCGCGTTCGCGCGAACGGTCTCGCTCCACCCGATAGAAGCGTTCGAAAATGCGTTCCAGCAGCTCTTCCGGGATGCCCTCACCCGTATCGCGAACCGTCACACAGGCACCTTTCAGGTCTGTTCTCAGGTCCACAGTGACCGTACCACCCCCGTCGGTGTGCTTTACAGCATTGTCGACCAGATTGCTGAGAATCGTGCGAACGGCCTGCTCATCCGACCGCACGATCAGCACGTCCTCGCCCGTCAGTCGCAGTGTGACCGATCTTGAATTCGCCACCGTACGAAAGTCACGCAGCACATCGTCCACCAGCTCGTGCACCGGCACTTCGGTAATGTGCAGGATCTCGTTGCCTGTCTCCACCCGCGCCAACTGCAGCATCGACATGATCAACTGCAACAACCGCTCAGACTGCTGATCGATCTGCCGCAGAAATCTGCCCGAGGCTTCAGGATCGTCCATCGCGCCATTCAGCAGCGTCTCTGTGCAGGCCTGAATCACCGTCAGCGGCGTCTTCAGCTCATGAGAGACTCCACTGACAAAGTCGCGTCGCATCGCTTCCAGGCGACGAACATCGGTAATGTCGCGGACCACCACGACAGCCCCCGCATGAGGCCCTTTGAGAATCGGTATCGCGACAAGCACGTGATACGATTGATCCCGCGGGGAGCGATATTCAAGAGACTGCATGATCCCGGATTTCAGGGACTCTTCCACAGTCTCCAGAAACGCAGGAATACGCACCGCTTCATACAACCGATGCCCCGGTCCAATCACGTCCCCAACCGAAAGTAATCGCCTCGCTCCCGGATTGATGAAGACGATCTTCTGCTGCTGATCAATGGCAATGACGCCTTCCATCATCGATTCCAGCACCGCAGTCAGCAGATTGACCGAGGCGCTGGCCTCGCGCCCCGCTCGCTCAAGCCCCAGAATGCGATCCTGCAGCTCATCTTCCAGCTGGTACAACGCACTCGCCACAGCTCCCACTTCATCGTGCCGATCCGAGACGTTCAGCAGCATGTCGTCCCGATCTTCCCGCTGCACCGAAGCCCGCAGCTTGAGTGACATCATCTGCAGAGGATTAACCACCCCCACCGTCACAATTGCCAGACACAGCGTGCCGGTCAGCCACGTGAACACCACCGCACGAAATGTCAGGGAGTTGATCATCTGTGTCTGCCCCATCGACATCGCAGGGTCCGACACCATCACCAGCACCCGCACGTCCGAGCCCACCGTGACTCGCAGGCACGAAACCAGCACTTCCGGACGTTCCGGGTCCGTCCTGACTGACCGCACCGACTCACCCTGCGAAAACGCCGCTCGAATTCCGGAGGCCACGGTGACATCGCTCAGTGGCGCGTCATCAGGGGCACCCGCCGGCCCCTCCGCTGTCCCGTCACGATTCACCAGCCAAACCTGCTGGCCTGCCGTCAGCCACTGTCGCACGGATTGAACAATCTCCGCCGAATCATGTGCCGTCTTCAGACGATCAGCGGCGGTCTGCATCAGTGTCCGCACCTGCTGCTGATGCTGCGCAGCCGCCTGCACTGACAGTTGTGCCTGCAGAGTCGCCAGCAGTCCAATCACCGCAGGCAACGTCAACAGGACATACAGTCCCATGATCTTCCAGAAAAGTTTGGAACGAAGCCAGAACAAACAAAACCTCAGGCAGTCAGTTCAAGTCAATTCCCGTTGACAGCACACCTCAACACATTTTCTGCCAGTACCAATGTGGCTCGTAAGCCCGGTCGCAGCACTCACGTGCTGAAGCATGACCCCGGGGATACCTGACGCTGAGGTCCCCGTGCACCATCTTCCAACTTGCGGCAGAACGCACGTGGTGCAAATCCGTGTGGTCCATGTTTAACACAGCGTTCCCCGAGTTCATACGGACTCTTTACTACGCGATGCCTGCGACATCTCGCATGGCCTTTCCCTGCTCGGCATTTCCGCACTGCTGATTTTATAGGCAGTCTCATGGCATGTCATGGAACAAAATGCCAGTCTTAACGAAGGACGCACGAATCGGAACATTTGGCAGTTCCGAGAAAACTGCGAAAACGGACCGGTTTTCAGCTAGTCCGCGAATTCTCCCGGATCCCAACTGTCCGCCCTTATCAGTCCGGCACGCAAAACCGCGGTCACAGCCTCAAATCCAATCGGCCCCAGCGAATCCCCCTCGGCCGCAAGGCTCCGATTCCGTCTCCTCGCTCATCATTTTTCTGCACTTCGCTGCTCACCCGCAGATCCACTCCGTTCCTCAGCCGCATCCCCAGCTGCACTGGCTTGCCCCATCCGGGACAACCAAAGTTCCCGTTCCAGCGCCAACGCAGCCGCTTCACCGGGACGGCCCGCCTGCTTTGCCGCCACCACGGCATCCTGAATCGCCGCCGCTGTCGATGCCGGGTCCAGGGGTGCTACCAACGGCATCCAGAGCAGTGCTGTCAGCGCTCGATCATAGTCGTTCAGAACCATCAGCGCACGTCCGCAAATCCACTCTCCGGGACCACGGAGCTCACGCTGGAATTCACGCAGACGAACTTGCCACTGCTCCACCGCCAGCTCTCGAATCGCTCCCGTCGTCAACAGCGACAACCGCCACAACTGCAGCTCCACAATCGCTCCCATGCTTCCACGACCATTTCGCTTCAGGTCACGCAAGACCGCCTCAGCCTGCTGCTGATGTGCCGACTCATGCAGTAATGCGGTAGCGGTCACCAATCGCCGACATTCCGAGTCGGATTGCAGATCTTCCGCTCGCCCGATGTAACGTGCCGATTCCTCAAGGCGTTCATCCCAGACAAGCGGCAGCAGCAGCAAGTGGCGAGTGTCGGGGTCAGAGTCCAGAATCTGCTCGACTTCCCGAATGCAGTCGTCATACCGTCGCTGTGCGCGAAAAATCTCCGCCCGCGCAGCCCGAATCTCCCGAATGACCCACGGCCGCTGCTCTTCGTCCAGCGCCTTTGTGATCAACGGCAACGCTTCCGACCACCGATAATTCTGAAGCAGCTTCAGCCCGGCCTCATAATCCACAGGTTTCTGAAATCGCAGCGTGGCAACATCCCGCAGCGGCACGACATCCGGAGCCCCCGCGGTTCTGCGAATCACCACCGACTCCGCAATCACATCCTCAATCACTCCGGACAACACTTTTGCACGCCGCAACCCCACTGGTCGTAACTCCACCTGATCGACACTCACCGCCGGTGGCTCTGGCGCTGTATCATCCTGTGCCATTACGGGGTTCAGACACATGACCGTCCAAAGTTGACATACTACGGCCGCTGCGACGACCACTCGAATATACGAGCATTGCCGGAATTGTCTCGCACACACCGTACCCTCCGACGCATTACGCGCACGCGCAGTTCGGCGAAGGCTCTGAATCCAACTCTGCCACATATCACTGCGTCCCGGGACCACGGCGGTGCCCGGTCCGTATTCTTGCCTGAAGAAAGCTGCTGCAGATTCCGCCGCCCATTGTGCCGAGGTCAAATGAAAACGGCAATCCGGAACACGTTTCTGCAGCATTGGCCCGGTTTCCACGCACACTCTGTTGCTCCTGAACGTTTTCCGGGGCACAATAAGTTGACTCGGCAGCTGCGTCGTCCGCCATGGCTGTCGCCGTTCACTCCTCCCACCTTCCCGGAACGCCCCACCACCCCCAAATCAGGACGTCTGCCATGCTCACGATTTATGGCAATCCGCGCACTGCCTGTGATGGCCTTCCCCGGCGACAAATACTCTCCGCCGGCGGCATGGGACTGTTCGGCCTTTCCGTTCCGCAACTGCTGGCCGC
The DNA here is from genome assembly GCA_039796955.1 of Planctomycetota bacterium. Lineage (GTDB taxonomy): Bacteria > Planctomycetota > Planctomycetia > Planctomycetales > Planctomycetaceae > SXXK01. The sequence continues at coordinate 8,682 of JBDKIW010000008.1, forward strand.
CGAATCTGTCAGCCAACCCACCGCTCGGGCAAAGTCGGTCATCTTTCTGATGCTCTTCGGAGGCCCCAGCCAACTTGAAACATGGGACCTGAAACCGAATGCTCCGGAACAGATTCGCGGGCCGTTCAAGCCCATCGCCAGCCGAACCCCGGAACTCCTGATCGGCGAACACCTGCCGCAGATGGCCGCGATCTCCGACAAGTACTGCGTCATTCGCACCATGTCGCATTCCTTCAATGACCACAGCGGCGGCGGCCATTATCTCCAGACCGGAAAACGCTGGCACGTTCCGATCGGCGGTGGCTTCGCCCCCACACCACGCGACTGGCCCTCCATGGGGTCCGTCATGGAGTACCATGATCAGCAGACTTGGGGGCTCTCACGCACCATGCCATCCTACATGGTACTGCCCAACAGCCTCGGGGCACTTCAGGAAAAAGGCCAGTATCCGCGTCCCGGCGAGCATGCTGGCTGGCTCGGGCCTCGCTACAACCCCCTCACAACCAGCATTCAGAAGCGGTCACTGGACGACAACCCGTTCTGGAGAAATTGCTCCGACGACGAATTAACGTTCCAGATCTCAGACCTCCGATCAGCAGATGACGTCAGCGAAACTCGGCTCAGCCGCCGACGCTCACTGCTGGAACAATTCGACCGCGAACGACAGCGACTGGAAGATTCCGGAGCCGCACTTGGTTTCGATGCATTCCGTCAACGCGCCTTCTCGCTGATGACATCCCCGCAGACTCGCAATGCCCTGAATATCCGAGAGGAACCCGCCGCGATTCGCGACCGCTATGGACGGCACCTGTTCGGACAGTCTGCCCTGATGGCTCGACGACTCGTGGAAGCCGGAGTTCGCTACGTCACCGTTCACTATGACTGCGTGGATGGCTACAGCTGGGACTCCCACCGTAACAGTAATGATGTCAAACGCCACCTGCTGCCAACCTTCGATCAGGCCTGCTCCGCTCTGCTCACCGATCTCGATGAACGAGGACTGCTGGATGAGACACTGGTCATCGCGACCGGAGAAATGGGACGCACACCCAAAGCCAATGCCGAATGGGGCCGCGATCACTGGAGCACTCTGTTCTCCAGCGTCATCGCCGGCGGTGGGATCCCCGGAGGCCAGTGTTACGGTTCTTCTGACAAGGACGCAGCCTATCCCAGAGAAGCTGTTGTCCGCCCGGAGGACCTGGCTGCAACCGTCTATCACGCACTCGGCATTGACCCGGAACTGCGCATTCCCAACGCCGAAAATCGCCCCATCTCCATTGTGGATGGTGGCTCACCCGTCACCGCACTCTGGGGCTCGTAGTCGCTGAACTTTCAGTCAGCACTGCAGGCAAAATCATTGCCACAGCCGCATTGTCACGCTGCGGCTTCCGAATCCAAAAACTTACCACAACGTCGTGAGTGGTTCGTCCGGACCAATCAGCAGCGATGCTCCACCGTCCTCCTGACACGGCCGAACCAGCCCGGCACGCAACATTCGGAATTGACCATTCTTCGTCGCAAAGACACGCAAACTCCTCCGTCCGGCAGATGGCACCAGTAACGGACGAGCAATCCAGGCATCCGGAGCCCGCTGGATTCGCGACAGCACCTGCGCCGTCTCCTGCGCGTCACCGGCTCCACCAAACCATGGTCGTGCCGCATGCCGCGGATCATCTGGCCTGATTGCAAAATGCTCCGGAGCCGCCAGGACATTTTTCAGAACTGCCGGATCCCCGCAAGAGAGCACGTCTGCGGTTTCCAGCAGCGGTTCCTGCCCCAGATACTCCCGGATCATTCGAGGAATCAGTCTCACCAAACGTCGCAGTCGCAGCATGCCGCTTCCCGGGGGATTCAGGACGTGAACCCGCCCCACTGCCCAGCTGTGCACCAACCCGGGCACGCCAACCAGAGAATCCGGCCGGAAACAATTCGGATCCAATAACTCATCGTCCACTCGGCGAACCAGAGTTCGCACGGGACGCCAGTCACCTCGGACCCGCAGAAAAACCCCGTCCCGGTCCACCTTCAGGTCCGAACTCCGCGCCATCGCCGCAGAAAGGCAGCGAGCGAGGAAGTCATTTCCCCGAAACGTGGCTCCGGAAAATCCCGGATCCAGGACCACCACCTCACCAGTTCCCGCCCCCCGCGGCAACCAGTTGGCAAACAATTCACGACGAACGAAATCCACCGCGTCGTCCGTGTCTTCCCAGTGTTCATGCACCAGCCGCTCCAATCCGGCTGGATGGGAGAAATCCTGATCCATCACGACAGCCGTGCCATCAGCCTCCAGGGCCAGATCCGTCGCACCAAACAAAGCCCACGTGAGAAAATCCGGGTGCTTCAGAGCCACAGGAACGGCCCACTGCTGCAGATGCAACTCCAGCCCCTGCAGCAATTCCCCCTGCAAAAATCCAGGCAGACGACGTTCGGTCTGAAAATGCTGCAAAAATGCAGCAATCGCTTCAAATCGCTGCTGAAGGCCCTGCTCCAGAAATCTCCACGTCCCGTCCGACAATCGTGCCGAATCATGACCGACTGTCGAATTCTCCGGCAGGCTGCCCGCGTTTTGCTCCAGCCCCTGCAGGTGACGCTGCTGCCGTCCAGTCCGCGCATA
>JBDKIW010000009.1:0-22479 GCA_039796955.1 Planctomycetota bacterium
TGGCAGGAGCCGCGCCCTTCCTGGGGGTTGACTTGCGGCCTGGCAGGGGCCGCGTCCTTCCGAAGTTGTTTGCTGCGTTTCGCTTTAAAACCACGGATGGGCACAGATGGGCTGGGCGGACTGGGAGGGCGCAGTTTCATCTGGGCCGGTACCGATTTGCGGCTTGGCAGGAGCCGCGCCCGCCCTCGGGGTGGATTTGCGGCCTGGCAGGGGACGCGTCCTCCCTGGGGGTTGAATTGCGGCCTGGCCGGAGCCGCGCGTTCCCGACGTGACATCAGGGCCAGCGCGTGCTCGGGCTGATCGTTCGTACCGCGTCGATCAGAACGTGCGCAGCTGATCAACCTGTACCATTTGAGGTCCCTGAGGGCCGTTCACGGGAGCGAACATCGCTGTGGATGGGACGTTGGGATTGTAGATTCCGGCGGAGGGATAGGCCGGTGCGGCAGCGCCACAGGCGCCGGTCTGGCAGGGAGCACATCCACCACCGTAACCACCATAGCCACCGCCACAACCCATCAGGCAGCAGCCGCTGGCGGAGGTGACGATGAACAGGCACACAGCAAGATTGAGCAAGCGCGACATTTGAGAGCCTCCGAGGTGTCACCGGGATCCGGCAACAGGCGGGACAGAGTGTGCGCGGCTTCGCACCATGTGGATCTTCAGCTGACAGAAAATCGCTTCCTGCTGGCAACTGAACGGGGGGTGAGAAGAAACCGGCAAACTTGAGAGGAGAGAAAGAGAGGAGCTTTGAACTGCAGGAATCTCAGTTCGAGTGGTTCGAAGGTTAGTGCGAATCGGCAAAACAGGTCAAGAGGGAATTCCGGTCGGAATTTTTGGCGGGAACATGTTCCGGGAGCCGGGGCCGGTGAGCGAATGCCAGCACCTGAGTCTGTAGCGGATCTTTCCCCCTGAACAACGCCGAAAAGCCAGTAAGTTCAAGCCTGGAAAGGTCGCACGCGATCCCTGAACCCGATCAGAGCACTGCCGAACGCTGTTCCGCCCAGGTGAGCACTTTGGATCAGAACATCACACCGATTCGCCTGAGTCAACACGACATCCTCACTAGTGACCCCCGTGCTTTCAAGAGGCCAAAACACGTGAACCATACGTCCCGGAACTCGCCTGGACCGTCAAACGGCGGGTGGATGGCATATTGGCCCCATATTGACGGTCCCATATTTACGCATATTTACGGTTTTAATCCTGCCATCAAGAACTCAACCGTGAGGCGTTACACAATGAAAGCAACCAAAGACGGTGAAGTCTGAAGGGTTCGTGGTCAACAACGACGAAACACCAGCCTGCCAGTACGTGGCAGCGAGCAGCGTGTCCAGCAAACGCTTGCGGCCGAGGAAATGCTGGCGCAGCCAGATGAGAAATTGCCGGGTTGCCGGATCGCCTGCGTAGACGGGAGTAACGTCTCGCGCAGTCCACCACTGGTCAATCACTCCAATGGCTTGTGGCATCGTAAGCGGAACCTGAAAACGTTTTGCATCTGTCACAATATGCAGAAACTCTGCCAGGACCTGTGGCGCAAGTGCCAAAGTATCTCCAGCCACAACGAGTTCGCCGAGCCTGGTTCGGGCAGCGAGATGATCGGGGTGCTCCTGAACTTCGAATGCAACCAGAAATCCAGTGTCGAGTCCGTGGATCATTGTTCTGACTCCAGCATCTCGCCAAAGAGATCGTCAGACAGTTCCCTTGAATCCAGCAAACCGCCAAGGTGAATTGGAGCGATGTCGAGAACGCTGTGTGAAGTTCGCCGCAGATCCTGTGCCGCGATCACATCCAGTTGTCGTGCAAGAAACTGAAAGAGTTCATACTTCTGCTCTTTCGGCAGCGTACTAACTGCATGTTCAATTTCGTCGAGCGTTGTCATGAGTTCTCCCCTGATGCTCTTCTGATTCGGTCATCACTTAAATCGAGTCCTGTTTTTCGTCGGTCAATGAGTTCGTAAATCTTCACAAATCGACTTGTCTCGGATCAACTGCAAAGCCAGTGTTTTTGTCGTTCCATTGCAGACTCGGGATTTGGACGTGAAGTTCGGTATCCTGAACAAGACGGCGTTTGGCTGATGTGTTTATCGTGACTTCGTGGTTACAAGCCAATCCCCTTTTTTCTCGCCAATACGCCGTCTACCCCGCGTTTTTCTTCGCCTTCTTTGGGGAAGTCCACTACGAAGTCTTTGTCCCGGCGCAAGCTCGCGAACTGGTTCGGCGAATCGAATTCCACCACACCCCACACCCCAGGCACGGTAGCTGGCTGAACATCGCGGAGAATGAATTGAGTCTATGACTCGTCAACGCACCCACGGCCGCCGCTTCTCGGATGAGCAAACTCTTCGCGAAGAAACCGCTGCCAGGTCCGCAGAAATCAACACCAGCCAGCGCGGCGTCGACTGCCAAATGAAAATCGACGACGCCGCGAACAAACTCAAATCCATCTACCCACGGCCTTTGATGTAACACGTGAGCGATGTAACACGGGGGCCACCCATCGGTGTGCTCTTTTCGTTTCGCCGCGTCAGCCTGCAGGTTTGCCAGAAAAGAGCTGGTGGCAAGTACCACTCCGCTATTGAAGCTGGTCCGAAAACGTGAACCAATCCTGACGAGGTTGCTGGCAACGCGGAACAGCACGAATCACGTGTCTACCGGCATCGCCATCGAAGCAGAGCACACAGCCGTCGGCCAGATGACCCGGGAGGACGATCGCACCCGGCGACTTGCGCCATGCCCCTTTGAGTGGGACACAACATCAGAACATCCCCCGAATCCGACAGCGATCGCCACTCGCGAACACTGTGTTTTCTGTGGAATTCCAAAACTCCTGAAAAAGAGTCCCAGAACTCGCCTGGACCGTCAAACGACAGATGGATGGCCCCATGTTTGCCCAATGTTTGGTCCGCCATATTTAGTCCCCCATATTTTCCCTGACAAAATCCATTGACAGCGGCTGGCGCCCGTTCCTGGCAAGGTTTTGATTCTGCAGATCACCCCAAAACAACTCTTCCTTTCAGAAGAAACCACGGTATTATTCAACCATGACCTCAACCATCGACATCACAGCGTTCAATCGCGGAACTGATCCGATTCTGCAGTTCATTACTGTGGATCAGGCTCGGGCGATTGTCCAGTTTCGTGGAGATGCCGCATTGCGGAAGAGGATCGACCAACTTGCTGAACTGGCAAATGAAGGCGAGTTGTCCGAAGAAGAGCGGGCTGAGTACGAAGGTTACGTTCACGCCAACAAGTTTGTGGCGATTTTTCAGGCAAAAGCTCGCAAGCTTCTGAGTAACTCCCGGTCATGATCGACGCGGCGACAAGACGGCTGGTCCGGGAACGAGCCGGAAATCGCTGCGAGTATAGCCAACTGCATCAGGACCACTCTCCGCTGGCAACGCTGCAAATCGAACACGTCAATCCTCGAAAACACGGTGGCACTGACGATATCGCAAACCTTGCTCTTGCCTGCATTGACTGCAATCTTTCGAAGTCCAGCAACATCGCGGGACGAGATCCACACTCGGCAGGCATCACCCCTCTCTTTGACCCTCGCCGAGACGTTTGGGAGGATCATTTTCAGTTTGATGGTGCATTTCTGGTGGGCAGAACACCAAAGGGTCGCGCTACCATTGCCGTCCTGAATATGAATTCAGACTACCAGCTTGAACTCAGAGCGACTTTGCTTGAGGAGTGAGGTCCACTGCAATGGTCTGACGAATTGGTTGCGCTTCGCCGGTCGGCCGACCGGCACATTTTTTCGGATCAGGGTTGAATACGTCAGTGAATAGAAAACAGGCTGTCAGGGACTAAACCATCCGGTGGCGTTGATGCGCTGAAGTTCGCTGTCGATGTCTGAACCTTCATAAAACGAAAGCCAGCCGTGCAGGGTTTTTGTTTCTCCAGGGGCGCAGTCCGGGAATTTCGGGTCTGCGTGCAGGCAGGGACACGGGGCGTTGCCCCAGGCTCGATCGATAGGCGACCATCCGGTGATGATCCAGCGTGTTTTGTCCGCAGTGGCGGCGATCGAGTATCGGCCTTCGAAGCGTTTGTTCTCATTGGTCTGATCTGCAAAGCCCGCGGCGCCTTTCAACATCACACAGTTCTGAACTCGCAGGTCGCTCAGCGGCTTGTCCGTGCCGTTTTTCAGCCACATGGTCATCCGCACATGATCTCGTTCCGCCCGGGCTGTCGTGCCGAATTCAATGCCGTTGGGGAGTCGCCAGGTATTCTGCAGGGTTTGATCGTTCGTCCGCGACCACTCGCTGACAGGAAGGACGAGTCCCTGTTTGTCCCAGATGGTGGGCACATGGGTGTGGGCCAGCCATGTGAGTCCGAGGTTGGACCAGATGGCTTCGGGAATGTCTGCGACAACGTAACTGTGATCGTCCCAGGGGCAGAAGACGCTGATCTTGGTTTCCCGCCACGGATCAACAGCGCCGTCAAGAAACCCTATACGGGGATGACGTCCGCCCGGATAGGGCAGCATCAGCAGGCGGTCCGCGGGTTTCGCGGCTGTCGTGGGGACGCTGATACGGAACTCTTTCAGTTTCAGTGCCACCTGCTGTTCATCAAGTCCGGTGACCATCGCCATTTCCTTCTGGTTGTAGCGATGCCACGCCATGTTCTGCAGCCAGCTCTGCAGTTCCTGATCGTTGCGACACGGGCGCAACTGGCGGTCGGCAGAGTGAGTATTCACGGGTAGCGTGAGGGCAAGCACGAAGAGAATCAGAGTGTTGAGGCTGATCATGGTGTGTGGTGGGGGGCTGGAGAGAAGTGAATCGAAACACGGAGCGGGTCTCAGGCCGATGTGACGGGGTTCAGAATCGTGCCTGGCGTTGTGCGAGATATTCCATCAGGGCTTTGTCAAAGGGCATGCTGGTGTCAAGCGGGACGTAGTCGGCGCCCATGGCCATGCAGGCGGTGCGATATTTGCCACGGAGTTCTTCCAGGGCCTGCAGATATTCGGTGCGGATGCCGCTGGCATCGAGGACCTGGTGTTCCTGGGATTCCGGTTCCAGCAGGTCGACACTGCCGGAAAAGGGGAATGTGACTTCGGCTTCGTCGAGGATATGGAACAGGATCACATCGTGGCCGCGAAACCGCAAGGCGCGCAGGGCTTCAAGGATCTCGTCGGGATCTGCCAGTAGATCGGACATCAGCATCATCAGGCTGCGATGCCGAATCATCGATCCGGCGCGACGCAGATTTTCGGCGATGTTGGTCAGGCCGGTGGGCTGGCAGCGCTGCAGGACGGACAGGATATCTCCCAGTTGCGAGCGTCGGCTGCGTGCCGGCAGGCTGGCGCGCAGTTGATCGTCGAAGGTCATCAGCCCCACGGGGTCCTGCTGGTGAATCATCAGGTAGCTGAGGGCGGCAGCGAGGCAGATGGCATAGTCGAATTTCGTGAGGTTCTGTCGGTAGGTGTAGCCCATGCTGCGTGACAGATCCATCAGCAGGTAACCGGTGATATTTGTTTCGGCCTGGTAGCGTTTGATGTAGATCCGGTCGGTGCGGGCAAAGACCTGCCAGTCAATGTCTTTGGGATCATCGCCGGGTTCGTACCGTCGATGTTCGCTGAATTCCACACTGAAGCCCTGAAACGGGCTGGCGTGAAGCCCGGACAGCAGGCCTTCGATGATGAAGCGGGCGCGCAGGTCAAGTCGCCCGATGCTCTGAATCACTTCCGGCTTGAGATAATTTTCAGCGGAAGGCATGTCGATGCTCCGGGGCTGTCAGAAAATTCGGGTTGCGAGGTGACCGAACCCGCACGCCGGGATTGCAGACGGATGTGTGATCAGAGCGTCGTCGGAGGCGAGTGGCCGGTTTCGACGAGGTGCGAGGCCATTTCGCCGGCATGGTAGCTGCTGCGAACGAAGGGGCCACTGGCGACCATGCTGAAACCCATGCTGCGTGCCATCGTGCCGATATGGTCGAATTCTTCCGGCGGCAGGAATCGTTCAACGGGCAGGTGTTCTGGTGAAGGCTGCAGGTACTGTCCGAGAGTCAGCATATCGCAGCCCACGGTACGCAGGTCTGCCAGGACGTCAAAGAGTTCATCCATGGTTTCGCCCAGTCCCAGCATCAGGCCGCTTTTGGTGGGTATTTCCGGGGCTTCGTCTTTGACCTGCTTCAGCAGATCCAGTGTGCGCTGGTATTCGGCGTTGCGGCGAACACGGTGGTACAGTCTTGGAACAGTTTCGGTGTTGTGATTGAAGACGTCGGGACGAGATTCGATGACACGCGTGACCGCGGCACGATTTCCGCGAAAGTCCGGTGTCAGGACTTCCACCTGAGCACCCGTTTTTTCGCGTACCGCGACCACAGTGCGGTACCAGTGTTCCGCGCCGCCGTCGGGAAGATCATCTCTGGTGACCGAGGTGATGACGACGTATCGCAGGCCCAGTCGCAGTGCGGCTTCGGCGACGCGTTCGGGTTCATCCAGTTCCAGTTCTTCGGTCTTGCCTTTGGGGACCGAGCAGAATCCGCAGGGCCGAGTGCAGACATTGCCGCCAATCATGAACGTGGCTGTTTTGGTGGACCAGCATTCGGTGCGATTGGGGCACTTCGCGCTTTCGCAGACAGTTTCCAGCTTCAGATCGACAATGACGTCGCTGGTAAAGGCCATGCCGGGTTGCGGCAGGGGGCGTTTCAGCCAGCGAGGCAAACGCCGAACTGGTGCGGAAATGTCCGGTGTCAGAACCGGCAATTCCTCAGAATTCTGAAGACTGATGATCGGTAAACTTGTCATGAATCAATGTCCGGGTTCGTTTCAGAAACGGATGACTGGTGTGCAGATGATAGTCAGGATAGCCCAGTTGTTCACACAGGTGAATCGCCAGGGCAGAACGAATCTGAGCCATGGGAGTCGGCCGGACTCGTTCGGCATTCAGTGAGGAAATCCGCTGACCGAGCAGTCCGCGGCCGATTTCCCGGGATTCGTCCAGCCGCGGGCTGACATTCAGGAATACGCCGAAGCTGGTGATCCCATTGTCGACATGAATGCCCAGTTCGGCAATCACACCATGTCGGCCGTAGACGGCAAGAGGCTGGTCAGGCTTGACGGAGGCGATGACCTGCACATCGCGGCAGGCCAGAATGACGGCTCGCTGCAGGCAGCGCCGGAAGTCGACCTCGTCCAGCCGACATTCCAGCAGGGAGACGATGACGTAGGCCGCCAGCTGCCCGGGCTGATGCAGGATCGCGTGACCATCGCGGCGAACGCGATGCACGGTGATCAGTCGAGACTGCAGTTCCCGGGGGTCCTGAGGAAGTTCGAGCAGGCTGGCCCCCTGCCCCACTGTCACGGTGGGCGGATGTTCGCACAGCAGAATGGCAGCATTGGTGCGGCTTTGCAGCCCCACTTCGTGCACCAGCAGTTTCTGCAGGGCCAGTACGGAGGCAAGGTCGACGGTTCCCAGCAGACGCACCTCGGCGGTGGTCTGAGTCCGGTCGGAGAATTCGTCCCAGTCGATCTGCGTCATGATACCTTCAGTGTGCCGTTGGCCGATCACTTGCGGCCCATTTGCGGCGTGGGAAACAGACGCGGCCGATCAGCCGCGTGGCCGTCACGGTTATCCCGTGATTGTAGCGTTTCCGCGCGAGCTGGTTGGGGTTCGGTCATGCGAAACCAGAGACAGTCCGGGGGAAACCTGATTTTCGGAAAGTCCGCTATTTTTGCGGCCACGGTGTGCTGGTACCAGTGCTTTCCCGCCACTTCCTGCGGGAAAACGGTGAAGTCTGCGGGCATTTTGCGGGAAAGGCGGCAATTCCGGACTTTCTCCGGACCCGGAGTTGCCTATGTTTCCTGCAGTCCGCCAGCGAGTGGACGCGGGTCGCATTTCGGCCGATTTTCTTTTTTCAGCGCGTGCAGGCAGGTCCATGGGATATCGAAATCTTCAGGAGTGCGTCAGAGATCTGGAGCAACACGGTCGTCTGGTGAGACTGAAGTGTGAAGTCAGTGCGGATCTGGAGGCGGCAGAGATCCATCGCCGCGTCTGCGAACGCGGTGGCCCGGCGATTCTGTTTGAAAACGTGACCAACTGCCGCTTTCCGATGGTCAGTAATCTCTTTGGGACGCTGGAGCGTGCGCGATTTCTGTTTCGCGATGCTCTGACGTCCGTGGAAACGCTGGTGCACCTGAAGAAGGACCCGGCTTACCTGCTGAAGCATCCTCTGCGGATCCCGGGGACTCTGAAGACGCTGCTGTCCATGCGGTTTGCCAAGCGCCGAAACGGTCCGGTGCTGGACTGTCGGACGACGATCGATCAGCTGCCGCAACTGAAAAGCTGGCCGATGGATGGTGGTGCGTTTGTCACGCTGCCTCAGGTGTACACCGAGCATCCGGATAAACCCGGATACCTCAATTCCAACGTAGGCATGTACCGCGTGCAGTTGAGCGGAAATCAGTACAGGATGAATCAGGAGATTGGTCTGCACTATCAACTGCATCGCGGGATTGGTTTTCACCATGCGGCGGCGATCGCGAAGGGAGTTCCCTTTCGAGTGAATGTGCTGGTTGGTGGACCACCGTCACTGGCTGTCGCTGCCGTGATGCCGTTGCCGGATGGGTTTCCGGAAGTGGCGTTCGCGGGCGCGTTGTCACAGCGCGCCATTCGTATGGTGAAGCCCACTGACGGGCCGATGATTTGTGCCGAGTGCGATTTCTGCATCTCCGGGACGGTGGATCCGGATCGATTGCTGCCCGAGGGACCGTTCGGGGATCACCTCGGGTATTACAGTCTGATGCATGACTTCCCCGTGATGACCGTGGATGCCGTGTATCATCGGCGGGATGCGATCTGGCCGTTCACCGTTGTGGGACGGCCACCGCAGGAAGACACGATCTTCGGGGCGTTGATTCACGATCTGACCGGGCCGGCCATTTCTGCTGTGCTGCCCGGGGTACACGCTGTGCACGCCGTGGATGCTTCCGGCGTGCATCCGCTGTTGCTGGCGATCGGCAGCGAACGTTATGTGCCCTATGCGTCAGAGAGACGTCCTCAGGAATTACTCACGAACGCCAACGCGATTCTGGGGCAGGGACAATTGTCGCTGGCGAAGTATCTGTGGATTACGGCGAAGGAAGATCGTCCGGATCTTGATATCCACGACATCGCAGGTTTCTTCGGTCACATCCTGGAACGTGTGGACTGGACGCGGGATCTGCACTTCCAGACCCGCACAACCATCGACACGCTCGATTACACTGGAACTGGCCTGAATTCGGGTTCAAAACTGGTCGTGGCGGCGTGTGGGCCAGCCAAACGGACTCTGGCAACGGAGCTGTCCGGGGATCTGCACCTGCCGGAGCGATTCAGTGAGCCGCGCATGGTTATGCCCGGCGTGTTGTCAGTGCGTGCACCGCGGCATGCGGGGCAGGCCAACCAGTCAGATGGGGAACCGGAGCGATTTTGTCGCGAGTTGTCGCAGGCCGGGGCTTCAGGCCTTTCAGGCTGGCCGCTGGTGGTACTGACGGAAGACAGTGAATTCTGTGCGGAAAGTCTCCGCAATTTCCTCTGGGTCACATTCACTCGCAGCAATCCAGCGGCGGATGTGTACGGCATTGAGGCGTTTGTGGATTCGAAGCACTGGGGCTGTCACGGTTCGCTGGTGATTGATGCCCGGATCAAGCCTCACATGGCGCCGCCGCTGGTGTCTGATCCGGCGGTTGTGCGGCGAGTGGACCAGCTGGGGGCTCCCGGCGGCCCGCTGCATGGCCTGGTGTGAAGTCGTATGAGTCGACGGCTGGCCAAGCCTTCTACGAGCAGTACACGTTGTGGTCAGTTCCACGGCATCAGGCAGGACACTCGGCTGACTGCAAGCCGTGAAGAGCGTTTTAAAAACGACAACGGGCCGCTGTTCCTGAGAGCAGCGGCCCGTATTCATTCGACTCATGATTACAGCGGAGACATCAGCTCTGCTGCTGTGGATTGATCAGCGTCCAGATCGCCTCATCCAGCAGCAGCTGATCAGCAGCGGTGGCTGCAGCTGTTTCTGTTGCCGATGCGGCGACAACGATTTCCGCGGGCTGCTGGTTCACAGCGGCTGGGAGATCAACGGGCAGAGGATCCTGTTGTGGGCGAGCAGTTGCGCGGGCTGGTTTCTGTGACGTGCCGGGAAGCAACGCCGCCAGCAGAGCATCAGCCGACAGTGCGTCCAGCGTTTTTGCCTTCAGAGGCTGACCATTCTGTGTCACCGAGATGACGAAGACGCGAGCATCACTCCATGCACCGGCTGTGCCCATGGAATTGAAGCCTCGCACCCAGAAGCGGTAAGTCCCGTTGCTCAGGGCCTTGTCATTGGGCAGCGTGTAGTAGGCTTCGGTCCCTGCCGGGTTGAGCTGGAAGCTGTTGACCTGCAGCACGATGGTTTCATTGCGTTCCAGGTCACGGAGCAGAATTTCGTAACGGAAGGAGGCTTTGTCGTGTGTCCACGAGAAGACCGGAGTGCTGTCGTTGATTGTTCCGCCGGGTCCGGTGATGGCCGGGGTCAGCGGATCGGGCACGTCAATCCGGAAGTTGTAGTTCTCGCTCCAGCTGCTGAATTCATTGGAATTGTTGTATCCGCGGACGCGAGCGATGTACGTGGTTTCCTTCAGTCGCTGTGCGAAGGGCACTGTGAAGGATTTGGTGGTCAGACCATCCTGCAGGATGACCTGAGTCAGGCGGCCGGTTGTTGGATTCACTTCGCTGATCTGAATCTGGTAGAACGGCGCGTCGGGCACGGAGGTCCAGACGAACGTTGGGTTTGCGTCATCAACGGAACCAGCCGGGTTAGCGACCGGAGCGATGATTTTCGGGATCACCGGTGTTGGTTCGTCGAGAGTGAACGTGTACATCGCGCTGTACTCACCCGCTTCACCGGCGGAGTTGAACGCGCGAGCCCAGACACGGTACTCGCCCTGTGTCAGTTTTTCCACGGCCGTGTAGGAGTTGGTCGTCAGATCGGTTTTGTGAATGATTCGATACTGGCCGGTGGTCATGTTGTTGACCCACAGTTCGTAACGGACAGCACGATCCACGGCGGTCCATGTGAAGGTGGGGAACACAGTGGCGACCACCTTGCTGTCATTCAGTCCCACGGGACCTTTGACGACCGGGGCGGCTGGAGGCAGGATATCCACTGTGAAGCGGAGAGCTGGGCTCCATGGTCCGTACTTGCCATTGGCATTCGCAGCGCGGAGCCATGCGACGTAGATGCCCTGAGTGAACACCGTAGGATCAAAAAAGGTCTGGCTTCCGGGGAGATCGGACTTACGGAGGTACTGATTCTGCCCGGTCGTCAGATTGTTGACCCAGAGGTCATACGTTGCGGCGCCATCGACTGCCGTCCAGGTGAAGCGTGGGTTGGTACTGGACGTGAGGCTGGACGGCGACAGCAGCGTGGGAGCTGTCGGCGACGGGGCAACGAGGTTGAACTGGACAGGACGGCTCCAGGGGCTCAATTCACCCACAGCATTGGCGGCTCGTACCCAGACAGTGTAGAGACCATCCTTCAGGGCATTGAAATGGGTGTATTTCGTGCCGTTGAAATTGGTGCGGTAGATGACGCGTTCGCCGGTTGAGCTGTTCTGCACCCACAGCCAGTAGGTGGCTGCGTTTTGTGAGGTCGTCCATTCGAATTCCGGGAAGGAATTGGCGATGTCTCCCAGTGGCTTGAGCAGCGTGGGTGTCCCGGGAGCGGGAACATCGATCGTGAAATTGACGTAGTTGCTCCATGCGGACAGCTGGCCATTGATATTGCCCACTGAGCGAACACGGGCGCGGTAATCCAGCTGCTCAAACTGCTTTGCGGCTGTGAAGCTGTTGGTCGTCACGGATGTCGTGAGATAATTCACCCAGGATTTTGTCAGCGTGTTGTAGCGATCGACTTCCAGGGTATAGCTGGCGGTGTTGCCGGCTGCGGACCACGTGAAGACGGGCAGAGGATCTGACTGGACACCTGTGGGGGACAGCATCACGGGAACGGACGGCAGCGGAATCACGGTACCGGCCAGAGTGTACTGACCAATGGCACCATACTGACCGGTGGATGATACGAGAACGTAGTAGACGCCCTGGGTGACGTTAGCGGAAACAGAAGCGAACAGGCTGGTCGCGGGGTCATCACGAACGATCAGGTTTCCGTTGCTGTCCCGCAGTTCCAGCACCAGGTCGGCGTTTGTTCCGTAGGTCAGGTTGTTGTTACCGTAGATGGCTCGCAGATTCAGACCGGTCACAGAGAAGGAGATGTCTCCGGAGTCGGTTTCGAAGCGGAAGACATCGATATCATCGTTCTGGCCGAGCACGCCGTTCAGCAGGATATCGGGGCTGGATACCAGCAGTGGCGTTGCTGTGGCAATGGTGTTCCCATGGTCATCGGCCCGAAACGCCACAGTGCGATTGCGTGTCGAGGTCAGGACCTGAAAGTCATCCTGAATACTGTTGACGCCGTTGGAATCCGGAGCGGAGACCCAGATTTCACGCATCGATCCATAAGGGGCACCCATCAGCGGACCAACATCGGGGCGACCGCTGTCGTATTCGGCGGTCTTGTTGCCACCGGCGTCATAGACGCTGTGGTGCAGCAGGTCCATGGTGTGGCCGACTTCGTGGGACGCTGCCATGGCCATCCCTTTGACATGGTCGACACCACCCTTTCCGACGTTGTCAGAAAAGACGTAGCAGGTGTTGACTGTGCCGTTATTGAACGCACCGAGATAAGCGATCCCACCCGGGCTACCGATCCATGATCCGTTACCGCCGATGGAAACCAGCATGGTTTCGAAATCGTTGTAGGTGCCGGGGTCAACGGTAGTCACGTTGACGCGCAGCGGCATGAAGTCTTCTGCGACGCGGTACCAGGTTTCTTCGATCATTTCGAGTTCGGTATCGCTGAACGTGGTGAAATCGTTGTCGATATCGAACACTGGGGTAACAACCGGTCCCGACTGATTGTCAGTACGGGAATTCGGCCAGTTCTGAGTTTCCGTGTGGCCATCGAAATCCAGATAGATGGTCACGGGGGCCCCGGGCAGACTGTTCAGCCTGGGGATCGCTGTCAGCGGATTTGTCAGGAGCGTACGGAACTCCAGCAGTTCCACCGCCATTCGGGGAGCAGCGGCGGCCCGGCGGCGGCGTTCTGCGCCCAGAAGTACACTTCGAAATAATTGGCGAAGACCAGAATGAGATGCCATCTTTCGATCCCGACAGACGCAGCCAGAAGAGATTCAGCAACAGTCGAACCGTACCGTGCGCGCACTAACCGACGCACTGCACTTTCGATATCGGACGCGGATGCCACCAGAAAACCAACAGAACATCCCGGATGGTATCGAAATTTGATTGAAATTCACCACTATTGCGATCTTTCCGATCATGACGGCGAAAATTCGGATGTGGTGAATGCGGTGATTTCGGGGGCGGTGCCGGTTGTGTGGGTCGTGGGGGTTGTTTTTGGGCTGGGCGGGTATCGTTGGTCGCGGTAGAAAGGCGGGCGGATGCCGAGATTTCCCCGGAAATCTGCCATCCTCCACCATAATTCTGAAATAATGCAGCCCTGAACCGCATCGAAACAGGGTTAATAGAGGAGTGTGTTTGTTGGAGCAGAACGCGGAAAATTCTTCCCCCGGCACCCCATTGGCGTCGTCCGATCCTGGCACTCAGCGTAGTACTGTAGAGCAGGCTTGTGTCAGTCTGGCTGGGGAGGTGGGGGATTTTCTGCGAGGAATGCTGCGTGACAGGCACCTTGCTGAAGATGCGTGGCAGAAGACGGTAGTTCGAGCGATTGAATCGGCGGGGTCTGTGCGGCTGGGCACGATTCGTGGCTGGTTGTTTCGGATTGCCTTGAATGAGGCGCGGGCGATACTTCGGGAACGCAGCCGGCTGCCGAGTTCGACTGAGTTAACGGAGGGCGTGGCCCTGGGGCAGCGATCCGGGATGGATTATCGCGAGCTGCCAATGGACCAGCAGTTGATTCGGGAAGAGCTTCGGGTGGCGCTCCGGGCGTCTCTGGAGTTGTTGCCGGTGGACCAGCGGGAAGTGATTCGTCGTCGGGTGTATCTGGAAATGTCGTTTGCGGAGATTGCGGCCGACATGAAGGTACCGCTTGGTACCGTCCTGACGTGGATGCGTCGGGGTGTCGTGAAGTTGCGTGAAGATCGGGCTCTGCAGAAACTGCTGCAGGACTAATGCCGGGAAGCTGATGGATTTTTGAAGTGGCGGGTCTGAAAGATGTTGATGGCCGATCAGAGTGCTGAGCAGCGAGCGTGGCAGACCAGTATGTATTTGCTGGGTGAGCTGTCGCTGGAGGAATGTCTGCGATACGAGCAGCAGCTGGAATTGGACGAGGCTCTGTGTGACGAGCTGGTGCTGGGGGGGCGTCTGTTGCAGGCGACGCGAGCGGCCTTCCCGGATGTTTCTGTACCGGCGGTGGGTGTTCAGGCGCATGGCTGTGCGTCGATTGTGTTAAGTTCGCCGGTGGCGTCCTGTTCGTCGGCTTCGGGGATTTCGTCGATATCGCGGAAAGCGGCGGTGTTCAGTGCCCTCGCGGCTTTGGGTTTGCTGTTTGCCGCCCTGCCGACACCAGGCAGTTTTCAGCAGCCTGCGGCGGACGTTTTGCAGGATGCGGTGGCGTTGTCGGATATTCTTGGTCAGTGGGAGCCTGAGATTGGGCGGGACGCGGACTGGGAAGGGGATGGTGAAGATCGTATCACCATGCCGGAAAATCCTGACTGGTTAATCACGGCGGTGGATCTGGACGAGCAGTCGGAAGAGTCTGGCGCGGCAGTCGAAGATGAGGACGAGGCGGTTTTTTGAGGCGGGCGCAGTCATTGTTGACGGATTCCGGGCATAGCGGACATTCCACGGGACAACCAGGCGGGACAAGCTGACGAAAATGAAGCGAATGATTTGGACAAGAATGATCGAGCCGTGCTGTCTGGTGCTGTTGAGTGCTCAGATTGCCCTGGGTTCGCCGCTGGATCCCCCGGGGGCGGGCGAGCCTCTGCAGGGCGCGGGAGATCGTGGCACAGCGAGCGCTGCGGGGACAGCGGATTCGGGAAGTAAGAGTTCACCAAAGGTGGTGGCGCGGACGGAACTGTCCGCTGCAGATCGCACGGAGGCTCTGCGGTTTGTGGCAGAGCATCATCCCGAGTTGGCGCATTTGTTGATGCAGTTGAAGAAATCCAGATCGGTCGAGTTTGAGCGGGCGGTTCGAGAGTTGGTCCAGCAGACGCAGGCGATTCAGCGTCTGCAGGAGAAGAATCCGGCGCGGTACGAAACGCAGCTGAAGGCGTGGAAACTGGATTCCCAGATCCGCGTCCTGATGGCTCGCTGGGCGCGCACAGCGGACTCCGGGCTTGAACTGGAGATTCGCGGACTGATTGCCGAGCGTCAGCGGATGAAGTCCAGTCAGTTGAGTGCAGACCGCGCGAAGCTGGAAGAGCAATTGAAACGAATGGACGAACAACTGGCCACATTTTCGGAAGCAGAAGACGTGCGAGTCGCGACGGAATGGGAACAGTTGTCGCGTCGAGCCAGGGCGGCCGTTCGGCCGGTGAATGCGGCAGGTCGCCCCGGGAAGACGACTCCAGGTGCACCCAAAGCGGCACCCGGCAAAGCAGCACCCGGGAAAGCAGCACCCGGGAAAGCAGCACCCGGGAAAGCAGCGGACGCTGTGCCACCGGTGACTGAGGTGACGCCACCATCGTAGTCCGGACTCAAGCTGGTCAGGCTGGAGTCGATTGGGGGCGTGTGGATAGAATCAGAAATGAAAAGTCGTTGAACAGAGTGCCGGGTCAGCAGTGACAGTGGTCTCTCCGTTTCGCGGAAAGCGACTTCGGGAGATGGCAGTGGCTGGATGCCGGATCAGGAATTGAGAAAAAGGCACGGAACAATGCACAGAAGCATATGGAAGCGGCTGATCAGTCTGGCCGGGTGTGTCTGTCTGGTATGGGCATCCTCGGCTAAGGCTCAGGACTCCACCGCAGTGGCAGCCTCGGCGGCTGCCCGTTTTGCGGCAGCGGAGACGACAGAAGTTCCGGATTTCCAGCGGCACATCGTTCCGTTGCTGGGCAAGCTGGGTTGCAATGGTCGCGCCTGTCATGGTTCTTTTCAGGGGCGTGGCGGCTTCCGCTTGTCTCTGTTTGGATACGACTTTCAGAATGACCATGATGAGCTGTATGGGCGGGTAGATCCGGAAGTTGCGGCTGACAGCCTGATTCTGCAGAAGGCGCTGATGCAGATACAGCATGAAGGTGGGCAGCGGATCAAACCCGGTTCGTGGGAATCCCATCTGATGCATCGCTGGGTTCAGTCGGGGGCGTCTGGGCGAGTAGAGAATCCGGCAACGCTGACGCGGCTGGAAGTCACGCCTGCAGAAATTCTGTTTACGGCTGATGGTCAGCAGCAGCCCTTGCAGGCGATTGCGGTCTGGTCCGATGGCAGTCGCGAAGACGTGACGACACTGTGTCGGTTTCAGACCAATGACGATCAGATCGCGGACATCAGTCAGGAGGGACTGGTCACAGCCGGAGCTCCGGGGGACACGCATGTGGTGGCCTTTTATGACAGTGCGGTGGTGCCGATTCCGGTGCTGCGTCCTGTGACGGCTCAGTTTGGCGAGAACTATCCGCAGGTTGCCGTCCCCACCAAAGTGGACGAGTTGGTGGTGCAGAAGTTGAAGAAGATCGGCGTTGTGCAATCGGAGTTGTGCAGTGATGCGGAATTCCTGCGTCGAGCCAGTCTGGATGTGACCGGCACACTGCCGACTCCTGCAGAAGTGCGTGAGTTTCTGGCGGACCAGTCTCCGGACAAGCGCAGTCGAAAGATTGATGAGCTGCTGGAACGACCGGGCTATGTGGCATGGTGGACGACAAAGCTGTGCGACTTCACGGGGAACAGTGACGACAAGCTGAACAACGTCACGCCGGTGGCAGCCGAAGCCTCAAAGCAGTGGTACGCGTGGATTGAAAAACGCGTCCGAGACAATGTGCCGTATGACCAGTTGGTGGAGGGCATCGTACTGGCGGTCAGTCGCAATGAGGGGGAGTCCTACGCTGACTACTGCAGCAGTGTCTCAAAGCTGTATCACAAAGATGGACCGGGCGCGGCGGGTTATGCAGAGCGGCAGGGGCTGGCGCATTTCTGGTCGCGTCAGAATTTCCAGACGTCAGAGGATCGGGTGATTGCGTTTGCCTATACCTTCCTGGGAACGCGCATTCAGTGTGCTCAGTGTCATAAGCATCCGTTTGACCAGTGGACTCAGGATGACTTCCGACAGTTTGAGGGATTCTTCCGCGGTACGGTTGGCCGACAGAATACTCGTCCGGACGCCAAAGCGGAATATGACAGTATGGTGGCCGGTTTTGAGGGGACATCCGGATTGAAGGGAAATGACCTGCGGCGTGTTCTGGCGGAGCAGGTGCAGAAGGGGGCAACGATTCCGCTGGCGGAGGTGTATACGGTGAAAGCCGCGCCGGCGCGACGTGCCAATGCGCGTCGTGGTAATTCACCGATTCCGGCCACAGGGAAAATCCTCGCGGGACCGGTGGTGGATCTGTCGCAGCATGAGGATATCCGTCGGCCGTTGATGGACTGGCTGCGGTCTGCAGACAACCCACTGTTTGCGAAGGCGTTTGTGAACCGAGTCTGGGCATCGTATTTCAACGCTGGAATTGTGCAGCCTGCGGATGATCTGAATCTGGCAAATCCACCGGTCAATGCCCCGTTGCTGGACTACCTGGCGAAAGGGTTTATTGAACACGGGTTTGATATGAAGTGGCTGCATCGGGAGATTCTGAACAGTCGCACGTATCAGTTGAGCTGGATTCCGAATTCGACCAATCGACTGGATGAGCGGAATTTCAGTCGCGCGGTGCCTCGCAGACTGCCGGCGGAAGTGGCTTACGACATTATGGTTCAGGCGACATTAAACACGCCGAAAAATGCGGAGTTTGTGACCAGCCTTGAAAAGCGGGCGCTGTCGATTCCGGGATCCGGGCTTCGTCAGCGTGGTCGCAATCCGGCGGATTACGCGTTGACGGTGTTTGGGCGATCGATCCGTGAGAGCAATTGTGACTGCGATCGGACGGAAGAGCCCAGTCTGCTGCAGACCATCTTTGTGCGGAATGATGCTCAGGTCCTTTCGCTGCTGGATGCCGGCGATGGCTGGCTGCGTGAAGTGGCTGAGCAGAATCAACTGAACTTCCAGCCGCGATCGGTGCCTGATGGCGGCGGTGCTCAGCAAAAAGCGCAGGCAAAGGCCCGCTTTGAAGCTCAGGTGCAGCGGATTCGAGAGCGACTGACAGAGGCTCAGAAGAACGGGGCTGACAGGCAGATTGCGGTTCTGAAAGGTCAGTTGCGAAGACTGCGTGAGCAGGCGCGAGCGCTGGGCGTGGAAACACAGGACGAGCCGGAGGGGGACGTTGTTTCCGACGTTGCCGAAACGCCGCCGGCGAAGGTCAATCTGAAGACGGAAGAGATCATCACGGATGCTTATCTCAGAAGTCTGTCGCGTCTGCCGACAGCGGACGAGCTGCAGACGGCCAGCACCTTTATGACAGAATCCGGAGATCCGGTCGAAGGGATCCGGGCTGTACTCTGGGCACTGATGAATACTCGTGAATTTATGGTCAATCACTGAAGTCCGGGGTGCCGGTTTGAAGACGGGCATCATGGACAGTGGCTGGTGGTTGAGTTGCTGATTCTGCAAATCGAACGGGACAGACGGTCCTGCTTTTTCCTTTGGAGGCTGATCATGGCATTCTTTCAGAATTGTGACGGAGTGGGTCGACGGGAAGTGCTGAGGGCTGGTGTTTTTGGAGCCACCGGGCTGACACTGGCCAGTTACTCCCAATTGGCAGCGGCCAGCGCAGTGAATCCGAATGCGAAGGGAAAAGCGGCGATTTTTGTGAATCTCAACGGCGGTCCATCGCACATGGACACGTTTGACCTGAAGCCGGACGCACCTGCGGAGTACCGCGGGGAATTTCAGCCGATCCAGACCTGCCTTCCGGGAGTGATGATTTCCGAGCATTTGCCGAAGATTGCCGGCTGCATGGACAAGTTCACTCTGCTGCGTGGCGTCTCGCACTCTGTTGCAGCGCACGAACTGGGCACGAAGTACGTCAATACGGGAAACCGTCCGCTGCCATCGCTGGAGTTTCCGGGCTATGGAGCTGTGATCACGAAGGAGCGACCGGGTGTTCCTGAATTGCCGCCGTTTGTGGCCATTCCGAACAGTGCGCAGCGCCCGGGATATCTGGGTGTGAAGTACGCTCCGATGAACACCACCTCGGCGCCACAGATCGGGCAACCGTATAAGGTGCGGGGAATCACGATGTCTGGTGGGCTGACGGTGGACGATCTGGAGCGTCGTCGCGGGCTGCTGAATCAGCTGGACCGCACCTTCAGTGACGTGGAAAAGGACAGTCAGTTACTGGATGGGATGGATGAGTTCGGGCGACAGGCACACACCGTGATTACCTCCACGAAAGCGCGTGAAGCCTTTGACATCAGTCGGGAATCACCGGAGTTTGCCGGGATGTTTGGTGCGTCGCAGCTGGGGGCCAGTTGCCTGCTGGCCTTGCGACTGGTGGAAAATGGCGTGCGATTTGTGACGGTCACCAATGGCGGCTGGGACACTCATCGAGACAACTGGACGACGCTGAAGACACGGCAGTTGCCGGCGCTGGATGAGGCCTTGTCCGGGTTGTTCAACGGGTTGGCGGCGCGAGGACTGCTGGAATCCACCGTCGTGTATGTGACCGGAGAATTTGGTCGCACGCCGAAGATTAATCAGGAACGAGTGGGGCGAGATCACTATCCACGTAACATGTTCATGATTCTGGGCGGAGGTGGCATTCGGGGTGGTCAGGTGCTTGGTGAAAGTGATGAGACGGCAAGTATGCCAAAGCACGAAGGCTTTTCACCTGATGACGTCGCGGCCAGCTTCTACCACACGATGGGGATTGATCATACGTTTGAGTACCACACATCCACAGGACGTCCGGTCATGATTGTCCGGGATGGAAAACTGATCCCGGAACTGTTTGTCTGATGTACCGGAGCCATCGCCCTCCATGTCCGTGTGGAGGGCGAAGTTTCACCTGAGCCGCAGCATGGACGTCGTGTTTCGGGAGGGCGAAGTTCCACCTGAGCCGAAATTGATTTGAAGGCCGAAAAAAGGGGTCAGGAACCAATAGCCAAATGGCCCGAAGGGTGCTCCGCACTATTGGTTCCTGACCCCTTTTTTCGGCCTACAGCAGTTCGTGCATCACGGAATTCAGTTGTGTCGGGGACAGGCGTTGCCGGAGTTCGTCCCTCAGGTCCTGTCGAGCGAACAGGCGTACCTTTTTGACGCAGTCATCGAATTGAGTTCTGGCCATTGAGTCCACGATGGGTGAGACTTCGCGCAGTGGCCGATAACGATTTTCTGACGGGGAGTGGATTTCGACACGGAACTCGACTTCGCGATGCTGTGGAGGCGCGTCAATCAGAATATCCAGGCGTCCGATCGGGCGATTCAGCAGTTCTGACAGTCGCCCGCACAGTTGTTGGGAGCAGCGAACGAGTTCTGCACAGGATTTCTGTCGCAGAGCGCGATACAGGGGTTCTTCCTGAAAGATGCTGTATTCGGCCAGACGTTTGAACAGAGCACGATGATTTCCGAACAGCCCTTCGGTCAGGAGGGCCACGTCTGTGCCGTCGGCAGCGGTCTTCAGAGTTCGAATCAGTTCCGGTTCTGTCATTCGAAATAAGGTTGCTGGCTGAAGTCGCGGCAGGAGTTCAAAAAAAGCGCGGGCGAACATGGTGGTCGCGCTGCGGACGGCGTGATGCCAGTAGACCTCGGTGAACATCACGTAACGAGCGAAGACCATCATTTCTGCCGCCGTTTTTCCCTTGGAAGTAATCGCCAGACCGTCACCGGCTTCATTGACGATCAGGGAATTCATCAGTCGATTACGATCGAAATGGCGTCCATACGGAACGCCGCAGTGCTGGCTGTCACGGACGAGATAGTCCATCTTGTCGATGTCAATCGGGCCGGACAGGATGGACCGCCGCAGGCGGCTGGAGGGACTGTTGCTGCGGGCCACGAGGACATCGAGAACGTCATTGGGGTCCAGCTTCCAGACCGACGTCAGGACCCTGCCCAATTCGGTGTCGGGGCCCAGGAATTCGCGGGCGAACACTTCATGCGGGGGCATGTTCGGCAGCGCCATGTCTTCGATCGGATGGCAGAAGGGCCAGTGTCCGATGTCATGCAGCAGAGCGGCTACGATCAGCACTTCAGCGTCATAGACGGAGACGGTCTGCACAAAACGGGGATCACGTCCCAGTTGCCACAGATAGCGAAGTGCATTGTCGTAGACCCCCAGTGCGTGTTCGAAACGTGTATGAGTTGCTCCGGGATACACGCGGGACGCGAGCGCCAGCTGCGTGATCTGTCGAAGACGCTGGAACTGGGGCGAATCAACGATGGCCCGGACGCGTGGTGTGAAAGGGACGTCCTGTTCCACGGGAATGCGCAAAAGACCGATCGCGTGACCGGTCTGGGCAAGTTCGGGGATGTCGGCGTAGGGGTGCTGCATCAGGGAATTCTGCGCAGGGTTCACAGGATTCTCAACCGGGTCACCGGAGAATTACACCGGGATTCCGATGGAGATCCCGGGAATGCAGCACCGGGGACACGCTGCCGGAAGCGCCGGTACTCCAGCGGCGAACGGCGGCGTGCCCATGGTTTGCAGGCCTGACGTGTGCGTAATCAGAGAACACGGGTGACTTTGGTGGCCCTACGCGACGAGGAACACCAGCATCAATCCGGCGACCATCAACCCGATCATCAGTCCGACGAGGATCTTTCCGGGGGTATCCAGTTGCCTGTGATCAGCATAGCCTGCGGGAGCGGCAATCAGTCGGACGGCGATCACAAGGTTCAGGATGGGAACGATCAGTCCGAGGACCCAGAAGCCATTCATACCCATGTTCTGAAGACGGAGTACGACGATGGTGACGGAGCAGATGAAGCTCAGCAGGATGATCCCGCCACCAACAACGATGGCGGATTCCGGGGTTTTGATGAGTCCAGCTTGATCGACGATATAAAACAGCACCTGGAAAACGATGTTGAACAGCAGGGACAGGCCGAAATACGCCAGTCGTCCGATTCCCGGATAATCGTTGTTCGGGACGAATTCGGCAGCCGGAGTTTCCTCGAACCCTGGTGGAGCCTGAAAGGGATTGTACTCGCTCATTGCAGTCTCAGGCTGAAAATGGAGAGAAGGTCTGAGCGTAGGGACTCAGGCGGCGCGACAACAGGCCACCGACTTCTTGTAATGAAAATCCGCAGTGGTTGCCATTGGGGACTTCGGGAATGCGGAGGAATTTGGGGCAGGAATGTCGGGTGGACTGACAATCCCTGCAGGAAAATCCCGGTAGCTTGTCTTCCGGGAAAGCCGGTTTGTGGTGATGCAACGTTACAGGGAGAGCTCGAAATG
>JBDKIW010000010.1:0-21649 GCA_039796955.1 Planctomycetota bacterium
GGGACATTGTCCCGCGTCTGACCGTCCGGTGCAAAAAAGCACTCAAAAACACAGTCCGCCGCCTCTAACACGATTGCCGCCTTTATGATATGTCATTCGCAGCATCAGGCAAGTTTTCGCGAAGCTCCCTGAACCGCTTCCTCACGAAATTCAAGCTTTTTCCCAACGAAAAGCGGAAAAACTCATAGCAGACTCAGGAAGCGTCTGAACTCGGGGACACACCACACACAGACTTTGGGGACACACCAAACGTCGAGCGGCGCAGCGAAACCTCACTTCGGGGACACACCAGTCTTCAAGCGGCGCAGCGGGAAAGTGTCGGAAAAACCCGGAGTTTCAGGACCGAAGTCGTTGCCAGCAGCAAACATCCCCCGGCACCGGGAAGGAAAAACTCCGGGAATGAGAGTTCCCGGATGTTGGCACATGACTTCGGGGACACATCACATCTCAATACGGGGACACTCCAGCCCCCTTCACACAGACTTTGGGGACACACCACAACGCAAGCGGCGCAGCGGGACAGTGTCGGAAAAACCCGGAGTTTCAGGACCGAAGTCATTGCCAGCAGCAAACATCCCCCGGCATCGGGAAGGAAAAACTCCTGGAATGAGAGTTCCCGAACTGGAGTTCGGGGAGACACCAAAACGCGAGCGGCGCAGCGAACCCTCACTTCGGGGACACACCAGACTTCAAGCAGCGTAGCGGGACAGTGTCGGAAAAACCCGGAGTTTCAGGACCGAAGTCATTGCCAGCAGCAAACATCCCCCGGCACCGGGAAGGAAAAACTCCAGGAATGAGAGTTCCCGGATGTTTGAAGAGCCCCGCAGAGAGCAGGAATCTTCAAACCGCAAAGCAGAATTCTGACCATTTCTGCCGTACGACTCCTTCACGGTGCCGGGGGACGGGCCACACCGGTCGTTGAACCTCGATTTCTGTCAGCCAAAGATCACCTGGCTGACTCCATTTGTGGATTGAATCTCCGCGAGCCTCGTTATGGTTTGCGTTATGGGACGCCTCATTTGACCACGTCGGCCGGCGCCAGATCGTTCTCTGGCGGCACAGCCGCGGGCGGAACACTACCACCGCCGGGCCCTGCAGGAGTCGGGTTCAGAGGCCCTGCCGGTTTGCTGACCGGTGGGCGTCTTTCGACCGTCCCCACGTTGACTCGTGATGCAAATTCACGCGGTTCCGCATGAATGTTCGGATTGTCCACACCATGTGTGCGAGCATTTGCACGAAGGCGAGCGTCGCCAAAGGCTTCCGCATCCCACGCCCCTTCAGCCAGCTGGACTCCATTCGAATCCAGCAGATTGCCGGTGGCAAGGTTCAGCGATGTGATGGCTTTGTTGTAATTGATCACCTGTCGGTAGTAGGCCGCTTCAGCTTCGGCAAGGCTGGCCTGAGCCCGCAGTACAAGGTCCAGAGTCGTGGTGCCCACTTCGCGTTCTGCCTGCAGCAGCTCAACTCGCTTTTCAGCCGCCTGAACCCGATTGTAATTGGATTCAGCAGCTGCCCAGGCAGCCGCAACATCCTGAATGGAAATCGCGATATCGTGGGCGATGCTGCGTTCCTGTGCCGACAGCACGGCATTGGCTTTCGCCAACTGCAGCTCATAGTTCCTTGCCTGACTTCGAGACTGACGCAGACCAATCGGCATCGACATTTCCACACCCATCGACCACGAATCGAGGTCTTCGCCGGTCATGGAGCCGTAACCACTGCTGCCATTCTGGGAAATCAACTGATCTCCGAATCCGTTGACGGCGTACGATCCAACGGCATCCAGCTGCGGTCGCACCAGACTTCGAGCGGCATCAAGCTGCAGTTGCAGACTGCGAATCTGCCACTTCTGACGCCGCAATTCAACACGTTTGGTCAAACCATCGTTGATGCAGGTTTCCCAATCCGGCTTCAGCTCCGCGCGAGCGGGCTCGGTCGATGGTCGCAGTACTGTGCCGTCATTCATCGGCATCGCAATCATCCGTCGCAGACTCGCCTCGGCGTTGTAAACCGCATTCAGCGCCAGCTGCAGTTGAGATCGTGTTTCATAGAAACGATCTCGTGCCTGTAGTTCGTCCGCCAGTTTCAGTGTCCCGACCTCAACCTTGGTACGGGCTTCTCGCCACGTCTGGAAGGCACTCTGATGAGTTGCCACAGTCGTGTCATAAATACGATAGGCGAGGTAAAGATCCCAGTAGGCATTTTCGATGTCGCGCAGACCGTTCCGCACGGCAATTTCGAAGTCCGCCAGCGTGATGTCCTGATTAATTCTGGCAATGACCACGCCCTGGCTGACCCCGGCAATCGCGCCGAAACCCGGCCGCACAGGGCCGGCGACACGCGTGAACGAAGTCCCTGCTCCGGCCAGCAATGGCTGGCGAACCTGCGCTCCCAGCGTACCGGTGTAGGACGAGTTGTACAGCGGGCTGCCGAACGTGTTCCCAAGATAATCCCACGAGTGAAATACGCCGACGCTACCACCACTGGCCAGCGCCTTGTCCAATCCGGTCCTGAACGCCGCCGTTTCACTTGAAGGAGCGAACGGCGCCGTCTGGTGCGTGATTCGTGTGTCCCTGCCCCAGTTCATTGACGTGTTCCAGCGCGTGTCAAAATCAGACAACGCGGCTTCCAGACCACGACGACCAAACAAAACGCCGGTCTCCTGGATGGCTGAGTCGTAGACAGAACTGATGCCGTCCGGTGCAGACAGAACTCGTGTTGCGCCGACACCGCCGAGCGCACTGGACTCTACCACCTTGTTGCTGGACAGGGCGGTCCGTATGGCTTCGTCGAGAGAAAACTCGCGTACGTCATCGTCAACACGTCGTTCGAGGCTGCGGGGGGCATCTGTGGCCTGAACAGCTTCTGCAGTTTGATTATCCAGCAGTGGATGCTCAATTGCCGTGTTGTTAGCCTTGAAGTAATGGATTGCTTTCTCACCGTCGGCGTACTGCAGATCTTCCAGCGATTTCTTCGCTGTGACAGAACAACCACTAATGACAATCGGGGCGAGCAGAAGGACTTGCGCACATCTGGCGGCCCGGCTCGGTGCGATGCGCGACGCTCGCTTATGAGTACACTGAATCCGTTCCGCGGAGAGAGAACAGAAGAATTGTCGAAGGCAGTCAGTAAGACGGCTCATGCTACGTCCTGTCGCAGATTCTTCCGCCTACCCCTCAATCCGGGAAAAATCCGGAATGAATGGCAAGCGGCCATTGAAACCCGTGCTGAGCGTCTGGATTCACCGTGCAGGCATCCAGAATGAGACTGCAGGGTTTTCCTCGTGGGTAAACCCTTGCAATCCTCAACTCAGTTAGACGTGCTATCGTCGCGACAATCGGAGTTGCTTGAACATTCGGACTCAGGACCATACTCGGTATAAGGCATTCCAAGCAACTTTTTGAGAAAGATCACCTCTCCTGCGTCGTTTCTCTCAAACACGTGACCCGCAAACTGAAGAAGATATCCGCAAAAAAAGCAGCCAACTGGCCAGTACCATTCAAGTCCGCGGACTGCAAGGACCACTGGAACCACAAATGTCAACGGGACTCCAAGGATATGCAGACGCTGATTCCAGCGATTTCGGTGTCGAGGCAGGTAGTTCTTCAGAAATCGCTGGATCATGTTTTTTTCTCGTTTTCACGCGTGCTTCGCGGCCTCGATGTCGCCGCGATTGCCCCTCATTCCCTGCTGGGCCACCCAGGAACCATCGGTTGCGGCCTGGCGAGCGCCGCCAGTTTAAACAATGCAGCCGATCCGCTGCCTGTACGCTTCGTCACTCTGGATTCACCCGATAAACCATCTTCCGTAGCATGTGCGGGGATCCCAATACCGTGAAGCCAGCGAATGCGGAAATCCACAGTATTTCGGACGGAACTCACTCAATTCGGGAAAATCGGGCCTGGGTGAGTTTAACAGTCGCTGACGTAAGGAAACCGATAAAAGCCGTTTTACAACACCCACGCAAGCCGGAGAGAATGCCAGTTGCAGGTCCCACATGCTGCCCGGCTCCGGATTTCCCACCTTCAACAAAGGCAGCGCGAGGCATCATTCTCCAACGGCCCCCGACCGGCGGGGGAGTTCGGCCGTCTATTTCTCAATCAGCCACGCTTTCCCCGATTTCAGCAGCGGCCTGGTCGCGTTTCTTTGCCGAGGCCTCAGCCCGGCCTGTGCCGGCAGTGTCATGCGAGGGCCGCACAACTGTGCGGACACCGACGGTTCGTGTCCCTCCGCGGTGGTTCGGTGTTCGCCGGTGGACGGAGTTTCTCACTCGGCTTCATCGTCAGGCTCCACAGGCCGTGCCCGGCCTTTGCGTGTGGTTTCGCGCCGGAAAACAGCGACTACGTCCTCAATCGGAACAACAAACAGAAGATTGTTTCCCTCAAAATCGACCGGAATCGCATTCCGAGGGTGAAACAACACCTTGTCGTATTTTCTGATCGGGAAATCCTCGTTTCGATCCACCTGGACACTGACTTCCACCACCCGTCCAGTGATTGTGGGGATCTCCGAATTATCGGGGAGCACAATCCCACCCCGAGTCTTCTGGCGGGCTTCATCCTTCCGAATCAGAATACGCATACCCAGCGGTTCAACGTAATCAGCCACAGCAGGTCCTGCTAACAGAGGAAGCGTCCCGGCATTCCGGGACATTTGATATCAGATTACGGAAATATCATCGCGTTGACTCTGCCACAATCATAGACCAGCAGTTCGGTGTTCACAGGAATTCGTTCAGGAAGCGTCCGTCCACTTACCTGAACATCTCCTCCGGGCTCTTCGCCCAGATCCGTCCCGGGGAGTTCCAATACGAAGAGTCTCAAGTGATTGAATTCATTAACCTCGCGCAGTTAAAAGGGTGTCAATTCAGAACATCCTGTGTGCGCCGGCGTCGTACACGGACCCGTTCACCTCCTGCCCGATCTATTCCCGAATTCCCGGCCGGGAACCGGGGGTCCCGAGTCTCAGGTGGCGATAGTGAGGTCCCGCCAGCGGAACGGTCGATTTCTCGTCGGCATCCAGTACGGAAATCGGAACAGTGGCATCCACGGTGGCAGCAACCAGCGACTCGGTCTGAATGCTGTGTTGCTCGGCGACAGTCGCGGGGCGGGACACCTGAATCTTCCTCTCCAGCAGGTTTCCGAGGGTCCCGGCCAGCAACGACGGCAGCAGGACCGCGTCGCCCCACAACGCAGCGACAATCAGTGCACACATGATCCAGCCGAAACGGCTGATCAACAGCAGTTCAACCGGAAACAGCGTCAACATCCCAACACCAACAGCGATGCTGGTCTGCCAGAGCGCAGGACCGCAATGCTCCATGGCCCTCGCCACGGCAACGTCGCGAGCAACTCCGGATTTCAATTGCTGCTGGAAGCAGGAAATCAGATGCAGCGTTCCGTCAACGGCAATTCCAAGAGCCACCGACGCTGTAATCATTGTTCCCACATCGACGCGGATTCCCAGCCAGCCAAGCAATCCAAACACGAGAGCCACCGGCATGACATTCGGCAGCATCGCCAGCATCGCTGCGGTGATGTCTTTCAACAGGACGGCCATCACGACACCAATCAGTAAAAACGCGACAGCAAAGCTGTTGATCAGGCTCTCGAGCAGGGCGTCCTGCGTCCTCAAAAACACGGGAACCAGTCCCGTGACAATACTCTCAGGTCGCCCGCCGGGCAGATTAGCGAGTGCCTTCTCGGTGATCTTTGTCAGTTCATCAGTCAGAGTTCGATAGTCGACGTCTGAAAGAATGCTGGCCTGGCAGGTGATTCTCCAGATTTCATCTCCAGCCTTTTGAAGAGTTCTGCCTTCCGGTCCCGGCAGCTCGATTGTCGAGTTGGGCAGCGCGATCAGGGACGCCACTGAGGTCTTGCTGCTCGCGGGATCCTGAAGTGCCTCACGAATCTTCTGCTCAGTCAGATTCTCACGAAGGCGTGCTGTACGTGAAACCTGGCCGGAACCCGGAGATTCCGCCGCCAGAAATGAAGCGAGTGACAGGGCGCCCGTAATCTCCGGATGATCAACCAGCGCCTGTTGCAGTTTCATGACAGCCTGTATGCGGTCTTCAAACGGCATCAGTTTCTGCTGAGTGGCATTGAATCGAACAATGGCGTCCACGGGTACGATCCCGGCCAGTTTCTGTTCCAGAAAAACATAATCCTGCATGACCCGGGAATCGTTGGAAAAATATCGAATTGCCTTGGTTTCCGTACGGAACCACACCAGTCCGGAGACAGCTGCCATGGTCAGCAGCAGATTAAATGTCAGATTGAATCCTGAACGACGTACAAGGAAGATGCCGGCAAGGTACCAGCGACTGGCGCTTTGTTCGCGCGGCTTCGGCGGAACAGCGGGCCACTGCAGCATGAGTGCGGGAAGCACATACAGAATGCAGGCCATGGAGATCAGGCAGCCGAGTGAGGCGAACAACCCGAATTCACGTACAGGTACAAGATCGCTGACCATCAGTGAAGCCAATCCGATCGCCGTCGTTGCTCCCGCCAGCAAGCACGGTGTCCATGCACGCGATACAGCGTGAGTCACCGACTGCTCGGGACAGGATATTCCCGAATTCTTCCAGTAGTTGCAGAGATGAATTGCCCCGGAGACGGTAATCACCAGCAGGAGTGTTGGCATCACGGCGAGGACCATATTCATGCTGCCCCCGAACGGCACGATCAAAGCGCAAGCCGCTGCCGACGACAACAGGGACACCCCCTGAACCAACAGGCACAAACGCAGACTTCGCAGTGTCAACCAACTGCACACCATTCCGGTAACAGCCGCGAGTGCCAGCGGTGATTTCAGCCAGAACATCCAGACGGCTGCCTGATCATTCCATGCGGCGCGGCGTACAGCCGTGTTCAGTGCCGTCGCAGCAACCGTTCTTCCACCCATGTGAAGGTCGGATTCAGGAATTCCTGACTCCGCGGCAGCCCGACGGATGGCCTCCAGTGCCGCGACGGGATCCTCCAGGCCGGCGGCACTCAGACTGACCGAAGCAGCAGCAGTGGCCCCGGTGACGAACCACGAGTCCGTGATCGTCGGTTCATCCTGCAATCCGGAGACCCGTAGTTCGGTAACAGCCTTCAGAAACGCGGCGGTTTTCTCTGCATCCACATGCATGCCGTCCCACTGCAGCTGCAGATCAGCCGGACGCTGCGAAGCAACGAACTCAGTCAGCGCGTCATGCAGTTCCCACGCCTTCTCATCATCACGTTCCAGAAATCGGCTTGATGGCTCGGGAAGTCGGCATTGCAGGGCTGTGACGGTAATACCGAACTTTTCAGCCCCCAATGCGGTGGCCGCCTCTGCCACGCTCAGCGAGTGTGGGCGAGCGAAATCCGCCAGAGCGAGGCAGACGGGGCCTTTGCCAGTCAACAACCCCTGCGTTCGTTCCAGCGCCGTTTTGAAGGGAATCTTTTCCTCGGGCATGCGACGTATCAGATCCGTCGGCTCAGTCACCTCCTGAACGTAGACCGAGCCGCCTTCGCGCAGATCACCGCTCTTTGCTCCCTCCAGTCTCCGTGAAAAATCCTGCAGCCGTGGGTCCGTCAATGAACATCCGTCCCAGGAAACGAGCACACGATCTTCGTCAGGAAAGAGGTTCTGGTACCATGCGAGCACTTGTGATTGCTCGTCATCCTGTGGAAGCCATCCGATCACATCATTGTGCATGCGAATCTGGCTGAGCGAAAACATGACCAGTGGCAGCAGAAACGCAGTCGCACCCAGGAGCCAGAGGGCGAAGCTGTTTCCCCAACGGTCACGTCGCTCAAAGAATGACTTCATCAGATCTGCCTGTCTGCGCGGTCAGCATGGGACTGGTGAATTTCCCATGCAGGTTGAAGATCTACGGGTCCGGGACACTCCGGGCATGCCCAGGCCTCGTTGTGGAATGGGCCGTGAACACGACTGGCGGGCTTTTCCTGGGGACAAAGCCTCTGGCGGGCCGCCCTCCACTACAAAAACCAGCTCTGCAAGCTGAAATCGGCCTCATTTGCCGAAGTCAGCCAACAAGATTCCCGTTTCAGGAAAACAACCGGAACCTTGCGAGACTGGGATTCAGAGAAAAGCAATCATTCCAACCAGCACAGAATTGACCATTAACGAATACAGGCAGACTTTTCGGTCGGCGGACCGGGCTGCGGCCCTGCAGCTGAACGCAGGGTCTACGGGATCAGCAGGAGTCTTATAATCCCTGCAAACAGTCACAGGGAGCGCCTTCCGTGGCATGACGAATCGCTCACTGCACTTCCAGCTGACAAGCCACATCAGTAACCTGCCGCGTACCGCTGACGATCAGAATCGCCGGCGCAGTCCGCTGAGACAGGAACACTATTATGCTGGCAGGTCAGTTCACAGCCCCCAGAACCGTACAACTTCTCAATCATCCGGAACCCCAACTTCCGGATGCAGAACTGCAGCCCGGGCAAATCGTGTTTCAGCCGGAACTGACGTGCCTCTGCGGCTCGGATCTTCCGTTTTTTGACGGCAATTTCGAGGGACACACCATTGCCTATCCGCAGCCAGTCGGAATGAGCCTGCATGAGATGGTCGGCACGATCGTCGCCACGAATGGCCGGAAATGGCAGCCTGGCACAAGGGTCCTGGCCGTACCAATCGGGCAGATGGGGCTGATGGAACGGTTTGTCATGCCTGAAGATCAGGCGATCGCACTCAGACCGGGCCTGCGTGACGAACTTTGCCTCCTGGCACAACCTCTTGGCACAGTGCTGCATGCCTTGAAGAAACTGCCGAACATGATTGATCGAGACGTTGTGGTTCTGGGTCAGGGACCAATTGGTCAGATGTTCAATGCCGCACTCAGGAACCTTGGTGCGAAGCGGATCATCGGAATCGACCCCGAGGGTTGCCGCCTCGCAGCCAGTCACCAAATGGGAGCCACCCATGTCGTTTGTGGATGTGGCCGGGACGTGATTGCAGAGATTCGAGACCTTCTGGACGGGCGGTTCCCGGAATTCGTCATTGAGGCCGTGGGGCACAAAGCTCATGCCCTGAACGATGCAATCGAACTGGTCAATGACTATGGAACGATCCTGTTTTTTGGAGTGCCACCGGAAAAGATCGACGGGGTTGCGTTGCGTTCGGCAATGTGGAAAAACGCTCAGATCATCACCAGCCTGCACCCGGACTTTTCCCGCACCTATCCACTGGCCATGCAATGGCTTGGGGAAAATCGCATCAACCTTTCCCCACTCCTGACGCATCGCTTCCCGCTGAAACACATACAGCAGGCTTTTGACACATTCCGTGATCGGACTGGGGGAGCCCTGAAAGTGCTTGTGGAGTTTCCCGCACTGACTCACCCTCGCTGACAACTCGCCACAAATCCCCACCGCCCTTCAAGCACTTGGGGACACACCACGGATCACCTCCGAAGCATCTGGGGACACAGCTTTGGGTACGTTGGTGAGAACGGCTGACAACGCACAAACGCCACGCACACGCATTAACGAAGGCAGCGCGGGGACACACCAGTCTGTCCTTTGGAACTGCTGAATTAGAAACAAGCATCGCGTACCCAGATGGCAATCACTCAGTCACTGATCACAAAGTCGCCTTCGTCGAGGCAACTAATTGCATCATCCATACTGACTGTATCGATTTGAAGTAACCTGCGGGATGAGACGTTAGTGCCGCACTTTGGGCTCTCGACTTTGTGGCCAGGAAAAAATGCATTCAGCCCACGGGTTTGTGTATAGCCAAAACCCTCACAGGAATGAAAATCTACTTTACACCCAGTGTGTTATAACACTCCACCCATGGACAATAAGACAATGCCGCGTTTAGCTCGAGCAGACATCTTCGCGACCTCCGATATCGCTATCGTGCATGTGATTTGTCGCACCGTTCGGCGTTGCTTTCTGATGGGCTACGACAAGATCAGCAGGAAGAACTACGATCACCGCAAACTCTGGATTGAGCAGCAGTTGGCCGATCAGGCTCAATTTTTCGCGATCGATATTTGCTCCTTCGCAATCCTCGACAACCATATTCACCAGCAATTGCGTGCTCGTCCGGACATCGTTCAGCAGATGGACGATGCAGAGGTGGCTCGTCGCTGGCTGATGCTGTGTCCGGCTCGACGTGGAAAAAATCGCCAGCCACTTGAACCAACAGAATTTGAAATGAATCGAGTGGTCAACGACAAAAAACGCGTTGAGGAACTCAGACGCCGACTCAGTGATATTTCGTGGTGGATGCGACTGCTGTGCCAGCACATCGCTCAGCGTGCCAATCGGGAAGATGAAGAGGTCGGCAAGTTCTGGCAGGCTCGCTACAAAGCCGTCAAAAATCTGGATGATACAGCGATTCTGGCCTGTGCAGCCTACATTGATCTCAATCCGATCCGCGCGGGTCTTGCTGACAGTATCGACAACTCGGTGTTCACCTCAGCCAATCGAAGAGCGAAAGGACAGACGACAAGGAAACAACGCAATGTGGCCGACAAGAATTCCGTCGTCGAAGGGACGAATGAGGTCACGGACTTGACTTTGCCTGATTCAACAGTGCTGAACTGCCAGCATTTGGCACCAGTCAACCTGTGCGAGAACTCGGCTAAGCCAGGCTCGCAGGTTCATAAGCGGGGAACTCGCTGCAGCGACAAAGGTTTTCTGCCAATCACGCTCAGTGAGTATCTGGAATTGCTCGAGTGGTCGGCTCAACAGCAGCGTGGAAAAAAGTCGGTGCCCGCTACAGGCACCGTTGACCGCGTGCTTGCTGAACTGAAAATCAGCGCAGACGCCTGGCGTGAACTGATCCGGGATTTTGGCCGCCTGTTTAGTTCTGTCGCTGGCAAGCCTCATGTGATCGACGCCTATCGATCGCCAACCAAATCGCAGATCTTTCGTCCGCGTCCGCGAGTGCGTGAATTGCTGACAAACAGTTGAGGCCGGTGACATTACTCGCCGTCTCCCGGGATCTGACTCCCCCAGCTCTGCTGCCTTCTGCCAACCAGCAGTTCAATCGCCGCACGCCCTGTGATATCGAGCCGCGCATCCCCACACCATGCGTTCTCCGATTCGCGATGAATCAGACTACCGGGACTCACATGGGCGTTGATGTCATCCTGAACTGACCGGCCCTCACAATCGCTATCGATATCAAAATCGCTGCGGTTATCGTCACAATCGCTGTTGCTGTGTCCCCGTGGCACGAGTTGGTGATCAAGTCGTCGATTTTGTCATGGGATGAAATAGAACTCATTGCTTGCCAGAAGTGAATGAGCCAGTTGCTCCCAGGGTGTGAGTTGGTCCTGTTCCGCAGCGTTGCTCCCCGCCTCCTTCAGGAATTCAAGGGCCGCTGCACTCTCCGCCTCAGAAGGAGGACGACCGTAGGCCAGGAGCCACGCCTGTTCCAGCCGCGATGGATCCTTGTCAGAAACGGACTGAACTCTCAGGGCAAACTGCCTGCTTACCTCCATGATCAACGGACTATTCAAAACAAAAAGCTGCTGTTGCGGCACCATGGTGGCCGTTCGCTGCTCACTGCTCACATTTGGTTCCGGGAAATCAAACATCGTTAAGGTGGCATTGGGTGAGTAACGGCTGATCACGGAATAAAGAGTACGACGCGTTCCCCGCGGATCGTCTGCTTCAAACCCGTTCAATCGTGTGAAAAAATTGAAGCCTTCGACTTCCTTCAACCCGGGGTTGGTCTGGTCCACTGAGGGGCCGCCAATCCTCAGGTCCAGCGTTCCAGCCACACTCAACAAGGCATCTCGCCATGCTTCGATATCCAGACGCCGCGGAGACATCCGCCAGAGGTACTCATTCGCGGGGTCGCTCGTGACGTTCTCGTCCCGCCCCTGACTGCTGAGTTGCCAGGTTGCTGATTTCAGAATTGTCCTGTGCAGCCATTTTATTGACCAACCCGACTCCATGAAGCGAACAGCCAGCGTATCAAGCAGCTCAGGATGCGTGGGAGGACTTCCGAGACGGCCAAAGTTCCCAGGCGTCGCCACAATCCCGCGTCCAAAGTGATAATGCCAGACACGATTCACAAAAACTCGTGCCGTCAAAGGGTTGTCCACGCTGGCAATCGCCTGCGCCAACTGCAGGCGAGTAAATGATGTGCTTTCCGGTCTGCCGCTTGCAGGACTGAGAATTGTCAGAAAGCCGGGCGGTGCCAACTCCCCGGGCTGCTCGGGGTTTCCCCGAACAAACACCGGCATGGCCATTCCGCCCCCTCGAATTCCCGGCATTGTCGGACCACCCGCGGCTGGCGTGCTCTGCAGTACCTCCAGGGCTTTTTCTTTGTCCACAAGCATCAGCCGCTCAGAGTCTGATAACACGGCCGACAGATCTGCCACCTGCAGAAAGAACGGCGCAGTGGCCGCTTTCGACAGAAGTTCCAGCAACTGCGTCTGAGCATCTGTGGGGCGAATCTGGATTCCATCACCCGCCACCGAAGGACGCTGCGATGCTTCCGTGGCCTGCAATGCTTCTGCAACGGCCAGTTTCAGGGAAGCAGCAGACCGCTGCAAGTCCTCGGAAATGGTCACTGAGCCACCTGCCACTAACACCGCCACGGCCGCACGCAAGTCCTGCAACCCGGGTTCCTGTCCCGAACTCTCCAGAAGACTGACCCAGCGGCGCAGAAAATACAGCTTCAGATCCTCCTCACCGGCAACCAACGTTTCATCCGGTGACTTTTGAAGACTTTTCTGCACCAGCAAACGCGTGGCTGCGATGACATAACGGTCAACGTTTCCCAGAGCCGTCCGTGTCGTTTGAGCAATCGCGGCCTCTCGAAAGGACTTCAGCCCCTCGGTCTGCTGCTGCACACTGGTCGTCCACTCCTGATGCTTTCTGATTTCCTCGGGAGATGCCAGCATCTGCATCGGCCACTCCACTCCGTTCCATGCGGCGGCGAGCGAATAATAATCTCGAGTCGGAATCGGGTCGAATTTGTGATCGTGGCAACGTGCACACGAGACCGTCAGCCCAAGGACACCCCTTGAAAGCGTGTCCACCCGATCTTCCACTTCGTCCGCTTTGGCTCGCGCCTCACCCGCTGCCCCCTTGCGGAACTGCGGTCCAAGTGACTGAAAGCCGAGACCGGCCAGCCGAGTAAAATAGTTATCCGCAGGTTCTGTGATCTCATCGCCAGCGATCTGCAACCGCAGAAACTCATCATACGGCATGTCCTGATTCAAGGCCTGTACAACCCAGTCCCGGTACTGCCATGCTGTCGGGGTTGGTGTCAGAAAGGAGTTTCCCTGATCGTCCGCATAACGAGCCACATCCAGCCAGTACCGTCCCCAGCGTTCGCCATAATGAGGCGATGCGAGAAGACGTTCAATCACGCGGTCCCATGCATCGGGTGTCACGTCCTCCTCAAAGGCCTGTATTTCGGCCGGCGTTGGTGGAAGTCCAAGGAGATCAAAGCTTGCCCGGCGAATCAACTGTCGCCTGGTCGCGGGAGATACTGGCTGCAAACCGCGCTGTTCCAGCGCCGCCAAAACAAAATAATCCAGTTCCTGCTTTGGCCATGCCCCGTCACGAACAACAGGGGCGGCATGCAGAACAGGCTTGCGAAAGGCCCACAGATTGCGTGCGGCATCCATATCGATTCCAGCTTTTTGTGCGCCAGTTCCCCCCAGCGCTGCATCACGCGGATCCGGGGCCCCCATAGCCACCCATTTCTCCAGAATTGCGACGTTCTCCGCACTCAATGGACCATCCGGCGGCATCTGCAGGTCGGATCTCTGATAGCGAACCGACTGAATCAGGAGGCTTGCGTCGGAATTTCCCGGAATAAGGGCGGCTCCGGAATCCCCCCCCTGCCGCACGCCGTCTCGACTATCCAACAGCAATCCTCCACTGAGCTTTCCAGCGTCGGAGGCCGACCGACTGTGGCATGAGTAGCAGTGCGTGACCAGCAGAGGCCGAACACTCGACTCAAAAAAATCCAGCTGAGCCGCATCAAGCTTGTCCGTTTTCTCCGCGGTCGGGTCCTCTCCCCGGACAACACTGCAGACAAGTGTCACAAGCAGCACAAGCAAAATATTCCCGACGGTCTTCATGCGAGAATCTCCTGAACAACGCGTCCGTGAACATCAGTCAGTCGGAAGTCTCGACCGCTGTAGCGATAAGTGAGTCGCTGATGATCAAGCCCCATCAGCCGGAGCATGGTGGCATGCAGATCATGCACATGCACACGATTTTCCACGGCCATGAACCCGAAATCATCTGTCGCTCCCCACGTCATGCCGCCCCGGACACCACCACCCGCCAGCCAGACCGTAAAGCCATGGTGATTGTGGTCGCGTCCATCGTTCCCCTGCGAGGTTGGTGTGCGCCCGAATTCGCCGCCCCAGAGTACCAGGGTTTCGTCCAGAAGTCCCCGCTGCCGAAGATCCTGCAGAAGTGCCGCGATTGGGCGATCCACAACTCGAGCATGATTGCGATGCGACTCGGTGTTCCCGGTGTGATGATCCCACGGCTGACTTTTTCCACAGTACACCTGAACGACACGCACGCCACGTTCGACCAGTCTGCGTGCCAGCAGACAGTTGCGACCAAAGGTCAACCTGCGAAAACCTCCGTCACCACTGGTCGCCACCAGATCAGCCTCCGCCCCAGTGAGCCCATAGTCCGTCAGAGTTCCCTCAGATTCCTGCGAAAGATCGAAGGCGTCAGCCGCAGAATCCTGCATGCGAAACGCCATCTCAAGTGACTGAATCCTCGCACTCATCGCCTGCTCCGCCCCGGAACTTTCCAGATGCATGGCATTGAGTCGCTGCATGAAATCCAGCTGGCGTCGCTGTGAGTTCCGGGACAGTCCCATGTTGCGCAGGGACGGGATCACTTCACGAGGCTGATAGTTCGCGGGAAGAGCGATCTGTGTTCCCTGATAAATCCCCGGCAGAAAGCGACTGCTCCAGTTGGACGGTCCATTCACCGGCTGCCCGGGTTCACCCAGCACAATAAACCCCGGAAGGTTTTCGTTTTCCGTGCCAAGTCCGTAAAGCAACCACGACCCCCATGACGGGCGATTCGGCTGAATACTTCCGGTGAACATCATCCAGTTGGATGATTCATGCACAGGCACATCCGTGTGCATGGAACGGATCACGCACAGCTCATCAGCCAACTTCGCCACTTCCGGAAACAACTCACTGATCTCAAGGCCGGACTGTCCTGAGCGAGTAAAACGGAATGGTGAAGGCATCAGCCCACCCGTCGCATTCTCCGTCGTCAGGTTCTTTGTGCTTTCCGGACGCTCGCCGGCATGCTTCAGCAGGGCCGGCTTGGGATCAAACGTATCCACCTGCGACGGCGCCCCGTTCATCCACAAGTGAATCACCCGCTTGGCCCGTGCAGGGAAGTGCACAACGCGCGACGCAAGGGGACGACTTCCCGCAGCCTCAGCCAGCGACGTCTGTTGAGCACAAACTTCTGCCGACAGAACGGCTGCCAGTCCGAGCGCACCGAGGCCGTTGAAACTCCGACACAGCACGGCACGGCGGGACCATGAAACGCCAGACGCAACCGGCGCCGCCAGACTTAAGTTATGCACATCCACGCTGCTCTCTCCCGACTCCCTGATGCCGCCAACATTACCATGCACGTTCAGCAGCTCTGCCACAAGCGACACTCCACACATTTCAAAACACTCAACTGACAAACAACCCTGCCCGACCGGAGCGACGGCATTCCGACTGCCCGAGTATCTCCCATCAGGGAACGCCGTCCACATCACAGCGCGATCAACTCGCCCCCGGAACGGGCACGGCGAGGCGATACAGATCCGTCCGTCCATCCCGCTCCCGAACAATAATCAAGCTGGTGCCACTGGGATCCCAGACCGGATAGTCATCCTGCTCAGGATGGTCTGTCAGTCGCTGCAGATTGTTCCCGTCACTATCCATCAGATAAATCTCGTAATTACCGTCCCGATTGCTGGTGAAAGCCACTCGCCGCCCATCCGGAGAAAAGCGAGGACGCAGGTCCTGACGCTCACTAAAGGTCAGCCGCTGCGGCACTCCACCCTGCAGATCCGAAATGTAGACCTCGTAGTCTCCGGAACGGCTGGAACTGTAGACAAGTTTTCGACCATCAGCAGCGACGTCCGGCCAGTTATTGATCCCTTCTGAATCCACAACCATTTTCCGATCCTGTCCCTGCAGGTTCACCGAATAGATCTGCTGGCGTCCACCTTCCGGATAACTGAACAGCACTCGCGAACCATCCGGCAGAAACTCGGGACTGTGCATTCCTGAAAAGCCCCCGCCCGGCGGCACTTCACCCACCTGCGTCAGCGTGCGATCCTGAATCACCAGTGCCAGGCTCAGATTTCCGCGATTCTGAACAAATGCCAGATAACGGCCATCCGCGGAGACGGCGGGTTCAAATTCTGAACGGCCTTCGTTGTCATGCAACGGCTGCGCGATGCCATCCCCGAGAGTCAGCTTCATGATTCGCAACTGCGTGGGCTTCTCCAGCTGCACAAACAACAGGTCTGAGCCGTTTGAATCCAGAAACACCGGATCTCGTTTCGGACGTCCATCGGTCGTGATCCGAATCGCGTCGTCGGCGAGAATCTGACCGATCCCCATCAGCATATGCAGCAGAAACCAGCCTCGAAGTGCCCCCATCACAGCAGCTCCGAAATCACGGTG
Organism: Planctomycetota bacterium; assembly: GCA_039796955.1. GTDB lineage: Bacteria > Planctomycetota > Planctomycetia > Planctomycetales > Planctomycetaceae > SXXK01. Next base: position 16,655 of record JBDKIW010000010.1, read on the forward strand.
CCACCATCGAGGACTCGCATTTCTGCGCGTGCCTGAGTATCTACGCCGGCCAGTTCACAGATTGTCGTCCCCACCATCAACGGAGTGACGGCGGTCGTGATCGGATCCTCGGCATGACGATCACTTTCGCCAATCGTGCGCCCCGGCTGCACACCGCCCCCAGCCCAGAGCGAAAAATAACAGCGAGGCCAGTGATCCCGTGCAGCGCGATGAGTAATTCGTGGAGATCTGCCGAATTCCCCCATGGCCACCACAAGCGTCGTCTCCAGCAGTCCGCGCGACGCCAGATCATCGAGCAACGCAGCAAATGCGCGATCAAAGATCGGACAATGCGTGTCCTGCAAAAGCTCGAAGTTATAGATATGAGTGTCCCAGCCAAAGTCGCAATTGGGCGTCATGCACTCGACGTATTCACTCCAGTTCACCTGAATATAGGGGACGCCGGATTCAACCAGCCGTCGCGCCAGCAGACAGCTTTGCCCGAAGGTTGTCTGCCCATAGGTTTCGCGGGTTTGCAGTGATTCCTGTGAGAGATCAAATGCTTCCCGGGACCGGGCACTTGTGATCAGTCCCCACGCCTTGTCATAACTACGGTCCCACGCCTGAGGCCCGGCGGCGTCAAGTGTGCGCAGAGTGGATTCGAGCCGACGACGGACGAGGTCACGGTCCGTCAATCGCTTTGGACTTAAGCCATCCAGCAACTGCAGTGACGGAAGTTCGACCTGTCCGGCATCCGAGCAGCTCACCATGAACGGATCATGCCCGCTGCCCAGTCGCCCTCCCCCAAAACCCTCGACTCTGCGAACCACGTCGCGCGGTATTCCGCGGCCTACCATCACGAACGGCGGCAGTTGCCCGCCATGACCGCGATGTTTGCCAACGATGGCTCCGAAATTCGGGTGCACCGGAACGGGACGTTCAAGGAACCCTGTGAGCCCGACAGTGCCGGCATCCGGATGTCCCGGCTGTGAAGTCACATGCGACCGAATCAATGAGAACTTGTCGCTGCGAGAGGCCAGCCGCGGCAGTAGCTCGGTGAAATACACGCCCGGCTGCCGCGTGGAAATGGCGGAGAACGGTCCCCGGTATTCCATGGGAGCGTCCGGTTTCGGGTCAAACGTGTCCAGATGACTGGGTGCCCCCCACAACCAGACAAAGATTACGGACTTCGCCTGCGCAGGACGATTGAGGGCTGCCATCACCGGACCGCCACTCAGTGCAGTGGCCGGGATCGCTGACGCGAGTTGCAGAAACGCACGGCGACCGGTTCCGCGACACGTGGAAGCATTGAAGGAACCCACATTCAACATGGCTGCGTCCTTTCCCCTGCGAAATTGGCAGAAGCACCTTAGAGCATAACCCCGGCGGATTGCAATCGCCCCCGTAAAACCAACGGAATTTTGCGGAATTCCATGGTTCGTGGCACGCCGCCCCCATGCGACGCACACAGCATTTCGCCAGAATCAGCTCAGCCCTGACCGGCCACCTGGCAACCCGACGCCCGCTGGCATTTCCAGTAAATTTCAGCCCACCGCCTGAGTGCACGGCGGCCACGCCGATGCAACCCGCAAACCGGGGAGAGATTTCCCCGCCATGCATCCCTGTTTCCCGCCTGAATACCGCTGTTTTGGCCTCGCAGTCCCATGCATCGCAATTTAAAATGTGGCCGGACTGTCCCAGGGATCGGGAGCGGAATCTACGTGTCTCATTTCGATTTTTGTCAGGCAATGACGGCGTTGTGCGAAGACATCTGTCAACGCCATCCCGAGTTTCAGCACATCAGCATGGAGCGTGTGGCTGTCACCTTCGCGCAGGCACGCTCGCCTGTTGAGTGGGGCGTTCAGGCGCGTCTGACACCACTGCGATTTCAGGGTGGTGCCACGGTCGAACGCCGCAAAGGTCGTTTGTGGACCGTGCAGAAGGTGCACCACCGCGGACAGGAAGCTCTGTATCTGCTGACATTTCTCCTGCCACGGTTTCTGAACCTGCCGTTCGAAGAAAAGCTCATTACCATTTTTCATGAGCTGTACCACATCAGCCCCGAGTTCAATGGGGACATCCGCAGATTCGGCGGTGCCTGTTACGTGCACACTGGCAGTCAGAAAAACTATGACCGTCAGATGGCCGTTTTTGCCCAGCAGTACATGAAACACAACAACCCCGAAGCGCTGGTGCGATTTCTGCGTCTTGATTTTCAGGAACTTCAGCGACAGGTCGGAGCTGTTGTCGGGCTGCGAATCGCGATCCCGCGTCTGATTCCTCTTGATAAAGTTGCCTGAGTGATCCATCGTCGGCCATCCCAACCATCGTGAATCTCCCTGCCCCTCTCGGAATCCACCTGAGGAAATCGGACCATGGACATCAATCCTCAGGACGTTTCCACCACAGTATTCTACCAGCACCTGATTCGCACAATCCTGCCGCGTCCGATCGCGTGGGTAAGCACAATCTCCGAGTCAGGTCTTTGTAACCTCGCTCCCTACAGTTTCTTTTCGGGCGTAGGAGCGGTTCCCCCAACACTTGTCTTCTGCCCTTCCAATCGGCGCGATGGCAGCTACAAAGACACACTCGCCAATCTCCTCGCCCTGCGACAGTTCGTCATCAGTGTGGTTCCTTATTCCATGGTCGAAGCCATGAACATGACCTCAGCAGAAGTCGCCCCTGACGAATCAGAATATCTGCTGGCCGGTGTCGACGCAGAACCCTCAAGACACGTCCGACCACCGCGAGTTCGCAATTCCCCCGTGGCGTTTGAATGTGAGTTGCTGCAGCATTTTCCGCTGGCGACCGGCCCGGGAGCTGCCAACCTCGTCGTCGGGCGGATCGTCCACCTTCATATCAGTGACGAAGTCCTTGATGCGAAGGGGTTTGCAGACCCCGCACGACTCGACCTCGCAGGGCGACTCGGAGGCAGTGACTACTGCCGGACAAACGACCGATTTGAACTTGTTCGCCCAACCCTGCCGAATTGAACGGCTGCAAAGATGGCCCGGTGGACAGGATGGATCCTGGCTGCTGGTTTGAGTACCATCTGCACGATGTTCAGAGTGGACTGTCCTCCGCTCGGGGAACCACTTCACAAGGGGTTGATCCATGCGTTCCTGTTTTATCGTGTGGCTGCTGATCTGCTACCGGGCGACGGTGGCCTGCGCGCAGCCGTCTGCCGAACCCACGCCTGCCTCCGGTCCACCAAATATTATCATTTTTATCGTGGACGACCTCGGCTATTCCGACGTCGGCTTCAATGGCGGGACAGACATTCAAACGCCCCACATTGACGCACTTGCTTCCCGTGGGGCCATTCTGAACGCGCACTACGTGCAGCCGGTCTGCTCACCAACTCGAGCAGCCATGCTGACCGGACGCTATGCGACTCACACCGGCGTTTACACGGTCGTTCGCCCACACGCCCGCTGGGGCTTGCCTCTGCAGGAACGGACTCTGGCGACAGCACTGCAGGAAGTCGGCTACGAAACCTGCATTGCCGGCAAATGGCACCTCGGAGAATTCGAAGCCAGCTATCGTCCCACAGCCCGTGGCTTCCAGCGTCAGTACGGACACTACTTCGGAGCGATCGACTACTTCACTCACGAACGCGATGCATCGCACGACTGGTATCGTGACGACGTCGAACTGCGCGAGGACGGTTACAGCACAGAACTGATCGCCAGCGAGTGCGTCCGGATCATCCGTGAACGCTCAGCCGGACCTTCAGCAAAGCCACTCTTCCTCTACGTTCCATTCAATGGAGTGCATGGGCCACTGCAAGTGCCCAAATCATATCTGAAGCCGTATGAGCACCTGCAGGGAAATCGACGCACGTATGCCGGCATGCTGTCGGCTGTGGACACGGCCATCGGCCGAATTCTGCAGGCGCTGCAGGATGAGCAGCAGCTGGACCAGAGCCTGATTCTGTTCTCGTCTGACAATGGTGGCCCGAATCCCGGAGTTCTGACTCGGAACGGCAGGTTTCGCGCCGGGAAGGGAACGCTGTACGAAGGAGGAATTCGGTCTGCCGCCTGCGTCACGTGGCCCGGAAAAATTCCAGCCGGCGTCCGAAAGGATGCCCCCATACACATTATCGACTGGTTCCCGACTCTGCTCGAAGTCGCCGGTGGATCGCTTGCACAGCCGTTGCCGCTCGATGGCAAAAGTCTGATCCCTTTCCTGACGCAGGATCAGCCAACTCCTCATGAATCGCTGTTGCTGGTGCAATCCCCGGAGCGGGCTGCGATTCGTGCCGGAGACTGGAAATTGCTGCAGCTGACGGAATCAGCGGCAGCCGACGCTGCCCCGCCAGGGAAACGCGGAGGCGCTGCTGCCAAAAAAGGTAATCGCAGGCAGGCTCCGCAACCCGCTGGCAATTCTGAACTGTACAATCTCAGCACCGATCCGGAAGAACGCCGAAACGTGGTCAACGAACACCCAGACGTCGTCAGGCGTCTGAAGTCGCAGCTCGACGAATACCTGAAAGACGCTGTACCTCCGGGACAGCCCGGATGAGCATACGCCGACCGGGTCATCCTTCAGAGCTGTGGAAGTTGTTGGTGTCAGGTGCTATCGACGGAGGTGTCCCCGAATCGGTCGATGTGCTTCAGGTTGGAACAGAGTTCTCATGCGGTACCAACGTCCTTCGTCGATTACGGGCCTGACCTGGCTGCTGATGTGGGGCCTCGCCCTCCTGGTGCCCGACATACGCTCGGCGCTGGCCACTGACGAAGGCATCGCCGGGGCACCAGCAACAGAAGTACCTCCGCAGACGCCTCAAGGCACATCGGGGACTGCCCGCTCACGGGAACAGGCTCTCTACACGCGGTCGTTGCAGTTGCTCAAACGCCAACCCCGGCCCGGCGCGGCCCTCGACCGTGTACTGCAGTTTCACGAGGAACACGACTCTTTCCCGCAGTTCCTTGCCGAACTCGTCGCGGCTCAAACTGAACCAGGCGACATCTCGGCCGCAGCCATTCTGGGGATGACGGAAAGCTTTCTGGGGCA
>JBDKIW010000011.1:0-16428 GCA_039796955.1 Planctomycetota bacterium
CAGTGACGACCGTACTGATCGTTGCTGGCATACGACTGCGTTTCAGTTCCTCCGTCAATTCTTCGGTTGTGCTGCGCAACTTTGGTTTCAGGTCACTTCGACGGGCGCGAATCCTGACTCGGTCAGCTTGTTCAAGAGCGACCATCCGCACGCGTTCAAGGAGTCGCCGTACGGAAAACGCTTTGCTCGAACGACGGCGACGTTTCTGTTTCAACGCTGCGGCCCGTGGCGGTGTGTCGGCGGGCGATGAGGCGGATTCGGGGTTGTCCGACTCTCCCGCGCTGCTTTCGGGAGTTTCGGCTTGTGGGTCAGTTGGTTGTGGGGTTTCGTCTGCCGTCCCGGTTGGTGCGAGAGCATCGGCTGTCGCGGGACTTTCAGCTTCCGGAGTGGGCTTATCGGGCAGTGCCTGTTTTTTATCTGACGGCAGTTCGGCCGTGGCTTCTGCAGGAGCTGACCCGGCGATGACCGCGGAGTCGTGGACGTCCTGTTCGGGTGTATGTTCCGCGACGGATTGAGTTATTCTTCCGGCGGGTTGGTCGCTGCCGTTCGGCCCCAAAGGCTTCGCGACAGCCTGCCTGAGTTGACCGTGCCATGGAACCGCAGCCGCGGTGAGGCCCGTGGACTTGTCTATAGGCTCATTCGTCGGCTGATCTGTCGATGTCGCACTGTGCTCCACGGCCGACAAGCGACTGGGGCCCGTGTCCAAAAGGCTTTTGGCCGCGCGAACGCCGGTGGACTCGTCCGGGACATTCCACGGGCGATATCGACTGGTGTCAGGGACTGCGCCGGAGAGTGGCGGAAGTCCTGATGCGGAAGGTGCAGGACAAGTGGCCGGTTGTCGTTCGCCGCGGACAAATGCCGCCTGGGGAAACGGCGTTGGTGGCGCGGGACACCCCGTCAACGCTTCCCGATCCAGTTGGGCAGCGACGGCCTGCAGCCCGCCGGTTCCGTACAGTGCCTGTTCGGCCAGCCCGCTGAATTTCTGTGCCAGAGTCAGGTATTGCTGCGACAACGAGGCATGGTGTACGGATGCTGACAGGGCCTGTTCGGCCCGATGCCGCATCGCATCGGCAAATATCTCCGGTTGTTTTTCCGTGGATTCTGCGGTGCTGGACATACCATGGATACTATTGTGAATTGGTGGTATAAAATAACATCACCCGTACTCTAGTTTGTGCATGCCGCGCTTGTGGTTATTCTGCAGGAAATACGGAGGCCTTTGCGGGTGTTCATCCCGGGGAATCAAATGTCCGGATCGTAGCGGTTGTACGGTCGGACCAGCTCGTAAATTCCCGGAACACTCTGCACCTGCGGTGCTCAAGGGGAGAGTGAATTGTCAGCGAGGATGGATGGAGTGGATGGACTGGGAGGGCGAAGTTCCACCTGAGCCGCACGGTATCTGTGAGCGGCGACGCGCTAGCGGCCGGTTCCGATTCGCACGCATTTTTTGCAAACACTTACTGCAAATGGGTTTGCGGCTTGGCAGGAGCCGCGCCCTCCCGAAGTAGGCCGCTGCGTTTGTGTTTGAAACCACGGATGGATGGAACGGGGGGCACTTTAGCCGATGTGATTTTTGTCTCTGGTGATCAGAATGACGTTTTCGTCAGTGGAACAACCATTGAGCCCTGGTCGGTCACAATCAGGACACCGATCAAACGTCCGTCCGAAGCTCCGGTGACGGGGGCACCATGCCAGGCGGTCAAATCATGTTCCGGCTGATTCACAAGCCATCGCACTTCTTCACCTTCGACCACAATCGTCATCTCACTCTGTGCAATCGGGTGGATCACTGACAAGGCCTTGCCGTCTTCACTGACGCTGCGGCAGAGGATGCTGTCCTCGGGACTGTCCGGTACTCGAATCGTCAATTCGGCCACTGGAAGTTCCGATGGTGGATTGTCGAGCAGCAGCGAACCGATGGAGCCGCCAGGCGGAGTCACCATCTGCGCGGCGCTGACAGGCACTTCGACAGGGGATTCTGCGGCCGGCCCGCGGATTACCATTCTCCGACTGTCGTTCGCGGGACGCTCTGATGTTTCGGGCTGGACCAGTGGAGCCAGCGCGGCGGCGGCGGTGATGAGTCGTGTCCGACTGGCATCCGGAATCAGGACTCCATGGATCAGCACCGTTTCACTGCGTGGGAATCCAAGGAACGTGGTACTGCGTTCCGTGGGAATCGTCACTGTGGGCGGAATCGGAAAATCAACCAGCGCGGCTGTGGTGAGGGCTGCTGTCCAGCCGGGTTCGGCATCCCTGTACAGTCGAAAAATCGTTCCGGATGGTACCGGTGTGTTGACTGCTCCAAGTGCCGGTGTGGTGAATGTCACGCCTCCGCGAATGATCGTGCTGAGCGAGTCGGCTGTGACACGTACACCGTTCAGTCCGACGTTCATTTCCATGCCACTGGTGACCCAGAAGCGTGAGGTGTTGCGGAGCAGACGACGAAAGCGGGAGTCGATCCGTGCGTGCAGGTCCACGAATCTGGCATCCGGCGACAGGTCCACGGACAGAATCTTTCCGACCTGCACGCCCCGCCATGCAACCGGCGCTCCGGGCGCAACGCCGTACTGCGCATCAGCTCGCAGAACAATGTCGGTTCCCAACCCGCCGTCATGATCCGGGGGTGTTGCTGCCAACCCTTCAAAGCCGCGCTGCGACGGAGCTGATGATGGTCCCGGAACAACGGCGATGTATCGGGGCCCGATGGCTGTCTCCAGTCCGGTGATGCCGGTTGATGTGATCTGCGGCCTTACGATCCAGAACCTTGATCCTTCCCGCGCCAATCCGACGGCGGCCGGGGCCAATCGGACGGTGACTTCAATTCGGTCGGCAGTCGGTGCGAGACTTACGCCCGTCACAATCCCGGCGTCGATTCCCCGATACCGCAGAGAATCTCCGATTTGCAGGCCATGGCCGTCCGGAAACTGAATGGTGATTTCGGGCCCCTGTTCCGGCAACGACATCCACGTGAGTCCGCCGGCAAGCAGAACGCAGAGCGCGGTCACCCACCACAATCGGGAGGTACGAATCATTCCCGGCAATGTCTCTGAGGTTTCACGAAGACTGGCCACGGGAAGTTCAGGCACTTCAGCAGGTATCGACACTGCTGTCCCACCCACGATCGTTGCAGGTGACGTGGTCGAGTGCTGTGGGGATGGCTGTTCCGATGACATCGCCTGTCACTCCTCCCAGATGGCGTGCGGGTCAAAACAAAACGACGCGGTCAGGCTCAGGATCACGCACAGAACGAAGGCAACAATCGCGGGGCCCAGTTGAAACTGAACCAGATCACCCAGTTTGATCAGCATCACCAGCAGCGACAGCAGCAGCACATCCAGCATGCTCCAGCGGCCAAGATGTTCGGTCAGCTGCAGGGTGCGGATCTGCGTTGTCCGCTTCAGCACGCGGAAGTGACTGAGTTCCAGCAACAGGATCAACTTGGTGAGCGGCAGGACGATGGAAAAGAGAAACACAACACAGCCCATTCCCCAATGCGCATCCCGAAACATCTCCAGAATTCCGCCCAGCACGCTGGATTCGCGACGGATCCCCAGTTTTTCCACGATGAGTATCGGGCACAAAATCGCCGGCCAGAACAGGACCAGCGCTGCCATAGCTATTGCTGCGGTTCGGCTGCGACTTTTCTTAACCGACCGTCGGGACCGAAGGGGGGCACCACAGCGGGCACAGCAGGCCGACTGGCCCTGTTGCATGACCGGCAGCCGCTGAATGAGTCGACAGGCGTCACAGACCTGCAGGGCCGTGGTTGCCTGGGGTGCAGGACTACGTTCAGAAATCCCCATGACAGATCGCCAGGAGTTTGGGGTGGTGTCCGCGTGGAATGAAGAAAGCTGGCTGAGAGGGCAGAAACGGGGCGGCTTTGCGTTCAGTCGCTGTGACGGGTGAAAACAACCTGCCGGGTATGCCGCATTGTGCAGTGATTATGTCCCATGACCTGGGAGCGGAAAGCCCGACTGAAAGAGCTGACAGATGGCATCAGCAGCATCATGAGCGTCGATGCCGGAAGTCTCAAGGTCCAGAACTGCACCGGCTGGAGCCGCCAGCAGCATCAGATCGAAGGCGGATTTGACGTCCGCCCGACGACCGTCGAACGACAGACTGATTGTCGATGCGAAACCGACAGCACGTCTGACGAGCTGCGAGATAGGGCTGAGGTGCAGTCCGTTTTCGCACGTGACTGTCACCTGCCGCTGAATGATGGATGTCTCCGACATGTCTCGTCTCCCGCTGCATAGAGCTGCGTTCCCCCCAGGTGGAGAACGCAGCCAGCGTCAGCGAACTCTGTCTCAGGCGTCGCGTTCGCCGTCATCGCGTTCAACCAGCAGATCCCAGATGTCGACGCAGGTTGTGGACTGCTTCAGGAAGTTGCAGAAGTCCGGACTGCGGAGGTGACGGGAGATGTTTTCCAGCCCACGCAGGTGATCACCGGGACGGTCTGGTGGAGAAATCACAAGAAACAGGATGTAGACAGGCTCGCCGTCCAGGCTGGAGAATTCCACGCCTGTGCGCGAAATTGCCACAGTGGCGGACAGCTTGTCCACAGAAGCATGCTTGGTATGCGGAACTGCAACACCATTGCCGATTCCCGTGGATCCCAGTTCTTCCCGCTTCAGGATGGCGGCCACAACAGCTTCTTCATCCGCTTCCTTCAGGGCGCCAACGCCTTTCAGGCTGGCGACCATCTCGCGAATCACGTCCTCTTTTCGGGTGGATTTCAGAGAGGGCAGAATCGCTTCCTTGATCACAAACTCAGTCAGTTTCATGGGCTCTCGCTTTATTGTTCAAAACCGGCTTTTGCCGAAATCAATCCCCTGCAGATCTTAACTTTATCCAGCCGCGACATCAGCAACGAAACGTATACCCGGCAGTCCTACGGAACCAGGCCGCCTTTTTCTTCCACTGCTCGCGCTGCATCCGAAACCGAGGTGGTGTGGCGACGGTCGCGGTGTTTTTCCTTGTGCTTGTGGACCTGATGCTCCATCTTGTGCAGAGCCTTGTCGAAGGTGACTTTGGAATCTTCACCTTCCACATGAGCGACAATGGTGTGGTAGCCGTCAATTTCGACCAGCAGTTCCACGTCAACTCGAGGCCCTTCAAATTCGATGGTCACATCAATTTCACTCACTGTGTCAAGAAACCGTACCAGCTTCTCAGCTTTCTGAGTGATATAGTCGCGAAGTTCCTGACGGATACTACCGTGACGACAGGTGATTGCGACCTGCATTTCGTCTTCCCCACAATAAAAAACGCACCAAAATCCGGAATTCTCTGCCAGCCACCCGTTGTCCGCGAAAAACACTGTGCTGACACCGAAACCCACGCTCCGTTGTCGCTGGCATGCCATTTCCGGAGGATTTGGCCGGCGAGCAACTGCACTGATGCGCTTCGCGACCCGGTACCAGCTGATCCCGCAGACTGCGAGGCCGCCGGGAACGCGGACTGCGGTCGTCAGACCTCTTCTGAGTCCCCGGATGCTGGTGTTACGGATTACTGGATAACCTGATGCGATTCTATCGGGAATCCCGATTCAGGAAAAGCGATGCTTTTGCCAGCTTCTCAAAACAGATGCAAAGCCCCGGGCCCGGGCCACACCGTGGTGACACTCCCACCGTTTTCGACAGTAGGCCCGTTTTTTTGCATTTGTCCTCGGGTCAGTTCCCGAGTTTTGTGGCACGGTAGAGTCGCGGAAGGAGCCGAACGGTCCGAATTCCGGGGCCTGAGTCGCACGGTGCTGAACGTCCGATGAGACTGCGTTGCAGGGACGCAGACTCGTGGCACACCGTGCGGACACAAGACCTCTGCCGCCGCGCATTGGCTTTTTCTGCGAAGATGGTCAGCATGACGGCCCGACCTTATTCCACGGTCCAGTAGTCAAACACGAAGGGCTCTTCCAGTTTGCCGCCCAGCAGTTCCACAAATTCCTTGTGCGCGGGATGCGGCAGGTACGCGGCGCGATCTTCCTCTGATTCAAATGTGATCTGATAGCCGTGTGTGAAGCCTTTGTCCAACCCTTCCGGACTGTTATTGATGCCGCGTTCAAAGTCCCGAACTTCCGGAATCCGTCGCTTCAGATCCTGAAAGGCCCGATTGATTTCGTCCAGTTGCGCTGCTGTCGTCTCCGGTTTGTACCTGAACAGCACAATGTGTCGCAGCACGCGTTTTTTCGCCGGCAATTCGCCAGTGGCTTCCAGCATGCGGACCGCCACAAATCGATTGCCAGCATCGTTCAGGTGCACGCCATCGGTGGTCAGGACACCCTGCTCCTGTCCAGCGGTGTTGTATTCCCGCAGGTAATTCAGAAAGGCTGCACGCAGATCCAGCAGAGTGGTTTCTGTTTCACTCGCCACCTTGCGGCTGATCGCACTGTACTGCTCAAGCATGCCGTCCAGTTCGTTGCTGCCATCATGCTTTTCACCGATGACGCTGGGCGTCGCGAGAATCACCCGAGCTCCTGCGTCACGACAACGCTTCACGAGGTTACGCAACCCCTGCTCATAGTCCGCCGCTGATGTTCCGCGCCCGTTCTTTGAGTGCCACACGTCGTTGATGCCAATGTATATCACGACCACATTCGGCTTGTGTGACAGCACGTCCTGGTCCAGTCTCGCTTCGAGATTGGGAACGCGGTTGCCGCTGATGCCCGCTCCAATGATCCTGATCCCGGAGTTCGGACGGGCTTTCTCCAGCGTCTGGCGGAAGACTGTGATGTAACCCGTCTCACCGGCTCCCGCCTGCGTAATTGAGTCCCCCAGAAAGACGATTGTCTCGCCGTCCTTTAGTCCCGCCTGAGCTGTTGCACCGCACCACAATGAAGTTGCCATCATCAGCAAGATCCCAGCGATTCGCATTGAATACCCTTCTTTCTCTGATAACACGCCCAGCCCACACACAATCGGCCTGAGCCCGTCTGAGTGATTGTCTGTTCCGGTTAAGCAGCCCGACAACGCGGTCTGAGACACTGTTGTCTGGCGACGTGGTGTCCAGCGACAGAGCCCGACAGGGACCACTGCCGGAGTCTGCAGGACAGAACCGCCCTGTGGAATGAACAGGCGTGCGGGACCATGGCAGAGTTTGCCGTAAACGTCAACTCTACACCGTTGCCAGGTAGCCGGGAGTTCCGCTCCGGAATGCCTGTGCCCTCCGGATAATTCCTCCCGCACGCTATCACGGCCTGTGGATTCGCCACGTTTGAGCGGGCGCCGTCGATGCAAGTCGAATTCGGTAGAATCCGCGCCGAATTTGGAGTTTCGCTGGTTCACTCTAAATTGGATAATGTTATCCTGTTATCGGGTGGCAAGGTTTCCGATGTTGCTTTCAGGAGCCGTGCACCGCATGCTGCGGACATTCGTCCGGACCCACGTTCAGGATACTCACGGGATTGCAGGAGACCGATGTTATGTGGACTGCAAAGGCGCTGGGGCTGCTGGCTTCCGTACTGATGTTCGGTTTTGGCATGCCATGTCCCGCAGCGGCTCAGGACGATTTTGAAGGACCACCCATCGAGTACAGTAAGGCGGTTCCTGACAATGCCGTGTCCCGATTGCAGCAGCGTCTGAATCGGGGGGACACCGTTCTGGCTCACGATGGAGCACATGGGTACCTGCGGTCGGTCCTGCAGGCTCTGCAGCTGCCGATTTCATCGCAGTCCCTGGTTTTTTCACGCACCAGTCTGCAGCTGCGCCGCATTTCCCCGGAAACTCCCCGGGCTCTGTACTTCAATGACACGGTGTATCTTGGCTTCTGTCAGGGGGGGGATGTGCTGGAGCTTTCCGTGGCCGATCCTGTTCTGGGAACCGTCTTCTATACCCTTGATCAGCAACCCGCGTCCGATGTGCCTCAGTTTCAGCGGCAAACCGACAACTGCCTGGTCTGCCACAGCTCGTCGCGCACCGATGGTGTTCCGGGACATTTGATTCGGTCGTTGATGGTGGAGTCCTCCGGGCAGCCGTTGCTTGCGGCCGGAAGCCGAAATGTGAATCATCTGACACCGCTGGAAGAACGCTGGGGTGGCTGGTATGTGACGGGACTGCATGGTTCGCAGAAGCATCTGGGCAATCTGATCTCAAATCGTGATGCCGTGAATGACCCGGTGGATAATTCGCAGGGGCTCAATCTTACGCGACTGGATGATCGTTTTCACGTGGATCGCTATCTCTCACCACACAGCGACATTGTGGCGCTGATGGTGCTGGAACATCAGATTCTCGTACACAATCGCATCACGCGAGCAGCGTTCACCACGCGTGAAGCGCTGCATTATGAGATGGCTCTGAATGAGGCGTTGAAGAATGCGCCGGGAACACGGCTGGACAGTACGACACGAAGAATTCAGAACGCCGGTGATCGTCTGGTTGAGGCTTTGCTGTTTTGCGGCGAGGCTCGGATCAGTGAGCCGATTTCCGGGACCTCCGGGTTTGCTGCCGAATTCTCAGCACAGGGGCCGCGGGATGCTCAGGGAAGGTCACTGCGAGACCTGCAGTTGAACGGTCGCATGTTCCGCTATCCCTGCAGCTATCTGATCTATTCCGAGGCCTTTCGCAGCCTGCCCGCAGAGATGCTGACCTATGTCCGAGGGCGAATGCGTGAGATCCTGGCCGGGAACGATACGTCGGGAAAGTTCACGCATCTGTCTGCGGACGATCGTCAGGCGATTACGGAGATTCTGCAGGGGACTGGCAGCGTGCTTCAGGCTGACGCGACGCAAGTTGCCAACTGAGCCGGTGCCACGGACCCGCGTGGGTTTTGAAACCACGAATGGGATGGGCGGGCGAATCGAACGGGAGGGCGAAGTTCCACCTGAGCCGGTACGACTGATGAGTTTGGTTTTGAAACCACGGATGGACACAGATGACCACGGATGGGATGGGCGCGCGAATTGTACGGGAGGGCCAAGTTCCACCTGAGCCGCATCATGTTTGCGGCTGTGCTGGAGCTGTAATCCACATGCCGGGGAGGATCACCTGATTTGTATTGAGGCGAGCACGAGCACGAGCACCGCTGCGCTGAGCACGAGCACGATGATGGAGACTCTTGTTGTGCTGCGATGGGGTTGCGTGGGGTTTGAAACCACGGATGGACACAAATGACCACGGATGGGATGGGCAGGCGAATCGAACGGGAGGGCGAAGTTCCACCTGAGCCGCATCATGTTTGCGGCTCGGCTGGAGCACTCGCCCGCCGGTTCATCCCTCAGGACAACTCTGCGAGGATGCGTTCAACACTGGCCAGCTGGGCTTTCAGTCCTGCCAGTGTTTCCTGAATCTCGGCAATCACCTTTTCCGGGGCCTTGGCCATAAAGCCGGCGTTGGAAAGCTTGCCTTCGTGACCACGAATGAAGCCGCGAAGCTTCTCAGCTTCTTTTGTCTGTCGGGTCAATTCTGCCTGGCGATCAATCAGTCCTTCCAGCGGAATGTAGCCGTCCGCATCGCCAAGAGAAAAACTGGCCGCTCCTGCCGGACGACTGATGTCCAGCCCGGCTGCTTCCAGCATGGTCTTTGACAGAAAGTCGAACTGCCCGGCGACAGCCTGCAACTGTTCTGCAACCTCGGGTGTGCAGCGCATAAATAGTTTCAATTGTACGGCTGGTGAGATGCCGTACACCGAACGCACATTGCGCACGGCAATAATCGTCTGCTGCAGACGTTCAAATCGTTTTTCCAGTGCCTCGTCAATCCGAGAGATCGGCAAGGTGGGCCATTCGGCCATCATCACCGATTCGCTGCGGCGAACGGGGTCTGTCAGCCCGCGTTCCGGTGCCAGCTCATTCAGTTTGTGCCAGAGTTCTTCGGTGATGAAGGGAGCAAAGGGGTGCAGCAGTCGCAACAGCGTGTCGACCACGACCACCAGCACGCGCTGAGCGACGGCTTTGGATTCCGGATTGCGGAATCGAGGCTTGAGGAGTTCCAGGTACCAGTCACAGAACTCATTCCATGTGAATTCCCGAACCGCTCGCGTGGCCTGATCGAACTGGTAGCGATCCAGCATCAGGGTGACTTCCCGCAGCGTTGAGCTGAGTCGACTGAGGATCCAGCGATCTTCCACCTGCAGGTCTGCTTCGGCCACCGGTGCCGCGGTGTAGCCTTCCAGATTCATGAAGGCAAACCGACAGGCATTCCAGAGCTTGTTGCAGAAGTTGCGCCCATAGTCGAATCGCTCACTCACTATGCGTGCCACCGGGGCACCGTCGTCCGGAGTGAACCAGGGGCTGGGGAACTGGAACGACTGTTTGCATTTCGCACACTTGATGGAGGGATTGGGCCCCCCCATCGGCTTCATGTCCTGATGTTCCTTCGTCTGCGGTGTGACCGCCTGACAGTGCGGACATTCATAGCCGACGGGCAGACGCACGTCCTGCGTTTCTCCACAGAGCGAGGCGATCGTGAATCGCACGGCATCTGTGCCATACTTCTCGATCAGTTCCAGAGGGTCAACGCCATTTCCCCGCGACTTGGACATGGTTTGTCCAAGGCCATCGAGGATTTTGGGATGGATATAGACGTGTCGAAATGGCACGTCGCCCATATTGTACAACCCGGTCAGCACCATGCGGGCGACCCACAGAGTGATAATGTCCCGCGAAGTGACGAGTACGGAACCCGGGTAGAAGTAGTTCAGAACTTCATTGGTGCCTGTGACCGCGGGCGCAGGTTCTCCAAGCATGGGTGGATTTCGCTGCTGGTCCGGCCAGCCCAGCGTGGCATGCGGCCAGAGGGCGGAACTGAACCAGGTGTCCAGAACGTCTTCGTCCTGAACAAAGCCCAGTGCCCCCAGCTGCTGCTCCAGTTGATCATGACCGGCATCCACGCAGCACAGAATCAGTTCTTCCCCGGGGTGCAGACCGGGGGCCAGCGTGGCGGCAAGCTGTTCACGCCAGCATTCCGGGAACTGAATGCGACCATCCGGCAGCAGTTCCGCACCGAAGGCGCTCAGGCTGGCAATCCGCTGATCGCCCTGCCCCGCTGGCTGCGACCAGACAGGAATCCTGTGGCCCCACCAGAGCTGACGACTGATACACCAGTCCCGTTTTTCGGCAAGCCAGTCCACGTAGGTGCGAGCATAGCGTTGCGGGAAGAATCGCACGCGGCCGTCCTCAACCGCGTCAATCGCGTTCTGCGCCAGTTCGTCCATCCGCACAAACCACTGATCACTGAGAAATGGCTCGATAGCGGTCTTGCTGCGATCACTGTGCATGATCGGAATGATGCGGTCTTCCACCTTTTCGAGGTGTCCGAGGGCTTCCATGCGGGCGACAACCTGCCGCCGCGCTTCGAAGCGATCCAGCCCCTGGAACTCGCCGCCATTCTCGTTGATTGTGCCGTCCGGGTTCAGAATGTTGAGCATCGGAAGGTGATGACGCAGGCCACAGGCGTAGTCATTGGGGTCGTGTGCCGGGGTCACCTTGACCGCACCGGTTCCCAGCGTCTTGTCGGCCAGCAGTCCGTCGGCAATGATCGGAATGGTGCGGCCACAGACCGGGATGCGGACCATCTGCCCCACGAGTTCACTGTAACGCTCGTCCGTGGGATGAACGCAGACCGCAGCATCTCCCAGCATCGTTTCCGGACGCGTGGTGGAAAAGCTGATCCGCCGGCCTGTTGGTTGTCCGGCGGCATCCACAACGGGATAGTTCATCGTCCAGAAGTGTCCGGCAACATCTTCGTGAAACACTTCGTCATCGGCCACGGCCGTCTGCAGGTAGGTGTCCCAGTTGACGAGGCGTTTGCCACGGTAGACCAGTCCATCACCAAACATCCGGAAGAATGTCCGCCTTACAGCACGGCTGCAGACGTCATCCAGCGTAAATCGTACGCGTCGCCAGTCGCAGCTGGAACCTATCTGTTTCAACTGGTTCAGAATGCGGGCTTCGTAGTCGTTCTTCCATTTCCAGATCCGCTGGACCAGAGCCTCCCGGCCAATGTCATGCCGCGTCAGCCCTTCTTCTTCCAGCATCCGGCGTTCCACGACAGCCTGAGTGGCAATGCCCGCATGGTCTGTTCCGGGCATCCACAGGGCAACCCGGCCCTGCATCCTTCGCCAGCGAGTTAACAGGTCCTGGACTGTCCCATTCAGACAGTGGCCCATGTGCAGAGCCCCTGTCACGTTGGGCAGCGGAATCATGATGGTGTGCTGCTGCCGCTGCGGATCCGGATCCGCATTGCAGTAACCATGGTTCAGCCAGTGTTCCACCCAACGGGTCTGTGCGGCGGCTGCGTCATACGTCTTGGCAAGTTCAGTCGACATGGAGATGACACGTCTGCGAGAAAAAACGAAAAAGATGCGACAGGAGCTACTCACCCGGACAATGGTGGTCCAGTGCGAGGCTCCCCACAGACGGATAGCTTAACAAGGTGGACGCGATTGTGCAGCGGGAGCCGCAGTTGCAAGGCGGAAGTTTCTCCTACAGACACCGTTGCCTGACCAGCTGTTCATAAACTGCGACCGTTTTTTCTGTCATTTCGACCGTCCCGATAGTCTGTGGTGCCGTCGGTGGACTCGTGTGACCGCTCAGAATCGCAGTTACTGTGTCTTCCAGCTGCTGAAGATTCCCGGGTTGAACAGCGCCCTGCGGATAGCTGATTCGCAACTGCTCCGCAACACCGCCATGAGCATAACCGACCACCGGACGCCCCATGCTCAGTGCTTCCGCGACCACCAGGCCAAAACTCTCCGGTTTGGTTGACAGCGACAAGACCAGGGACGAGGCCGCATAAATTTCCGGAAGATCGTTCCGCACTCCCGTAAAACTGACCCGATCCGCGATCCCGAGGTTTCCGGCCATGGACTGCAGTTCCCGCACATACCCGCTATGCCCGTCACCCGATCCGACGCAAAGTCCCTGCACGGAGTGGCCGCGTTGCTGCAGCCGCGAGACCAGCCGCAACAGGTCTCCATGCCCTTTACCTCGTGTCAATCGCCCGGGAAGAGTCAGCAGGTGCCGATTGCGACATTCCGGAAATTCCTGAAAAAACCGTTCTCGCCATTCGGAATCCACTTGCATTTGCCAGGCGAAGGCCCCTCTGTTCACTCCGCGGGGAATGACGGTTACGCAAGCCTGTGTGCCCTCGCCGTAGTGCGTCTGCAGAAATGTTCGCACGGCGTCCGAGACCGCAATTACGACGTCACCTCGTGTCATAATCCGGCTGTAAAAACCCGGACGATTGAAACCGTGAACGGTTGTGACGAGGGCCGGTCGTGGTTTTTGCCGGCCCGTTCCGAAGGCCAGCCATGCTGCCCACGCCGGGACTCGTGAATGAATGTCAATCAGGTCAATCTTCTCTGCCTGAACAAACGACCTGAGCCACATGGCTTCGCGGAGCACGAGCGGGGATTTTCGTCCGATCCGACGCGCGATGTGCTCGCTGCCGCCAGCGACCAGCTCCTCCATCAGTCGCCCTCCTGCCGAAATCACCAGCGAACGATGACCGGCCCGGACAACGGCTTGAGCCACATCCACGACACACCGCTCCGCACCGCCACTGTCGAGTGCCGGGATCAACTGTGCGACAGTGAGTCTTGCTGGAATGGCTATCACGACTTGCAGAATCCTGTGCGGTAATCAGTACCGGCTTCCGAAAGGTTGAAACCCGCAGTGAATCGTAGCAGAGCCTGCGGCCACGTGCCCGTCAACCCCGACAGAATCCTGAATCAAAGCGGTAGTCACTCAGTAGCCTGCAGTCGGTCGCCATGCCCCTTCGTCCTTCTGCTGTGCCACCGGTTCGAAAAGTACCAATTGCCAGCGTGGCACACTGTTCAGCAAATCGTGTTCAATGAAGGAGGCGGGGTTGGCGGTGCCGCTGTTTTTTGCCGGCGAGAATTTGTCGATGGAATCTCACGTTTCGCTTTGGCTGCCCCGGACAGGTGTCTGCTGCAGCCGTCGGAAAAAGGCAAATGCCCACCAGCAATTGCCCAGCAGACACATGGGTGACAGCGGCAGAAACATCGGCAACATCGCAGAACGCGCTCGCAGCAGTCGCCAGAGAATATGCCGGCAGTTGATCGGCGACGTCAGCAGTACAAGGATCGGAAACTTCAGAATCGGGCGGATCACCGGCGTTTGAAGCCTCCGATGATGGTCCGCCGCGGCAATTCCCATGCAGCGGTTGTAACGAAAAAACTCGCCCCACCCGCTTCGATTCCAGTGCAGGACTGTCACCCGCGGGAGATAGAGCAATCGAAGACCGGACCGACGCAACGCTGCGCAGTACAGGACGTCTTCACCCAGTGTTTGTGCGGGGAACTGGATCGCAGGAAAAAGAGTTCTCCGGACGGCAAGGTGGCAGCCCAGCAGAAATTCATCGCAGTTTCGAGCCGGGCCCGGCTCCGGAATATGGCGAAAGAACTCCAGAAAATAGACCCCCATACCACTGAGATTGCGGGGGTTACGAACACCAATCGAGCCTCCGGCCGCTGCGACGGGCTGGCGAAACGGCTTGAAAACCCTCAGAGATTACGTTTCGCTCCCGACGAAACGAGCCGGGTGTTGTTCCCTGCAACAGACGAACAGTCCATTCTCGGGGAGTCTACGAGCGACATCCCGATCTTTCCGACCGATCACTGTCCCGGGGGTGTCATCACCCGATAAACGCTGATGGCTTTAGCTCATGATAAAGCCGCGTTCATGGCAAACAACTGGAATTCGTACCTGCCTCCAATAGTCTGCTGGTCAGGTCTGTTTTTACATTTTCCCGATCTGAGTCGAGTTAGCTGTCAGAAGTCACATCGCCCTGCTGAATGATTTCGGCGGAATCTGATTGATCGGGTGACCTGCCCCGAAAGCCGCCCGCGATCGCAGACAATTCTGAATGCTTCTGCTACTGTAGGACGCGAATTCCTGCTGGAGGACTGTCTGGAGGACTGTTCAGTGTCGCAGGCAGGCACTCCCGGGGATTTATCAGACATGCAACGCGTTCGGTTGTTCGGAAACCCCTGCAGTCTCCCTTCCATGAACTTCGAAAGTCGTAAAATCATGCGCTCTGAATCCCGCTGGTCACCGCGCTCGTGGTGTGTCTTGTCTCTGATCTGGACGCTGGCTGCAGGTCTGGACGCATTCGCACAGGCCCCCCCTGCACTCGATTTGGGGGGAATCAGGGAACAGCATCAGCGGATCCCGATGCGGGATGGTCTGCATCTATCGGCATTCCTGTACTTTCCCGAAGGCGATGGTCCATGGCCGGTGCTGTTTGAGCAGCGGTATGCAGACATCCGTGGCGAAGGGACTCGCCGTGCCGCTGCCACGCTCGCGCAGGCTGGATACGTCGTTGCGATGGTGAATTATCGAGGGACGTGGCAATCCGAAGGAACGTGGGTTGGCTATCGCGCACTGGGCTGGGGCGAACTCAAGGATGGCTATGATGTCTGCGAATGGCTGGGAACCCAGTCGTGGAGCACAGGAAAAGTGGGCACGTTCGGCAGCTCTCAGGCGGGTTATGCTCAGAATTTCCTGGCCGTGACGCAGCCACCGCATCTGGCAGCACAGTACATGGTGGATACCGGCCTGAGTCTGTATCACGAAGGCTACCGAATTGGTGGAACCACGCGCCCATTGCGATTCAACAGTTTGCGTCAGGTCTGCCGTGTGCCGGAAAACAATGATCGGCTGCTGCAGGAATGGGTGCTGCACCCGCATTATGACGAGTACTGGCAGGCAGAAGACTGTTCACGACACTTCGACCGGATGAATGTGCCCTGCTTCACGATCGGCAGCTGGTACGATTTTATGAATCAGGGATCCATCGCCAGTTTTCAGGGCCGCAAACACAAAGGCGGTGAACATTCACGGCCAAATCAGCAACTGGTGATCGGACCCTGGCTGCACGGTCGACTGAACAAAGGGTATCAGGTCGGTGACCTGACGTATCCAAAGGAGGCTGCGTGGCCGGAGACCGAGCACATGGTCCGCTGGTTTGATCACTGGCTGCGTGGTGTCGACAACGGAGTTCAGCAGGACCCGCCCGTGCGCTACTTCGTGATGGGCGCGACCGGAGAACCCGGAGCTCCCGGGAACGTCTGGAGAACGGCCGATGACTTCCCGCCAGCGCATCAGATGCAACCCCTGTACTTCCTGCCAGCTGGCCGACTGTCCGCAGTACAGCCCGCCGAAGATGGCGGTGTCAGCTCGTTCATCAGTGATCCACGGGCTCCCTGCAGTATTCCCGGAACGGCGTTTCCCGGGGCTGCGGATGCCGCCGCGTTTGAAAGCCAGCCGAATGTGCTGACCTTCACCACGGATGTACTGACACAGCCCGTGGAATGGACCGGGCGGATTCGTGCGGAACTGCAGATGTCCTCCACCGCTCCGGATACCGATGTCATCGTGCGGGTGAGCGACGTCTATCCCGATGGACGTTCAATCCTGATTGTCGACTACCCCCAGCGTCTTCGATACCGCGAGGGCTTTGAGCAGGAAGT
>JBDKIW010000012.1:0-13977 GCA_039796955.1 Planctomycetota bacterium
GTTCGGTGTCCTGTCGCCCAGCCACTCATGCGACCATCGCGATGGTGATGCCATAAGCCGCTGGTCTGCGTCGTCCCGACTCAGGGACGTAATCGTATGGGCAACTGATCGATCCGTGCTGCCAGAATGAAGTCATTCAGGGACAGGCCGCCGATCGCATGCGTCCAGATCTCCACACTGACGTTGCGATACCCGACCAGGTGCAGATCCGGGTGATGCCCTTCCGCTTCTGCCAGCTCTGCCACTGCGTTGAAGAATTCCATCCCCGCGCGAAAGTGTTTCACGACCCAGCTTTTGCGAATCCGATCCGGGCCCGACAACAATTCCCAGCCCTCCAGAACCTGCAACTGTTCGGCGGCCTGCTGCGGTGTCAGCCGTGGAACGCCACCTTCACACGGCACGCACCGCGCGGTGCATAATTGCTGGACCGTTGAAACCGCTGACTCCGCTGCTTCCGACATGACTGTTTCTCCTGTTCAACGGCATCACGCTAGCCGGACAGACTGGCCGTCTGTTCGGAATCCGCCGCGCACTGCCTGCAAAAGATCACTCGGGCCCCCGGGTTCACCTCGGTGCTGCCACACGAACACAGCAACAGCCGGGCATGCCTGACCTGCCCGGCAGACGCTGTGTACTGGCCAGGCGTGCTACTGACTGACCTGACGACGACTTAACCCAGACGTACGCGGCAGTATTTTTTCCGACCTGCCCAGACCAGCATTCCGTCCGTGACAGAAATCTGCTGATCATGCGACGTGATTGTCACTTTGTCTTCCCCCAGTTTGGCACCACCGCCGTCAATCAGTCGACGTGCTTCGCCGTTGCTGCTGCACAGTTTCAGGCCTGTCAGCAATCGCACGGCTGTGGTCGCACCGTCCGTCAGTGAGCCCGCATCGAGCGTGACGTCCGGAATGTCTGACGGGAGCGCTTCACCACCGATCTCTGCCTGCCAGCGTGACGCCGCCGCGTCCGCCTCGGCCGCGGTGTGATACTGTGAGATGACCGTTTTCGCGAGCGTGACTTTGGCTTCCTTCAGGTGACCGCTCAGCAGTCGATCCACCTCTTCCATCGGCAGTTCTGTCAACAGCTCAAAATACATCCGCATGACACCGTCAGGCAACTGCATGAACTTCTTCATCATCTCCCACGCCGGCTCACTGATGCCGATGTAGTTGCCGAGACTTTTTCCCATGCGGCGAATCCCGTCGAGACCGACCAGAATGGGTGACATCACAGCGATCTGCTGGTTCAGGTTTTCCTGCGCCTGCAGGTCACGAGCCAGCATGAAGCTGTACAGCTGCTCGGTGCCCCCGAGTTCAACGTCAGCACGGATTTCCACACTGTCCCACGCCTGCATGACGGGATACAGACATTCGTGCAGAAAAATCGCCTTCTCTTCCCGATAGCGTTTGGCAAAGTCTTCACGCGTCAGCAATTGAGCGATCGTGACCCGACCACACAGCGACAACACATCTGAGAACGCCATGCGGCTGAACCAGTCGCCGTTGCGATGCACTTCAGCCCGCGACATGTCCACGACTTTACCAACCTGCGCCAGATAATCCCGCGCGTTGTTCTCGACTTCGTCCGCGGTCAGACGCTTGCTGCGCGCTTCGTCGCGGCCACTGGGATCACCCACCAGCGCCGTATAGTTGCCAATGATGATGACCGCCTGATGACCCAGTTCCTGAAACTGTCGCAGCTTGCGCAGCGGCACAGTATGCCCGAGATGCACGTCGATGCCTGTCGGATCAATCCCGTATTTGATTCGCAGAGGTACACCCGTGTCCCGGCTGTGCTGCAGCTTTTTGCGCAGCTCTTCCATGGGCACGATTTTTTCGATGCCGCGAGTGATCACTCGCAGCTGATCTTCAACAGACGGAAACACAGAGCTCATGGGAACACTGGCATGCTCTAAAGACCGCGAACCCCGTGAGTTGCCCTGCCCGGGCAGCACGGAAGCTCGGAAAATGGAAGTCCGGACGTGCCGGAGATCATAACAGAAGACCGACACAAAGGTAGCGGCGATTCCGGGAACGCAGGCTCGTTCCGGTGAACGGAGGAGCTGCCGCGATCGGATCCCGCGACCCGTGATAACCCGCATTATCCCACCCCGCCCGACTCAAAAAGCCCGCTCAATCGCCCCCGTTGAGGTTTCAACCCACGGCAGCCACAACAGGACAACCTGATCGATCAGGGTATCCGCTTTGCGCGGGGTGATCTCCAGCGTCGTCAGCGGCAACTGGTCCGGATCATACTGTTCGGCAATCCGAGCGGATTCCTCTTCGATCAGGGCCTCCAGTTCCCGCTGTTCCTGCAACAACCCCGCATGCTGCTCTTCCGCTCGCTGCACATCCCCGGCTTCACCAACCGCCGACGATGCGGATCGAAAGACGGTGCCGGCGCGGGACATATTGGTGGCCGACAACGCTCTCCGACCCATCAGCGCCCCCAGCAAACTGGTTCCCAGCGTCACGGCGGCCGTCAGAGTCTTTGAGGACTGTTGCGATTTCTCCTTCTGAATCTTCTGCTCCGCTCGCTGAATCTTCTCCGTCAGCGTTTTCAGGCGAGCTCCATACTTCTGCCGCAGTTTTTCCACCTGCAGGTCGCGTTCTTCGCGCGCTCGCTGTCGCAGCCGTACCCGAAAGTCCCCTTCCGTCTCCTGCACCCCCGAAACCAGACTCAGTGACTCCGCCTGAAACAAACGCAGCCTGCGATTCCGATACAGACTATTCTTCAGGGCCGATCCCCAGGCGGTGTAGGATTTCTTCTGTGCCAGTTCCCCGGGCAACTCCCGATAAACAGCCTCCGCTCCCGCCGCGGGTTCCCCAGCCAGCACCATCTCGGCGTCTTCCCACTCATCTGCGTCCTCCCACGGCTCTGAAGGCACGCTGGTTCCTGCCAGACGAATCAGTGTGATCGTCTCCCACACATCCACATCCCGCCGCGCGTCCACAAAATGCACCCGCGCCTGGCCCGCCAGCGCCGGACGATACAGATACCGCTCCGCAGTCGTACTGGGTGGCAGAAAGAACTCGGGAATTCCCGGCGGCAGCATCGGGCGCGTGGACTGCCGCGCCAGTTCCTGCGGTGGAGGGGCAAAGTGCGGCACGGTGCTGCTCCCGATGCCCTTGGCTGGTGCCACAGATTTTTCGGACGACATCAACTGTTCAATCTGCTGACGACTGATCGGCCCTCGCAGGTAAGACAGAGTCCATCGCGTCTGAAACAGGACCGGCTCGTCCTCGTGTACGTTCTTCATCAGAAACATTCGTTTGCCGAGTCCCCCCAGCAGACGGTCCAGCTGCTGCCGATCAAAGGCGGTTCCGGTCGAAGCGGCCGCGCCTTCCAGACCCTCCAGGACCCGCTGGCGATCCCGATCCGTCTGCAGCCGCCCCAGAAACCACGTGCCACAATTTGCCAGACCCTTGTAATCCAGATCGACAGGGTTCTGAGTTGCCAGGACGACGCCAAGACCAAACGCCCGCGCCTGCTTCAACAACGTCAGCATGGGGAGTTTGCTGGATGGATTGGCATTCGGCGGGAAATAACCAAACACCTCATCCATATACAACAACGCCCGCAAACTCGACGTGCCCGTCTGCGACCGCATCCACGCCACCACCTCGTTCAGCAGAATGGTGACAAAGAACATCCGCTCAGCGTCCGACAAATGAGCGATTGAGAGAATGGCAATTCTTGGCTTGCCGGACGGTGTGTACAACAGCGATTGAATGTCCAGAGCCTCACCCTGCAACCATGCGGAGAACCCGGGTGAGGCGAGGACGTTGTTCAGAGTCATCGCCAGCCGAAATCGTTCGGCCTGCGGAAAAAAGGATTCCAGATCCAGAAAGCCAACGGTGGAAAATGGTGGCGTCTGAATCATCCGGATCAGACTCCCCATGTCCACCGACTGTTGATTTCGCCATGCATGTTCCAGCAGTGAACAGAGGAGAATATGTTCCCGGCTGGTGATTGGATCTGCATCAATGCGCAGCAGTCCGAGGAGCCCCGCGGCGGCTGACGTGAGTCGATCCCGCAGCAGTTCCGGGTCCTGCAGAATGTGGGCGGCCGGGGCTGCGAAGGACTTCAACACCGTCAGCGGACGCCCTGCCGTGCTGGCCGGGGTGTAGATCGTGAGTTCTGCGGCGTCGCGCAGGCGCTGGATGCGGGCCCCGGACTGACCCCAGGCCGCCAAACCTTCCCGCCACTGATTCGCCGTCTTCTGAGCGAACTCGGCAATGTCCAGACCCTGCCGCGAGGCCTCACCCGCATCGACCCACGGTTGAAAATCTTCGGCGGCGAGTGCGGGAAATGTCAGCAGCAGATTTCCCAGATCGCCCTTGGGGTCAATGCAGAGCGCCGGGATGCCGTCGATTGCGGCTTCTTCGAGCAGTGAAAGGCACAGTCCGGTCTTTCCGCTGCCGGTCATGCCGAGGCAGACTGCGTGAGTCGTCAGGTCGCGGCTGTCATACAGCAGAGGCTGTTCCGCCTGACACTTGCCGCTTGCGGGATCACAAAGTCCACCGAGATAAAACTGACCCAGCTTTTCAAAATCCATTCTGTGATCCTCCGACACGCAGAGATTCTGCCTGTGATGACTGTGACCGTGGCTTGCAGGGGGCAACATCGGAGAAGTGGCGGCTCGGGTCAAACGCCGGAGGTGGGAATTTTTGATCTGAGGAGCGTGATGAGAAACGGGAGGCGGCGTGGGGAATGGGAGTGCAAAGGGGGAAAAATGGAGGGCAAGTGCTCCTGCCGCGCTGAAAAACGACTCCAGCGAACAACGGTTCAGGTTGCACTGCGCCCTTCTGGAGCGTGTGTGACCAGTTCGGTGTCCATCGCCTGCCCGGAAATCCAACCCGCACCGGGGGTCCTCCTTGACTTTCCCCCTTCGACCTGACACGATACGCGATTCGATCTGAAGGTAACCGCGTCAGCTTCGGTTTTTAGTGTCTTTTCTCTGCGTGCTTCCTTTGTGAAGACTGCGTGATCAGTCACTGATTGGGCTGGTATTGTTGCCGTTTTTTGGACATTCCGCCGTTTTTCGGGGCCTCAAGTCGTACGAAAAAGTGGTTTTTCTGTGTTGGCAACTGCTGTCGGCACAGCGGCAAATGGAAAGTCTTCAAAGCAACCGATCGGACGTTGGGTTCCCCGACTGACTGGTTCAAGTGCTTTTCAAAAGCGGGAAAACTTCCCTGCAGGGGTTTTTCACTTAAGAAAACTGGCTTGGGCAGTTTGGGGGCAGGGTGATGTGTGCAGCGGAAGTAATCGCTGGTGTTGCGGGCTGAAAAATCCTGGTTTTTCAGTCGAATCAGTGCCAATTTGGGCGGCAAAGTGCTGCAGCAACTCCGATAAATCGTGATTTGATTTGTCGCAGTGGTCTTCGCGGCAGGGTGTTGTCAGAATCAGTTGGCAGGCGCAAGTCTGGATTGTTTCCGCCGGTAACCCCTCGATCGCGACTCAGTTTGTGCATTGCAGACACGGTCCTGCGTTCGTCCCAGCGGTTTCGCAAAGACGCATTTCTGAAGTTTTTGTGTTTTATCTGAGTTTGGAAATTGAGTCATGCCCCAGCCCAAAAGAAGGCACTCCAAGTCACGTTCGCGTAAGCGCAACAGTCACAACGCAATTAAGCCGCGTCAGCTGGCAAAGTGCACTCAGTGCGGCACTTTGACCCCGACCCATGTAATCTGCCCAACATGTGGCTATTACCAGGGCCGCACGCTGGTTGAGGAAACAGAGGAATAACCTCGATGCGGATCGCATTGGACGCGATGGGCGGTGACTTTGCTCCCGGCCCGAACATTCTTGGTGCTCTGGAAGCTGTCGAACGATTCCCAGGTCTCGAAGTGCTGCTGGTCGGTGACCGACCTCTGCTCGAACAGGAGATCGCGAAGGTTGGACAGCTCCCGGACTCCATTCGGATTGTCGAATCCGAAGGCTTTGTCGGTATGGAGGAAAAGCCTACCACCGCATTGCGAGAAAAACCCAATTGCTCCATCGTCCGCTGCTGGCAGCTCATGGCCGCCAAGCAGGCTGATGCCGTTGTCAGCGCCGGGCACACCGGTGCTGTCGTCGCCGCTGGTCTGCGCACACGGTTGTTTCTGAAAGGCGTGAAGCGACCCGGCATCGCCGTTCGACTTCCCACGCTTAAGGGATCCTGCATCCTGATTGACGTCGGTGCTAATCCCGCCGCTCGCCCCGAACATCTCGTGCAATACGGGATGATGGGCGCCGTCTACGCCCAGAAGATGCTCGGTATCGCCACGCCCCGCATCGGGCTGATGAACATCGGCAGCGAAGAAGGCAAAGGCACCGACCTCTACCGCGAAACTCATACCCTCCTGACGCAGTCCCCTGTACGCGATCTGTACATCGGCAACGTCGAAGGCCGCGATGTCTACCACGGTGAGACGCACGTGATCATCTGCGAAGGCTTCGTTGGCAACGTCGTGCTCAAAGTCAGCGAAGGTATGGCCGAGTTCCTGCTGAAGACGGTTGGGCGGGCCATGAACAAGTCCCTCTCCAACGAGAAGGAACTGGCCGAACAAACGCTGGATCAGGTTGCTGATCAGTTTCACTATCAGGAGTCCGGTGGGGCTCCTCTGCTGGGGATCGACGGCGTCTGTATCATCTGCCACGGCTCCAGTGATCAGCGTTCCATCCGCAACGCCCTCCGCATGGCGACCGAGATGGACAATCACCATATCAATGCCCGGATTACCGAATTGCTGGGTCAGGCTGAGTAATCCACGCAGACACTCGCGCACGCTCGGCGAATCGCCCGGTTTGCAGCACCCCATAGTTCAAATCGCCGCTGCGCCCCTGCGAACCCACTGCTCTGGCCTCTTGCCGCTGTGAGTCATCGCCGCGGTGTCGGGGGGGCTTCGCTGTAAACCCCTGCGGAACTGGCCGTGCGGCCCTGCCCTGTTCTGCCACCCACCGGAAGAGATTCCGCCGTGGCAGGTCCCTTGTGCCGTCGCGACCACTGAGCACGTTGGACCGATTCAGGCTGTGCCTGTGACGGGCGGATAGCGATGCCTGGCCCCTGATCAGAGTTTGGCAGCCGGTCCTTTGTGTTCCTTGCTGATCCTGCGGAAGTCACGGCCGTTGTGTTCCCTCGTTACACCCCGGCCACTACAATCCCGGCCCGGAATTGTGATCAGTTTTTCCCGATTGTGTTACGTCGGTCAGTAAAGGAAATCTCCCTATGCCTCGCATCGCACTTTTTTTTCCAGGTCAGGGAGCTCAGCATGTGGGGATGGGCCGTCGGCTTGCCGAGAAGTATCCCGGCGCAAAGAGCCTGTACGAACGTGCCTCGGCCATCCTTGGATACGATCTCGCCAAACTGTGCTTCGAAGGACCGGCCGCGGACCTGGACTCCACGGTGATCAGTCAGCCGGCTTTGTTTGTGACCAGCCTTGCGGCGCTTGAAAAGCTGCGTGCAGACTCGCCCGAAATCCCGCTCGCCTGCGAAATGGCCGCGGGGCTCAGCCTTGGTGAATACACAGCGCTGGTATTTTCCGGCGCGATGTCCTTTGAGGACGGGTTGCGAGTTGTGAAGCGTCGTGGCGAAGCCATGCAGGCCGCCGCCGATGCAACTCCATCGGGCATGGTCAGCATCCTGTTGCTCGAAAAGCCACAGGTCGAACAGATCTGTCAGGAGGCGTCGGCGCACGGCATCATCCAGATTGCCAACTTCCTGTGTCCCGGCAATCTGGTTGTCAGTGGTGAAAATGCAGCCTGCGAGCGAGCCGCGGAACTGGCTGTCGCGGCCGGTGGTCGAGCGATTCCCCTGGCGGTCGCCGGTGCCTTCCACACGAACATTATGAAACCTGCCGATGAGGCGCTAGCCGAAGTGCTGGGCGAGGTAGAGATTCGGACGCCAGAGATTCCGGTCGTCTCCAACGTGGACGGTTTGACGCACACCGACCCTGAAGAGATTCGTGAGTTGCTGATTCGTCAGGTGATCAGCCCGGTACGCTGGGAAGATTCCATCAATTTGATGCTTAGCCAGGGCTGCGACGAATTTTATGAAGTGGGCCCGGGAAAAGTCCTGAAGGGGCTCCTGAAGCGGATCAGTCGCAAGACCAACTGCGCGACCATCAATGATTCGTTCGACGAAACGGGTGGCGTCTGACGCGCGACTGGTAGATGATGGATCGGGCCGCACGGATGAGGGATCAGTGCTGGCGAACAGGCTGCATTGGCGATGCGCAGCGCGGGTAAAGAGCGGCACGGGCGCGGGAAGGGAGGCTTGAGGTGCGGATACTGAAGTGGACAATTCTGAAGCTTCTGGACGTGGTCTTAGCGCCTTTGATTCTGCCGGCAGCGTTTCTGATGAAGTTATTGCGTCGGGCGGGTGTCCAGCGCATGCCGTTGTGTCGTCGAGGATTGTCGGCGGCTGGCGTGTTTCCGCTCGTCGATCAGTACTACGAGCCGCTGATCAATTTCAGCCTGCTGCGTCATCCACTTGAGCAGCCTCGGAATCTTCCGGGCGTGGATCTGAATGTGGCGGAACAGTTGCAGTTGCTGCAGCGGATGACGTTTCGTGACGAGCTGCGTGCGTTGATGAATGGGCAGCGATCGCAGGACGGGACGGAGCGGAAGTATGTGGCGGACAACGGCTACTTTGACGCAGGTGATGCGGAGTTCTGGTACAGCCTGATTCGATTGAATAAGCCCCGGCGGATTATTGAGATTGGCAGTGGAAATTCCACATTGGTTGCGATTGCTGCATTACGAAAAAACAGTGAGGAACCTGGTGGAGTTCCATGTCGGCATGTGTGCATTGAACCTTATGAAATGCCGTGGCTGGAGCAGTCGGGTGTGGAAGTCCTGCGGGCGCGTGTCGAGACCGTGGATCAGGAAATTTTCCGGCAATTGCAGGCGGGTGATATTCTGTTCATTGATTCATCACACGTGATACGGCCGCAGGGCGACGTATTGTGTGAATTTCTGGAACTGCTCCCGATTCTTCAGCCCGGAGTGATTGTGCATGTGCACGACATCTTCACTCCGCGTGACTATCCGACGGACTGGGTTGTGGGACATGTGCGTTTGTGGGCGGAGCAGTATCTGCTGGAGGCGTATCTTTCGGAGAACGCCCGCTGGAAGATCATTGGTGCGTTGAACTTTCTGAAGCACGACCACTTCAGCGCCCTGCAGAAAGCCTGTCCGGCATTAACCGGCACTCACGAACCCGCCTCATTCTACATGCAGAAGCTGAGTTGAAACTTTCCTGCTGCCCTATTTCGAGCCGGCGATGTTCCACCCGAGCCGCTTACTTGTGAGCGACAACGCGTTAGCGGTCGGTTGCGATTTTTGTGATTGCTTTCACGCATTTTTGGGAGGGCGAGGTTCCACCCGAGCCGCATATTTGTGAGCGACAACGCGTTAGCGGTCGGTTGCGATTCCTGCGCGAATTGTTCTGCATTTTAGGGAGGGCGATGTTCCCCCCGAGCCGCAAGCCTGTCGGGACGATGAGGTTCCAAACGGATCGGCTTGATTGACGTGGCCGAGGTTGAAACCACGAATGGACACAGATCAACACGGATGGAACACGACGATGTTCCACCCGAGCCGCATATTTGTGAGCGACAACGCATTAGCGGTCGGTTGCGATTTTTGCGATTGCTTTCACGCATTTTTGGGAGGGCGAGGTTCCACCCGAGCCGCAAGCCTGTGGGGACGATGAGGTTCCAAACGGATCGGTGTGTTTGACGTGGCTGATGTTGAAACCACGGATGGACACAGATCAACACGGATGGACCACGACGATGTTCCACCCGGACTTGTGACTTGTGAGCGACAACGCGTTAGCGGTCGGTTGCGATTCCTGCGCGAATTGTTCTGCATTTTGGGGAGGGCGAGGTTCCACCCGAGCCGCAAGCCTGTCGGGACGATGAGGTTCCACCTGCGTCGGTCGCCAATGTTCGCCGGGTAGCGAAATTCCTTCTGAGCCGTTATTGTCCGCGGCAGCGTAGTCGTGACTGGTTGTGTTTTGCGATCAGGCAAAAGCTCTTGTCCTGCCAAAATCTGCATGTAAGCAGCACACAGGTGCTGATCTGATCAAAGCGAGTTTGCAGGAATACGTCGCCGTCTTCTGCGTCGGGTCATGTGACGCGTGGCAGTCATTTCGCTGTGCGATGCGCGGCCAGGAATTGTTTCAATATCCACATCTCGTCGATGAGCGGGACTCTCACGGAAATCCTAAAAAACTAAACGCATACTGATCCGGAGTTGAAGATATGTCCGACCAGACCAACGCGCTGCTTGATCGATTAACGTCCGTTCTGGATGTCTTTGATCTGTCATTTCTGATTTCCGGTGGATCCGGCGTTGCCGCGATTCTCTGCTCGATGCATGCGGCGGGCTATCTTGATGGGATGGATTCCCAACCAGTGTGGCTCCTCGCGATTGGATTACTCCTCGTAACTTACGTCCTTGGACTGCTGTGTTTCACCGTGGGGCGAAGTCTTCGAATGAGTGGCTGGTTTGTTTATCGTCCTGAAAGCATGGAATCACACCTTCTGGGTGAACTCCAGAATTTTGGAGTGACTCTGGAAGGTGTTGCACCGGAGCTGGTCGTGCCTGATATAGCCAAAACACGACGTGATGGATCTGAGCCACTGTACAATCTGTGCTGGGCTCGTATTCGACACAGCGAATCCAGCGCGGCGTCACTGCGATTGCTGACAAGATACTGGGTGCTGGCTGCCACTTGTGATGGAATCGCCGCATCGTTACTCATCTGGTATGCGTCGCTGTTTTATCTGGTCATGAATGCGCCCAATGTGTCACCAGTTCTCCAGATTGGTTTGGGAATCATCGGGTTGCTGGCAACCCGCAAACTCATCGCACTTCTGTTTCGCGAGTCTATTCGCTGCAAGATCAATCAGATCAGAGAGATCGCATCCACGATGGCCATACTGCAGGCTGTTGAAAAGCGGTAGGCCTGGGGCAGAGCATACGTCAGAAAAGGGGCAGGAACGGTCTTCTTCCGGGAGGGCGAGGTTCCACCCGAGCCGATATTGCGAGCGGAACGCATAAGCGGGCAGCTGAGTTTTGCGGCTCGGCGGGAGCACTCGCCCTCCCGAAAATTGCGCGCACACAAAATGGTGCCATCCGTCTGTCGGTGGTTGGAACAATCTTCTTCCGGGAGGGCGAGGTTCCACCCGAGCCGATATTGCGAGCGGAACGAATAAGCGGGTAGTTTGAGTTTTTCGGCTCGGCAGGAGCACTCGCCCTCCCGAAAATTGGGCGCACACAAAATGGGGCCATCCGTCTGTTGGTGGCGCCAGAGTTGGGTCACCATTTATGAGGTGTGTTCCACGTGTTTCTGAGCAAGGTGCGGCCTAAATGCAGGGCCCCCAAACGGGGGCTGGCTGCAATGTCGTGGTCGTTTTCAGCATCAAACTGAGACGCGACAGGGCTTAATAGCACTCCCAGTTCATGGCCCAGACATCCTGTTTGCCCGGGACGGTACCGCGTCCGAAATAGGCGATCCCTTCGTCACCCCATGACCAGTTGCATTCACGCAGAGAATCAATTTGAAAGGCGTAGGCTGGCCTGGCCGGGTCTTCCAGCCATGAATCAAGACTGCCCCGTTCAAAATCGGTCGAACTCGGTGGTGCTGCTACGAGCATTGAATCTTCATTGAGCTCCCACCGATCAAACTTCATGAAATCAGTGGGCCATCCCCCCAGTTTCGTACCCATATCATGGGGCAGATTGAGGTCTTCCGATAACGATTCATCCACAATCAGGTCATACGGATAGTCTTCCTGCAGCAAAGTGCCCACCAGCGGCAATGGGTTCAACTCAGACTGCATATCCGGGCGGGCGAGGGGCTTGAGCAGTGATATTCCGGGATAGGCTCGAAGGCACCAGCCTTCGCCGTTGCGACTATTCGAATCAGGAAGCCCGTCCATGAACAGCGTGATCATTTCGAGGTCTTCCAGTTGCTTCGGCCTGAAAGGAAGATCTCTGAGATTGATCTGACAGATCGCCTCCATCGGGCGTCCATTCCAGAACGGCCATGTTTCCCCTGGTAGTCCCAATCTCACTTTTCCAAACCAGGACGCTGCGAGGTCTTCGGCCGTTGCGTTGGCATCCGGACGCAGACTGATCGCTTTTCTGGCAGAACGCCGGTATTTGTTGCTCATTTCCGACATTTCGAGAGTTCTCCGGGGCGAATGGACACAGGGTAATCAAAGACGGAATGGTGCCATCGAAAATGGTGCTGCCATCTGGCAGTAGGCATTCTAAACGGCGCACGAAACGGTGCCATCCAAATGGCAAAATCGGGCCACAAAATGGCGCCATCCATCTTTAGCCGGTAGGAACGGTCCTGGTCCGGGAGCGTGAAGTACCATCTGAGCCGGTATTGCGAGCGGAACGAATAAGCAAGCAGCTGAGTTTTGCGGCTCGGCAGGAGCACTCGCCCTCCCGAAAATTGCGCGCACACAAAATGGTGCCATCCGTCTGTCGGTGGTTGGAACGGTCTTCTTCCGGGAGGGCGAGGTTCCATCCGAGCCGGTATTGCGAGCGGAACGAATAAGCGAGCAGCTGAGTTTTGCGGCTCGGCAGGCGCACTCGCCCTCCCCGGCTATTTTCGTTCTGCCAGATGCTGCCGCAGGCGGTAGAGTTCCTGAAGGGCCTGCATGGGAGTCAGGTCGTCGACGGGCATTCGTCGGATCTCATCCAGCACGGGATCCTCGGGAAGTTGAAACAGAGATCGCTGCTGACGTTTCTGCGTGCTGGTCTCACGCTGCGGAACCCGGGGTTTACCATCCGCCTGCAGGTGGTCGTTTTCCAGCGTCGCAAGGATGGTGGCTGCTCGTTCGGTCACCAGTCGCGGGACGCCGGCAATTCGGGCGACATGAATCCCGTAACTTCGCCCCGCAGCACCTTCCACAATGCGATGCAGAAACACCACGTCATTGTTGCTTTCACTGACCGCGACGTTCCAGTTGGAGGCGTGTTTGAGCGTGGTGGTCAGATCGGTCAGTTCATGATAGTGGGTGGCGAACATGGTACGACACTGAGTCTCATCGTGCAGATATTCGGTGATCGCCCAGGCCAGTGAAATGCCGTCGTAGGTGCTGGTCCCACGGCCGATTTCATCGAGGATCACGAGGCTGCCGGCGGTTGCTGAATTCAGAATTCGTGCCGTCTCGGTCATTTCCACCATGAATGTACTCTGTCCACGTGCCAGTTCGTCGCTGGCCCCGACCCGGGCAAACACGCGGTCGGCAATCCCCACGACTGCGGAACGCGCGGGGACAAAGGAACCAATCTGGCTCATCACAGTGATCAGGGCCGCCTGGCGAATGTAGGTGCTCTTACCCGCCATGTTCGGCCCGGTAATAATCTGGACTCGGCCCGCGGCCTTGTCACCCTCACTTGCCGCCGCCAGGCCCAGTCGGACATCGTTGGGAACGAATTGTCCCTTTGGCAGTAGCCGATCCAGGACGGGATGCCGTCCATCGCGAATGTCCAGCACACCCTGCTGCGACAACGTCGGGCGACAGTAGTTGCCGTTGGCGGCAATGGTGGCGAGTCCGGCGAGCACATCGATTTCTGCCATGGCGTCCGCTGTCCGCAGCAGTAAAGGCACATCCACAGCGACTCGTTCACGCAGGGCGGCAAAGAGCTCCTGTTCAAGAGCGATGGCGCGATCTTCCGCACGCAGCACCTTTTCTTCATACTCCTTCAGTTCCGGAGTGATGAAGCGTTCCTGATTCTTCAGCGTCTGCTTGCGGATATAATCTGCCGGGACCCGTTCCCGATTGGCGGCAGTCACTTCCAGGTAGTAGCCGAAGACTTTATTGAAGCCGATTTTCAGACTGGGAATCCCGGTGCGTTCGATTTCCTTTGCCTGATAAGCAGCCATCCACTGCCGACCACCGCGCATCAGGTCACGGAATTCATCCAGTTCCGCATTGTACCCCGGACGAATCACACCACCCTCAG
>JBDKIW010000013.1:0-4250 GCA_039796955.1 Planctomycetota bacterium
GGTTCTGCCGGCACCTCCTCGGCAGTTTCCGGACGAACCAGGGCCGAGGGTGTCCACGCTTCATAGTGCGGATAACTTTCCTGCCACGACCCCAGCCACTGGATGTAGGTCAGCATCGCCAGTCCTCGTGCATTGGGCTTGTCAGGGCTGCCGTCAAACAACCACGGATACTCAGGCATCGGGGACCCTTCCGAAACGCTCTCCGGTCGGAAGAAGTGCACCGCGTGCCAGTCATTGGAACGTCGTCCGCCTTCACGGCAGAGGTCGGGGCCAACCCGGCGCGTTCCGAACATAACGGGGCGCTGCAGCTCATTCTGATACTCTTCGGAACGCGAAACGGGCCCCCAGCGCTGTTCTTCATTGGAGACCGGACGAACGAACTGGCTGTGACAGTGCCAGCAGCCTTCACCGACGTAGATCTTACGACCTTCGCGCAACGCCTGGGCACACTTTTCATTCCACCACGCATTGTTTTCCGCTTCGCCGCCCGGAGGTTCTCCCCATGTCGACCGGAAAGATTCGGGGTAACGCCTGGCAAGATCTTCAAACTGGTATCTGAGATTGGAGTTGACCAGTTCCTCAGCCGTTTTCTCCGGATATCGCTGATACATCAGCCACGGGACCACAGCATTGGAGACAAAGGCGAGGGCAAAAAAACCAAGCCCCGCGATGTACAAAATCCCTGATTTGCTCTCAAACATGGCTTCACTTCTTCGCAAAATCCATCAAATCCGTGGAGGCTGCAATCGCCGGAACAACACCGCTCGTCAGCCCCGGCCCTTCGATCGCACAACAGACTCAGGCAGCGACCGCCACCGGTTCAGCAGCCACCGGCATCGGAGATCGCAGCGTCAGGATCAGGTTCAGCAGAAAGGCCAGCAAACCGCCAAACATCGACAGCCCCGCCAGAATTCGCAGCACCCAGAAGGGTTGAGAAAATTCAACCGATGCGTCCCACGGCTCCAGGGCCGCCCATGACCACCCCTGAAACAGACCCAGCAGAATCAGGTCACTGGCCATCACAAAAATACCCACGGTCGACATCCAGTAATGCGCTTCACACAGTCGCAGGCTGGCCCATTCGCGTTTCAGCAGCCGCGGAAACAGATACGTCATCATGCCCATAATCCACATGCTGAACACACCAAACATCACCAGATGCGCGTGCCCGACCACCCAGTCACTGAAGTGAATAATCTTCTGAAAGGTCAGAGTCACCTGGAATGCACACTGCAGACACGTCAGAAAGTAGTGCACCATTCCCGTATAGAACCAACGCACCGGCAGGTTGGTTTTCACGATGCTGAAATTGCCCCAGATGGAGCCGAAGAAGTTAATCACCACGGTGGCCACAACCAGTTCCACGGCAATCGTGGACACGATGGCTCCGTACTGCAGAAACATGGGAATCGGCGTGTACAGGAAGTGGTGAATTCCCTGCAAAGGATAGAAGAACGCCAGACCCCAGAATCCCACCAGCGACAACCCGTGACTCCAGATCGGCTTCTTCGTGAGAATCGGCACGAAGTAGTACATCAGCCCCCAGCCCAGCGGCGTCACGAACAGGCCGACAAGGTCATGAATAAACAGGCCGCCCACCGCACCCGCACTGGACCCCGAGACCAGATACTGCGGCACAAAGTTGCCCATCGCATAGGTCAGAAAGGTCCAGATGAAGGCCGCCATGAAGTACCACAACGTGACATACACCGGGCCCTTCATCCGACTGATGGGCGTCATGAAATTGATGGCCACCAGCAACAATCCCAGCTGTGCCACAGGGTCCACCCAAACCGGTGTCTCGCCCCATTCCAGCCCCTGCGCGTGCCCCGCCAGAATTCCGCCCGCAGTGGCCAGCACGACGCCCTGCCACGCACACCAGATCAGCCACGACAGTCGCTGATCAGCGACGGGCTGCAGTGTCAGTCGCGGAATGGCCCAGTGCAGACAGCCCAGAAAACCATTCGCCAGAAAACCATAGGCAATGGCGTTCGTATGCACCATCCGCCAGCGACCCGGAGAAAACAATTCCAGGCCCTGGAGAGGGTTGTGTCGGATGAGCTGAAACGACATCAGAAACCCTGCCAGCATCGACACTGTCAGATACAACAGTGCGGCATAGAAGTAGAATCGGACGATCCGTTCATCCACCAGTTGTTTACGCAAGCCTGTTTCATCAGTCGCAGTCATACCGCCAGCCATTTCCACTTGAAAAATCAGAAACCTCTGACATCGCTCCCAGCTTCAGTGCGATTCATGAGCCACGGGACGTCGATACGGCACATAGGCTCCGAAGGGAGTCATCACGGCCATGGTCCAGCCGAACACAAAATGCGTGGCCAGAGCCACCCACCAGGGAAGCAGGGTGTTGTCCGTGATCCAGTTGCCCCCAAACAACAGCGGCTGCAGCCATGCGAGAATCAGGTAGTAATTCACCAGCCACACCGCCGCCCCCAGAACAGTTCCCACCAGCAGTCTGGTGCTCAGCGGCTTGTGTTCCGCCACGCGTGAAATGACGTAGTGGAACAGAATCCCCAGGACCATCCCCGTTCCGATGTACAAACAACACCCGAGCGCCAGGATTACCCCATCATCGATTGCCATCTCCGCCCCCTGACCCGTCGTGAGTCTCAGCGCCTGGGATCCAAGGGGGAAGGTCAGATACACCCCGATAATCTCCAATGGATGTTTGCCAGCCACCAGCGAGCCAATGATGTTGAACAGCAGACTGGACATCGCGGCCACGCCACCCAGCACAAACCCGGTGGTGATGTAAAACGCGCTGTAGAAGGTCGTAGGGGCCCAGTCCTGCAGGCTTTCCCGTGTACCAATTTCTGCTTCCAGAATCTGAACCTGGCCCTTCAGCTGATCCAGAGAATCACGCAGTTGTTTCAATTCCAGATCGGTCATAGATCAAGCCTTACAGAGAATCACAGGTCCGACGCGTCGGATCAGGTGTTGTCGGGAACCCGGAAGGCTGCGAGAAGCAACGGCTGCTCCGGGGATTGCAGTGCCACACGTCCGCGTTTATTCAGCGGAATCTTCGGATCCACCGTCTGCAACCGGTTCCGGTTCCACATAGGGCTTGATCAGTCCCGCCGGAATGGTGGCCTTCCCCGCAATCGATTCCAGTCGTCGCTGCTCGGACACGGACAGTACGTAACTGACCAGATCCCAGATCGTGTCCGGCTCACTTTCGAGGGCACTGCGGAATCCCGGCATCGGAGTCCCGTTGATGCCGTTCATGATGCGGCGATACACATCCAGCGGTTCCTGACCACCACGAAGCATGCCGGAGGTCAGGTCGGCTGCCCGCGTGGAAAAGCCCCACGCATCTCGCCCGATGTTATCCTTTGTGTGCCCCCGCCCGTCTTCGCCATGACATTTGCTGCAGCCCCTCGTGAGAAACGCCTCACGCCCGCGAGCGACACGCTCTTCCGTCAACTCAGGCTGCGGTGTCAGCGGCTGAGTCGGCAGGCCACTGCCCTCCTTCCAGCGATCAACAACCGTCGTGACATATTCGTCGATCGTTTCTGCTTCCAGCTCCTCTGATGCCTCTGCCTCGCTGGCCAGCTGCAGCTCCAGTTCCCCGCGCCGTGATAACAGAATCACATAATCCACCACCGCCTCCAGCTCCTTGTGAGGCAGCAGGCGAAAGGAGGGCATTGAGGTTCCGGAAATCCCGCGCACCAGCGTCTGCACCAGGTCATCCCGCCGCGGCTTGCTGCCATACGGCATCGACGTAAATTTGAAAATGCCTTTGGTATAGTCCCGAGGACGAGGATACAGGCTGGCCGCTACGGCGCCGGCCCCATCTCCGGAGACACCATGACACTGCACGCAGCGTTTGTTGTAGACCGCCTGGCCCAGAGCGGTGTGCAGCTGCAACCTGCGGCGTCCCGCTTCGTCCCGAGGCGTTGGAGCGCCCACCAATCGCGGTTCCAGCGCTGTGCCCGACTGACGACTTACGGCTTCCCGCACAATCTTTCCAAGCTCGTCAGGTAATTTCTGCACCTGCTCGGATGAGTCCCATGTGACGGGCTCGGCACGCTGACAACCAGCACCACATGCCAGCAGCATGGCCAGAACCCATAGACCTGCACAACACCTGGACGACACCATAAAAGACACCCACCGCTGGATCAGATGGACAACATGGACTTCCGGGAACGGCGGTGGAGAAAAGCACCAGGCGTGCCAATCGTCAGACGGAATTCCGGATTCCCGATGTTCGCATTGAAAATCAACCG
>JBDKIW010000014.1:0-4701 GCA_039796955.1 Planctomycetota bacterium
ACCTCACCCCCGCAGTGTTTCAGCAGTGCTGCCGCGTCGCTGGAGTCGAGGGACGTCAGTTCAGCCACGATGCGAACTGCACGATCCCGGAGCTTTTCATTGGTGGCGGTCAGGTCCACCATCAGGTTGCCATACGTTTTTCCCAGACGGATCATCACACCGGTTGTCAGCGTGTTCAGCACCAGCTTGGTTGCGGTTCCTGCCTTCAGTCGAGTGGATCCCGTGACAACTTCAGGGCCAACCACGGTTGTGATCATCAGGTCCACGGCACTGGCCAGGGCTGAGCCGTGATTGCAGGCCAGTCCAAGAGTCAAGCATCCCCTGCTCCGCGCATACTGCATTCCGCCCAGAACGTAAGGCGTCCGACCGCTGGTGGCAATGCCCATGACGGAATCCATGGGCGTCAGGGAAAGAGCCTCAAGATCCGCTGCCCCTTCCTCCCAGCGATCTTCAGCGCCTTCGATGGCCGACGTCAGAGCTGCGCGTCCGCCGGCAATCACGCCGACGACCAGCCCCGGAGGAACACTGAATGTCGGAGGACATTCACTGGCATCCAGCACCCCCAGGCGTCCTGATGTTCCGGCGCCCTGATAGATCAGTCGCCCGCCCTGCCGAATTCTTGCGGCAACCTGATCGATGGCCTGGGCAATTCGCGGGGCTTCGGCAGCGACAGCGTTCGCGACTCCCGCATCTTCCTGATTCATCACCTCGACCAGCTGCAGAGTCGAAAGGCTGTCAATGTGCCGTGATGCGGGATTACGAGCTTCGGTAGCGGCAGCCTGGGGAAGTGGAATTTTCACAGATTATCCTGATTTCGTCATTCGACAGGGGATACGGGGCAGAATGGATATTAAAGGAATGGCCTCACGTGATCACGGAATGAATCGCATAACGCCAACGCTCAGCAGGTCGTAATCAGCCGGATGGCCTCGCCAGACGCCGTCCGGCAGGAGACGGCTGGTTCCTTTGAAACTCGGACCGGAAGAAGAACGCGAGGCAGGAAACAAATTCGGGCGCAGTCTAGCGGGAAATCGGGCCAGCGGGCAGGCAAAAGTGCGACGGCCTCAGACGGTGAAACGGAGTGGAACCCGAAGATTGTCGTGTTTCGCTCCGCCGAAACGAGCGTCAGGCATGCTCCAGCACACCGGCGAGAGGAGGGTGTCAGCCCTTCGAGACGTTTGTGTTTGTTGAAGTGCACTTTGAAGTTGCTCTGCTCGTTGGCTGACACCGCACCGCTCACCGTTTTGATAGACGCCTCGCTGCCATCAAGCAAAAAACTCCCCGGATCCCCCATATAAACATCGTTTCGCCAATCCCCTTACGGCCTTCGGGAAGCTGCCTGTTGAGAACATGTGCCCCTGCGTGCCGCGTCTGGCCCTGTTCCCGACATTCCGCAAATCTGCGGGAAAACCCCGGAATAAGTACCGTTTTCCCCGCAGTACCGAGCGAATTTTCAAAAAATCGAACCTGGTTCTGATGGAAAATGCTTGATTTCTGTGATCCGCTCGCGAACAAGGGCGTTACACAGAGCAACGGAGTTATGTCACTGACGTCCGACGCGTCGTTTTTGACGTGTATTGTTGTCGCGGCCCCGATTTCCATGCCTTTTTTCAAAATTTGTGTTTTTGGGCGGTTTCGACGCGAACCAGACGACGGTCAAACGTGTCCCACCGGGCAACCGGAAAATCCGGTCTGGAAAACAGCACCGTAAAACGACTCTGTTCGTGTACAATGCGTTTCAGGATGTGCTCCGGACTGGACTGCTGTCCAATCCGACAGCAACAGGTAATTGGTGTGTGTGCGCGGGCATCAACGTTGATGCTCGCTTTTAATGCCGCAAGTTTGCGGCAGAGGACTATGAAACGGGTATTCCCTGCGGGAGCGCCCGGTTTCAATTGAGGAGGCAGAACCATGCTGCTGAATACCGCGATGATTGCTCAGACCGTCGTAGCCGTGGCCAATGTTGCCGTGGTGAGTGCGCGAGCGTTCGCAGTGTGTGTCTCCACAGTCCGTACAGAGATGTGGAAACCGATGCATGCGATGCCGGCCTGGCATCAGGGTTTCTCCTCGGAACATGAGCGTTGTCAACGGATAACGCGTCGAAAGCCGTCGCGTTCCTCCTCGACGGCCTGTCAACGCTGGCCCGGTCTGACACGACGTGCGTATCGCGCACATGGCTGTCAGTCGCTGTCGGTTGGCAGCGGAAAACCCTGAACGAAGCCCAACGGCTCACCCTGAACATCTTCTACAGCAATGCAGGTTCGGATCGTATCGCCTCATCAGAAGGCCTTTGATCCGACATCGGCAAAGCATGACACCGCGAATCCTGATTCGCGGGCAGGGTCGCCACTTCAGCGTTGTCTCTCCGGGATTCAGCATCGTCATCGTCCATGTGACTGGTGACGGCAGATTCCGGCACTCGCATTTTCTGCGAATCGCTTCATTACACCAATTCCTCAACACCCGCATGCACTCAGAAGTCATCAGGCCTGTTCCCCGGAACGGCGATGTCTTCCGACGGTGTTCTCCGGAGAGTGACCATGACCGAGCCCATGCCAGTGGAATGTCTGCTGATCCTTGTGGATCAGGCAAAACTTGGAAATCGCACTGCCTTTGATCAGTTGATCGAGCGGTTTCAGAACCGAATTCACAGAGTCATCATGCAGCGACTGCGCAACTCCGCGGAAGCCGACGAGGTCACACAGGAAGTTTTCCTGCGTGCTTTTCGCAAACTTCCGCAATTGCAGGAGTCTGAACGATTCAGTGGCTGGCTCACCCGCATCGCGGTTCGCCTGTCGATTAACCGAGCCATTCGCAAGCCTGCGGAATGCTACCTTGAGTCGGAAACCATGGAGACCTTTGACGTG
Source organism: Planctomycetota bacterium (assembly GCA_039796955.1). Taxonomy (GTDB): domain Bacteria; phylum Planctomycetota; class Planctomycetia; order Planctomycetales; family Planctomycetaceae; genus SXXK01. Next base: position 2,868 of record JBDKIW010000014.1, read on the forward strand.
GCGACTGAAACACCACTGTCCTCCATGATTCGACAGGAGAACCTGGAACAGGTTCGCGCCGGATTGGATCAATTGCCGCCCCTGGATCGGGAAACTCTGTGGGCCTTCTACTTCGAAGGCTCTTCGCTGAAGGAAATGAGCGAACAGTTCGCCAGCCCGATTGGCACCATCAAACGCCGACTGCACACCGCGCGTGGCCGACTTCGCGACGTGATCGCCGGCTTGCAGCCAGCGTGAGGTGGGGGCAGGGGCAGAAAAAGGGGTCAGGAACCAATAGCCAAATGGAGGGCGGAAAAGGGGTCAGGAACCAATAGCCAAATGGCCCGAAGGGTGCTCCGCACTATTGGTTCCTGACCCCTTTTCCGCCTTGCCCCGTTTGACGGACGAAGCCTGGCCTGAAATACTGCAACACACTGCCTGATCCCCTCCCTCTCACCGCGGAACCTGGAAATGCTGTCCCAATCTGCTGTTCGCTCTGTTGTTCTGCTGGTGCTGTCCATGACCGTGGCGGCGGTTTCGGCTGATGAGCCGTCGACGGACAAGTCACAGGAAATCCAGGGACGCGGGGCGGAAGTGGGCACAGAATCCGGCGGTGCATTCCTGCGTCCAGCCATGGCCACAACCGCTCGACGCAGCACGCTGATGCAGGGTGATGCCGAAATTCCCCTCGTTGTTGTCGAAGGGACTCCCTACGAAATGGGGCGACAGCTGGGGACAGCTCTGAAGGCAGAGATTCAGACTTTTATTCCGGCTGCCTTGCAGGGAGTCTGCAGCGAATTGAAGGTCACCCAGGAACTGCTTCAGGAAGTCTGGACTCGCTCGGCGGCCTACGCCGACGATCGCGTCGAGCAGGAACTGGCCGGGCTTGCCGACGGCTGTGGTCTGCCGCTTTCCACGCTGCAGGCCATGCATGCCGTTCCTCTGCTGATGCCCTATTCCTGCAGCAGTATCGCAGCATGGGGGGACGCCACGGAAGATGGGCACCTGTACCAGACGCGGAATCTTGACTGGAGCATGGAAATCGGGGCCCACAATTTTGCGGTGATTGTCGTTTATCGCCCGGTTGATGGCGTCCCGCATGTGGTTCCCACGTTTGCCGGCTTCATTGGCGCACACACCGGAATGAATGGCAAAGGCATCGCTCTCGCGGAAATGGGAGATGCGTCCCGCCGTGAGGCTCCGTACTTTGTGCATGCCCCACACTTCACCGTCTTCTTCAGAACGATGCTGTACGACGCAGATTCCCTGACGAAGACTCTGGAAATCTTTCATGATCAGCCGCTGACAAAGCGGTATCATTTTGTTTTCGGTGATGGTCAGACGGATCACCGCGCCGTCAAGATCCGTGCGCATTCTCCGGAACCTGCCGCAAAACGAATTGCCATCTGGAAGGACAATGATCCAACCGACGAATTTGCCCCGAATGTCCTCTCCTGCATTGTCTACAACGATGAAGGACGCGGTGCCTTTCCCACTCTGAAGTCCGGCTTTGGCAAGCTGAACGGGGAAGCCATGGTGAAACTGGCCAACAGCATTCCCATCAAAGGTGGCAACGTGGTGAATGTGGTCTACGACGCCACCGCTCTGCGACTGTGGGTGACCTATGCCCGCGGAACAGAAGAAGCATGGCAGCGACCGTCGGTGTTTCTGGACCTGAATACGCCGGAGTTGCTGGGGGCAGCCACAACAGCCAGCCCCGAGAAGTGACTGCTGACAGGAGTGGTTGCTGTGGGGCGACAGGTTTGAACCAGAAACCTGCTGCACCCGGATCTGCTGTCACCGCCGACGCTCGCATTGTCTCGCGACTTGTCAGTGTTGGGCGGAAGGGTTGCTT
>JBDKIW010000015.1:0-7114 GCA_039796955.1 Planctomycetota bacterium
TGAACATGAATGAAGTGGGAGGCACGGAATAGCGGGGAAGGCGTCGGCGTGCAGTGTGGGCAACTGTTGGCAGCCGCGACGGGCTCAGCTCACGGGGTGCTCTGATCCAGGTTCATTCGACCGCGGTCCCGGGCGATCCGGGATGGCGGCAGCGCCATTCGATGGAACCCGCCGCCGAAACCGACTAGAATGCCCGGAGGGATGGCTCCCGAAATGGTCGCAGGCACGATCCGCCGGGCCATCGGCTGGTCCGCTTCCGCGTGACGCGGCAGGTGGGCAGGACCGTTCGAAAGCCTTGTGGCGTACTCCGTCACGGGTGCCTCGAACGCCGTAAAGGTTCAGCAGGGACCGTGTGACAGTTGGTCAGCAATTCAATCGCACCGGACATCTCCGGGAGACCCAGGTGACAGCAGCGGGAACACATTACACGGTTTTGGCGCGTCGTTTTCGACCGCAGGCCTTTGATGACGTGGTGGGGCAGGAGCATGTGGCTCGTGCACTGCGAAATGCGATTCGCGCCGGCCGTGTGGCACATGCCTACATGTTCACAGGGGCTCGCGGAGTCGGAAAGACCTCCACCGCGCGTATTCTGGCAAAAGCCCTGAACTGTCCGCATGTCGTTGACGGAGTTCCATGCAACGAGTGTGAGATCTGCAACGGAATTTCAGCGGGCAACGACGTCGACGTGCTGGAGATCGACGGGGCCTCAAACCGCGGGATTGACGACATCCGTTCGCTGCGGGCCAACGTGGGTGTGCGCTCGATGCGGACCCAGTTCAAAGTGTACATCATTGACGAAGTGCACATGCTGACGCGTGAAGCGTTCAATGCGCTGCTGAAAACGCTCGAAGAACCGCCGCCGAACGTCAAATTTGTCTTCTGCACCACGGAACCGAACAAAGTTCCCGACACGATCCTGTCCCGGTGTCAGCGTTTTGACTTTTCCAGTATTGCCGAAACATCGATCGCCGATCGGCTGCGTGAGATTGCTAAAGCAGAAGGCTTCGAAGTCGCCGAAGAGGCCCTGGAACTGGTGTCTCGTCGCGCCCGGGGTTCCATGCGCGACAGTCAGTCACTCTTCGATCAGTTGCTGGCATTCAGCGACGGCACGGTGACCGCAGACGACGTCCATCGCATGCTGGGTACCGCCGGTGATGAACGTCTGCTGGAACTGTTCACAGCCATCGTGGAACATCGCCCCGGGGAAGTGCTCTCCCTGCTGGATCAGTGTTTTGTGGCCGGTGTCCAGCCGGGCGAACTGATGGATCAGTGCATTGGTTACGTCCGCGACCTGATGGTCACGGCCTCTGGCGGAATGAACCTGACACTGTGCAGTGTGGCCTCGCGCCACCGTGAAACCCTGCAGAATCAGGCGCAACGGATTGGCATGCACACCGTCATGGCCGCCTTTCAGATCCTTGCCGACGGTAAGTCTCAGATGTTTCGCAGCACGTTTGCCCGCACCGTGCTGGAAATGGCGATGGTTCAGCTGAGCCTGCTGGAAAACCTGTCTGCACTCAGTGATCTGCTGTCCGGCCGACTGCCGGAACTCCCTGCGATCGCCACGGGCACTCCCGCTGGCACACCATCAGCTGCGGCCAGTCTGACGGGGCCAGGCCCCGGCCCGACGGTTGCCGCAGCCACGCCAAATCTATCGGCGAGTGGTGAAGCGGCTGTGGGCGAAAAAAAAAACATTGAGCCACTGACGGCGTCAGAACCTGTCGGTGTTGCTCCCGCGTCCGCACCAGTGGCATCGCCTGTTCCCGCGTCGCCTGTGCAGGCTGTGAATGTGCCGGAACCTGCGGCGGCCCCTGCACCAGTGGTTTCCGCCGCTCCGCTGATTGAATTGACCGAAGCCAACTGCCCGCAGTTACTGAAAGAGTTGATCAAAACTGCGGGACTGGCCGCTGCGGCGGGACTGAAAACGGCACGTGGTCTGATTCTGGCCACTCCCACACGACTGGAAGTCGTTGTCGATCAGGACGCGGATTTCGCGAAGAAAGCGCTGGATGCACCGGACAATCGAACCCGGATGGAAGCTGAAATCCTGCGATTAACCGGGAAGGTGGTGGCTGTTGGGCTGCGGCTGGCCCCGGTCAATCGCACGAAGGACCAGGGGGAGTCTGAATCGCGAGTCAGCACGGGCACGGTCGCGGAAACAAAAGCCGCACCGGTCGCTCACAATAAGCCGGAGAATGCGACGCGCAGTCCGGCGGCCCGCACTGAAAAAGTTGCTCAGCGTGAGCCCTCAGAGCCCCCGCAGAGCAATCTGATCGGGGAAGTGGATAGTTCTCGTGATCCTTTTGTCCGACGGGTGGTGGAAGCATTCGGTGCAACAGTCGTCAAGATCGTCAAAGCACCGGTGGTTCGAGTGGAGGAGACAGAGTCCTGAACGTGTGTTGGCGGCGACGGGTTGTTCGTGGGGCAGGGCAGTGAAGAACTCATTGGAAACACGCACATCCGACACCGTCACAGCGGGCTTGGGCACAGGGCAGTTGGAAGCGAGAACAGGCGAAGACATCAGTGGCCGGGCCGGAGGGGCTGCGGCGGATCATGCAACGGATCTGGATTCAGGATGCAGTGATGTTTGATGGACTAAAGAATCTCGCCAATATGGCGAATCTCGCGCGACAGTCGGGTGAACTTCAGAGCCGCATGGCGGAGGTGAAGGACCGCATCAGTCGCATGGAAGTCGAAGGTCTGGGTGGCGGTGACGCCGTGCAGGTACGGATGAGCGGTGACTTTCAGGTGCGATCGGTCGTGATTCATCCGTGGCTGATTGAAGCCAGAAACCAGCAGCTGATGCAGCAGCTAACCCAGGACGCTTTCAATGCCGCTCTGCAGAAAGCCCGCGAAATGGCCGCAGCAGAAATGGCACGGCTGGCGGACGAACTGAAGATTCCGGGGATGCAGGACGCGCTCAGCCGCATGGGACTGAGCTGACACGGACAGGGGGTCTCGGCCACGTCGCGGACCGAACTTCCGGATTCATAACGCAGTGCAGGGAATTATGACGGACCAATGTCACAGGAGCAGCCTCCTGATGGCAGACAGAAACAGGGAATGGAACGATGAACAGGACGCAACAACCGCAGCAGGAGCATCCGTATGGGCCAGCAGTCGCCCGGCTGATCGACGAATTCGGGCGTCTGCCGGGGATTGGCCGAAAATCTGCCGAGCGTCTGGCCAACTACATTTTGTCCGCGACGCCGGGTGAAGCGAACGCACTGGCCGACGCGATTCGTGAGGTCAAGACGTCCGTTAAGCGCTGCTCCATCTGCTTTAATCTGACTGAGGATCCTGTCTGTCGCATCTGCCGGGACACGAAGCGGGATCAGCATGTGGTTTGCGTGGTGGAACAGCCGAAAGACGTGGTCGCACTGGAATCTTCGGGGGCCTGGGGTGGTCTGTATCACGTGCTGGGTGGCCGCATTGCACCGCTGGAAGGTGTCGGGCCGGAAGACCTGACAATTCATCAACTGGTGCATCGAGTCCGCAAGCAGGGCATTACCGAAGTGGTCATGGCGACCAATCCCACCCTGGAGGGCGATGGCACCGCGTTGTTCATCACGAACCTGCTGCAGAATGACGCGGTTCGGATCACACGACTGGCTCGCGGCATTGCCTCAGGCAGCGTACTGGAATTCGCCAATCGGGAAATGCTGGCCGACGCACTGCGTGGACGGCAGAAGTTCTGAGCCTGCCGGGCCGCAAGCGTAATTTGCGGCTCGGGTGGAACCTCGCCCTCCCGAAATTCGCCAGCCCGAAAAACGCACGTCCAGAACATCCGTGCTGATCTGTGTTCATCCGTGGTTTCAAAGCCAATCGCACATCAGACGCAACGGCGGAGCATGCGAAATCCGAGGGGCGCTGGCCAGGGTTTGCGGCTCGGGTGGAACCTCGCCCTCCCAAAAAATCGCCATCCCAAAAAATCGCCAGCCCGAAAATTGCCGGCCCGGTTTTATTCGCCCGCCTGTTCCAGCAGGGTCATCAGCAGGGCCTGCTCCATCTCTTCCGGCTTAAAACCAAAGGGGCCGCGTCCACTTTTATAGGCTACTTTGCCCGCAGTATCGATGACGTACAGGCGGGCCGGCATTCCGCTCCAGGCATTTCCAACCGTGTCATCGAGATCATCAATCAGCATGGGCATGTTCGGCTTCAGTTTTGCCGAACACTGTTCGGCCACTGCACTGCGTTCCTCCCATGTGGCTGGCTGCGCAACGGCCACTCCCGCCTTCTCGTTCGACTTCATGACCCAGCCATCAGTCGGATGAGCCTCACGAACATAAACGAGCAGGAAGTCCGCGTGATTCTGCTGCCGTTCACGGACAGACTCGACCGTCGCATACAGCGAACGAAATGGTCCGCAGGTGAAGTTGCCAAAGACCAGCACCACCGGCTTTTTTCCGATCCGATCGGCCAGGCGAACAGGTTCACCACCTCCCAGTGGTTTCAGAACAAAATCGGGGGCCGGGTCATCCACCGCCGGCCCTTCCTGCAGTGATCCGATTTCGCCAGCCATCAGCCCCCGGATCAGTGTCTCCCGACTGGGCTCATCACCCGGTGAAAAACTGCCCGATGAAATCAGGGCGTCACGAAGCTGCTCAAAACGCACCGTCTCTCGCTCACCGGCTACCTTCTCAAAAAAGGCCTGCCATTCTTCATCGGTCAGTGCACCATCACCTCCCTGATCCAGCCTGCGAAACAGGCGGTTCACCATCGAGGACTGGCGAACCCACGGATTGCTGTCAGACCAGTCGAGGTCGCTGCCTCTGAGCTGTCCATCGTGATCACGATCGAGTTGCGTGAACAGGCTTTCGTCACCCGAAAAGCTCTCTTTCGTCAGCGGTTGATCCGGCTCGATCCCGTGACGCTTCGCCAGCCATTCCCACGAAAAACGACTGGCCGCCGGGCCGAACCAACCTCCGGAACCATCCAGCTGTCCTCCGCGGGCAATCACCAGATACATCGACACGGCTTCAGGCATTCTGCGCCCGGCATAGGCCGCTTCGATTTGCTCCGGGGTGTATTTCAGGAGTTCCGGACCGGGCTGCGGTGGCGCTGCCGGCGTTTGATCTGCCCCTGCGGTCACAACCGATTCCTGCGCCTGAGCTGAAGGGGCCGGGGACACACACAGGCCAATCGCACTGGCCAGCAGGGCGCGCTGAATTCGTTGAGCAAACATGTGAGCTCCTGAGTCTTCTGATTGATTTCCTAAGTCCCGTCCGCCACAGCACGCGCTGTGAGGAACGGCGGGATCTGTGTTGAAAAGCTGAGTGCGGCCGACCTGCACGATCGCTGCCCGGGATCGCCGCAGAACGTTTGTCACGGATCAGCCGGTAACCCAGCTGCCTCGGTGACACGATTGAAGTATGCACAGGACGCCACGTGATTGACGGTCTGCACAAACACCCGGGGACTGGTCAGCCTCAGGGCAAGTGCGGCCTCTTCATCTGTCGAGGCAATCGGAGATGCCGCCAGATTCAAAGCAAAACTGAACAGGGCCCGATCGGCAGCACTCAATTCGTGCCAATCGCTATCCAGCGCGAAGATCTGGTCATCCGTCTGTCCCAGCGACTGCAGCTTTCTGAAGGCCTGCCCCACAGCGTACCAGGCCCGATCCTGACGGGCGATGATCCAATTCAGCCGCGCCTTCTGCAATTCCGTCAGATCGCCTGTTTGTTTCTCACGTGCTGCCAGAGCCGGCAAACGCCCTCGTCCCTCATTCGGAAACGTAGCGATCAGTCGCACCCATCCCGTCACCGGGATGTCCTGACCGCTGCTCTTCAGCCAAGCCGCGGCGGTAGCTTCATCCACGAGCGGCAGCCGGGGCGTTCGGCTGGCCACGGTCGCCAGTTGCCGCAGAACTTCATCACGTGATTCCAGAGCAGGGCGGCTGGATAGGCCCTTCCCACTGGGCTTGCCTTCGAAGATCTCCAGCGGTGCCACAATGGAACGCGCGTCGCTGAAACGCGGAGAAGTCGGCGTCAGGAAAGTATCTGAATGCTCAGTCGCCTGCGCGACACCACTGCGGCCGGCGAAGGTGTTACCGGAAGACTGAGGAATGCCGATGCCTTCTTTCCACCGATTGATGGCGTTGTTGCCCCCCATCGACATCGTCATCTCCAGGACCTGCAGCGGCGTGTAATGCGCAGCAACGCTCTGGATTGCCGCGTCACTGAGCAGATGTGGTTCGTATGTCAGCAGACGCGCATACGCAAATGCTGCCTGCTCAGCGTCCGTATAGGTTGACCAGTCCGCATCCAGCGCCGCGATCTGATCATCCGACATGCCCGTGGCGGACAACTTCCACTCCTGATGTCCCAGGCAGTACTGGCAGTTATTAGTTCGTGCCACAATCCAGAACAGCATCGTTTTGAACTGATAGGTCAACGTCATGTTTTCATCAGCATTGCGGGTGAAGTCCTGCCGCGCAGTGCCGGCTCCGCCCGCTGTTCCCCCAGGAGCCGCTGTTCGCGATCGTCCCGCCCCAAAGACCGTCCCTTCAGCAGCCGGGACATAATTGAACCTCAACCTCGCTTCATAGTTCGTGCTGCGTTCCCCCAGTTCCTGCTTTTCAGACTCGGAGAGTTCCGGAATTGGAACACGATACGGCCGTTTCTTCATGTCCTCCAGCAACTCCTTCAACTCCGTCCGTGTTGACGGAATCGGTCGTGGAGTCTTCACGGGGGTGTCCTGCCCCAGACAGGAGGTGCCCATGCCGACAAGTGCAAGCCACAGCGTGATGTCCTTGATCATCATCGATAGTCCTTCAGAGAACGGGGCGTTGGCGAACCCGGAGCAGGCGAGCACGTCGGCACACACCGGAGGATTGAGAGCAGCGTTAACGCCGTGCCGATTATCGACCAGCACCAGTGTGTGTGGCTGTCGGCAGTGTACCAGCGGAATGCAGTGGCGGGGAATCAAAGTAAGGCGGCAATTCCAGGGCATCCACGGGGACAACCTCCAGCCACGCCGTCAGCCTCGTTCATCCAACGGCGACATGCTGTCATCGCTTCGCCATGGCGTCACAACGTTGCGGGCATCTTTAGTGCTCGCGACAAGGGTTTGCGGCTCGGGTGGAACCTCGCCCTCCCAAACATGCGCCCTCCCA
>JBDKIW010000016.1:0-2695 GCA_039796955.1 Planctomycetota bacterium
TAGGTGATGCTCTGGGTAGGTGATGCGGATGATTCACGCGTTCTGACGGAACGCCGCATACCTGCGGATGTTGAACGGGTGCGCATTGTATCATAATGTGGCGTCCCGGGGTTATACCCCGTACCCGGGGTTATACCCCGTACCCGGGGTTTCACCCCGGGCTGGTATGCGCGGCTCCGTTGGAGCCGGACACATGTGAAAACTGAAAACTGAAAACGGACTGCTCATGCCGCAATCACTGTCCAACATCCTCATTCATCTCATCTGGAGCACGAAGGACCGTCATCCGTGGCTTTCGCCGGGCATTCGGGAACAGACCCACGCTTTTCTTGCCGGGGCGGTGCGGCACATGGATTGCCAGGCGTATCGTGTGGGTGGCGTGGCGGATCATGTGCACCTGGCGGTGCGCCTTTCCCGAACCCTGTCCGTGGCGGATTTGGTGAAAGAGGTCAAACTGGCGTCCAGCAAATGGCTGAAGGAACAGGGCCCGGAGTTCAACGGGTTCTACTGGCAACAGGGCTACGGGGCCTTTTCTGTGGGCATGAGCCAGAAGGAGACGCTGCTCCATTACATCGACACCCAGGAGGAACATCACCGCACGCGGACTTTTCAGGAGGAATACCGCGACGTCCTTGCCAAATACGAGGTCGTCTATGATGAACGCTATGTGTGGGATTGAGCGGACCGCTGCGGCTGTGAAATCCACCGGCCAGGCCAGTCCTGAAGGGCGCAATGGCCCGCAGAAGCAGTCCGTCTCAGGTGCCATGCACCTGTTTCAAAAAATTCAATGAAAAACGCAGTTTTCGCTCGCCTCGCCGAGGAATTCTCTGGGCTTCACACAGCCGGCAGTCCCGGCTCAGGGACCGCCCTTCGGTCGTCCGCCGTGACATCTCGCGGCGTCTATCGCACAGCCACGCGAATCAGCCAGACCAGCAGCACAACGCCCAGCCCAGTGAGCACCAGACGGCGGCCCCGATTCAGCTTCAGGTAAAAGACCAGCACCAGTCCACTGATCGCCACGAGACCGGAGGCAATGGCCGAAACGTCAATCACCACAGACCAGATGCTGCCCGTGTGACGCCCCTTGTGCAGGTCGTTCATCACGGAAATGAAGTCGTTGCTGATGATGGTGACCGAGTACCGGCCGTCCTGACGTGTCACCCGAGCCGTTGCCGCGTATCCGGGACCCTGAAACGTCACTTCACACTCGTCCTGAAACGCGAGGAATTCAGAGACCTTTCCCGCCAGATGGTGTCGAGCCCGCAATGTCTCCGCGACCGACAGCTTATCAATCTGGTGGCCATAGTCCGTTTCATCCCAATTCTGCGGAGCGGGCTGCGTTCCATTCAACCACGCCACATCCAGTGTTCCCTCCACCGTGGTTGTTGATTCGCGAAAAAACCAGTCGGGATGATTCAGTGTCAGGCCTGTGACGCTGAAGAACAGGATCGCTCCAAATGACAACAGCGACAAATAAATGTGCAGCCAGCGGAACCACTTCGCAACCCCACGGTGGAACTGCTTCGACAGCGCAGCGGCTGATCCACGAACGCCGGATGTTGCGGATGCGGTTAAGCTGGACAGTGAGTCCGTCATCGAAACTTACTTTCTGCGGTAGGTCACCGAGGCACTGCCGATTTCCACATTTCCTTTCAGCGCGTGCTGATAGTTTTCGCCCCCCAGCTGAATGGCCTGCTTCATCAACTGGTACGTGCCGTGCTCCCGCGCTGCTTCGATGTACAGCGTGTAGGCGCCGTCCTTCAGCAGCTGCCCCTGATCGTCTGTCCCGTCCCACGACACCTTGTACTTGCCGGGGTTGCGGCTGGGTTTGGAAATGGTACCAATCAGCTTGGTATCATCCACCAACTGTCGGACCTGATCACTGGAATACCAGCGACGCAGATCCCGATGCCAGCGCGGCCCGGGGTTGTCCGCCATTAGAAACAGACTCAATGTCTTCACGGGAAATCCGTCAGCATCTTCGACCCAGACAGCCACATACGGTCGACGATAACGACCTCCCTGATCCGGCTTCGAAATCTCAAATTCCACCAGCAAATCATGAGGCGTTGCGGCCGTTTTGGAGGCTCCTTCGTCCCTGGATCCCACGACCGGGGCCGCGGAATCCTGTGCCTCCTCTGCCGGCCAGGCACGGGATGCCATTACGGTGCCTGTGGACGTCACGAGATAGCAGGCCGCCATAGGCAGCGTGTTGATGAACCGCAGCGATTCGTCGGCCGGAAGCACACAGCAAATTGTCGCCAGCACGTCCGCGGTTTCCGCGTCCGGCGCAATCACCGAGGCACTGGCAATTTGCTCGCAGGGCACTCCTGTCCGCGGGTCAATCAAATGCGAATACGACTTTCCGCCAATCGTCAGAAATCGCTCCGAAGATCCACTGGTCGCGATCGCCTGGTCCTGCAGTGCAACCTGCATCAGCGGTGCTGCATTGACAGAATCCCGCGCCGGGTTGGGAATCTGAACCTGAAAAACTCGCTCACCCGCCACTCGAATATCACCGCCAATGTTCAACAGTATTGCGTCGATCTGTGGGAATTCCTGCTGAATTCGTTGAGTCGCCAGGTCCAGAATCGTGCCCTTGGCAATGGCGTTCAGGCTGAGCGGTTCTGCGGTGAGTCGGGTCACTTCGTGCGAGGCGACCTGCACGCGCCAATGAGCCCGTGCTGTACGGCGA
>JBDKIW010000017.1:0-6041 GCA_039796955.1 Planctomycetota bacterium
GCACCGCCACCAACAGACTCAGCGTCAGCCGATCCCGCCGTCTTCAGCCCAGTCAGTTTGTCCACCGCTTTCCCCGACACTGCCGCAATGGTGCGCAGACAGGCACCGCGGCTTTCCGGAGGCAGTGGTGCTGTTCCGTCAATGATCGCCAGCAGGATCTGTTCCACCTGCGCCTGATCGGATTCCAGACGTCGGAACAAAGCCAGCGTGACAATTTCGGCATTTACTTCCAGAGGCAGCGGCGTCTTCGCGTTGCCGGAAGCGATCGCAAACACGCCCTGCCATGCTTCCGGGGAACCATTCTGCAGTAAGCCAGCCACAATTGCCGTCACAAACTCGCGATCAGCAGCCCCGGTTGCAGCCGCGGCCGGCGCATTGCCCGCACCCGCGCCTCCGTAAAGGTCACCGCCTGAAAGATCGCCACCCGGCATACCAGGCATGCCCGGCATACCGCCGAGCATTCCAGCGCCGCCGGGCATGCCGAGCCCGCCAGACATCTCCGGGGGCATCCCGGGACCGCCCGGTGCGATACCGTCATCCGGCGGTGAAGAAACACCCGCGGCCGCTCCGGCACCTGGAATCTGCAGGCCCGAACGAATCGACCCCACACCTGGCTGTGACTGCCACGCTGTGGCCATTTCCATCACCATGGCTTCCAGCGAATCCATCGGGCGCGCATTCAGATTGGATTGAGGCGGCATAAGTCCGGCCGGAGGCGCAGCACCCGCTGCTCCAGCGGGGCTAAGCAACGCACCGCCATCACCGCCGGACGAAGGCGCTCCGCCACCGTAACCTGCACCGCCCTGCAGCGACGATCCACCAATCCCGGCCCCACTTAATCCGGCCCCGCCCGGCATTCCCGGCATGCTTCCATAGCCACCAGAACCCGGGTAACTGCTGCCCGCGGCTCCGGGCATTCCCATACCCGGCATGCCTCCCGGCATTCCCATGCCCGATGCCGCCGCCGGCGCCGGCGGCGGTTCGTTGCTGACAGCCAACAGTTCCATCAACAAGGCGGCCACCTGCGGATCGCCGGGACTGGCCTGTACTTTCTGATCAATGGCCTTCAACGCCAGCCGATCCCGTTCCCTGACGGCGTTCTTCAAGTCGTTCGTGGACCATTTTGAAAGATCGGCTGGACGGGCCGCTACCGGCACACCGCCCTGCCCCGCCATTCCGGGCATTCCGGGCATTCCCATTCCACCCATCGGCATTCCCGGAGCCCCTCCGGACATGGCGCCGGCCATCGAAAGATCTCCGCCCGGAGGACCGCCCATCGGCATACCGCCCGGAGGCCCACCCATTGGCATTCCCCCCGGTGGTCCTCCGGATGAAGCCATCCCCGCACCCACGGCTCCGGCGGTTTCTCCTGAGGACTCTTCGGAACTGCCATCTGCTGACGCTCCCGACAGAGCCCCCGGCGATGTTGCTGGGGCGGCTGCGGGGGCTGAGGACGTATCGGCGGATGATGCAGGGGCCGTAGATGCCGCCTCAGGGGTCGCGGTTTCCGTCGATGTGGCCGCAGGCTCTTCTTCGCCGCTGCCACATCCAGAGACCACAACCGGGAGCAGGACGGCCATACCGATCAAACTGCATTTCATCAGGACAAAACGCATCAGGCGCACCACAACGCACTCCCCCCGGAAAAACAAGGTTCCGCTTCACGATCAACTGGGCGGACAGCACGGAACCTTTGCGAATTCAGCAAACTCTGAGATTAAACAGTGGCCAACATGGTTGCAAGTACAGCCCACCGGCTGAGGGCTGAGTTTTGTTGAGGAATTGCGGGCCGAATCGGTGCGGCAGTCTGCCTGCTGGGCAAGCCGCCTTTCGGTTCGGAAGGTCCGCGGTGGTTCTTTGAACGACATCGTGGCGCCGCACCGTGGGCCACAGTTGCAGCTTGCAGCCCTCGCGATCCCGACTCAACCACTTTGTCCATGGGGCAGACCCCTCGCGTCGGCAGGCCATCGGACAACGCCCCAAACTCCCTCGAATTACGTCTATTTTGACCGACTTTCAGCAGAAAGTCTCAGCCGAAAACGAAAATCCGACTCGCAATCACAAAATCCTCCCCTCCACTTTGCCTGAAAAGTCGTACTATCCAACAGGGTTCAGTCGCTGTCTTGCCTCGGAAGCCTCATGTTTCGGCGTCTCATTCGAATTTTGCCCAGTCATTTTGCGATCACACTGGTGGCCTGTGTGTGGCTGAATTGCTGCGCGGTGACTCAGGCCAGCTGCGGAAACTACCTGCACACTCGAGATGGTGCTCCCCGGCCATTGCTGTCCGCCTCGTCAGCCTCTGCCCCCTCGCGAATGTCGCAACAGGGCTTGCTCCTGCCAGATCGGTTGAATTCCGCACCATTGCCCGGGCGTTCGTCGACTCCCCGTCCGTGCTCCGGGCCGCACTGTCGGCAGGCTCCAGCACACCCGTTCCAGATCCCGCGACTTCCCGCCACCGCCGACACTTCCGTTCAGGAAGCTGGTTGTTTGCCGACTGACCGGCCGTGCTCGTCACCCGACCAGCAAACCGCCCTTGCGAATTCCGGAACCGCCGCGGCGCTGCCAGGATTTCCGCCCGCGATTGAAATTCCTCCCGAGCCTGCGCTTCAGGTGTCCGGGAGAATACGCCGCGTTCCCGGTGGCCGGCTGTGATCAGATGGGCAGCCAGTCCGACGCCTGCCCCATCGAACACTGTGGTGTATTCGTGACTATCGCCAGTGCAGGCAGATGAGCAGGATGTCGTATCAGGCGAAGTTGTCTGCTGTTGATCGGGATGGCAGTCAGCAGGCGTCTGCGGCACAATGGACCGGGGTCATGTTCCTGCAGGAATCTTCGGTCTACGGAACTCCGGCTCAAGGACCTGTTTCAGGTTTCGCCTGCAACCGGTGGTCGGGAGCTCGACAGGTCACAGGTCCGCAGCAAGAGTCAGTGAATGCCGCATAAATTGTTGCGGTTCAATTGTATTCGTAAATGGCAGCCAACCAGCACGTCCCGGAGTCTGACACGATTTTCGGGACATCATGTCGGCCGTTTAACAGCCTCGCCCGGAACTGTGGGTGCTGAGCGTCCCGACGAGAGTCCTTTTCTCCATATTTGACAACTCTGGCGTCACCGGGCGCTGGAAGATGACTCCCCCTCATATCACGCGAACTCACGCGGTGTCACCCGGTCTCGGGGGGGATTCAGAGCTTTGGAATCATTCGTTGGAAAGTGGTGTTGCAATGTCAGCAAGTGCCGTGTCCTCGACAGCAAGCCCCCCCAAACGCGTTGTAAAGAAGGCAATTGGTCCTCGACTGAGGATCGTGTTTTATGTCATCCTGACGTTGCTGGCTGCGATTGGAGCCAACAGCGTGTACCTGGCGGGCATTACGTTTCTGGAGTACTGGACCTCGCGGACCTATCAGGATTATTTCTACGAGTGCATGTTTCTGCTGCACATCGTGCTGGGACTGCTGATCGTTTCGCCCTTCCTGATCTTCGGCATCATTCACATGCGGAACACTCGCGACCGCAGGATCCGTCGAACGGTCATGATTGGTTACGCACTGTTCGCGGTGTGCCTGCTCGTCCTCGTATCCGGATTCCTGCTGCTTCGCAACGTGATTGAGCTGAAAAGTCCGACCGTCAGATCGGCGGTCTACTGGTCTCACGTCGCGGGCCCCGTGATCGGCGCCTGGCTCTACTGGATGCACCGCCTCGTTGGTCCGAAGTTGCGGTGGAAGTCGGGGCTGATCTGGGTGGGAGTCGCAGCGGCGACGGCACTGGGAATGATTTACTGGCAGTCCCGTGATCCTCGGGAGTGGAGCGTTGCCGGGCCGAAGGACGGCGAAAAGTACTACTTCCCTTCGCTTGCAAAAACATCGACTGGAAATTTCATCGACGCCAAAACCCTGGACATGAATGAGTATTGTCTCAACTGCCACAAGGGGGCACATGACGACTGGGCCTCCAGTGCGCACCGCTTCAGTTCCTTCAACAACCCGGCGTATCTCGCCAGCGTCGCTGAAACTCGTGAAGTCAGCCTGAAACGGGACGGAACCGTCCAGGGCTCGCGATTCTGTGCCGGCTGTCACGACCCTGTGCCGTTTTTCAGTGGTGCGTTTGATGACCCGAAGTTCGATATGCTGAATCACGCCACTTCGCAGGCTGGAATCACCTGCACGGTTTGCCACGCCATTACTCACGTGAACAGCAATCTCGGTAACGCGGACTACACCATTGAAGAGCCGATTCATTATCCGTTTGCAAAGAGTGAAAATCCGCTGCTGCAGTGGGTGAACCATCAGCTGGTCAAAGCCAAACCGTCCTTCCATAAAAAGACGTTTCTCAAGCCGCTGCATAAGTCCGCGGAATTCTGCGGAGCCTGTCACAAAGTGCACCTTCCGTTTGCACTGAACCACTACAAGGAATGGTTGCGGGGCCAGAATCACTATGACAGCTGGCTGCTGAGCGGCGTATCGGGTCATGGAGCCCGCAGCTTCTACTACCCCGAAACAGCACAGACCGATTGCAATGGCTGCCATATGCCGACCAAAGAATCCACCGACTTCGGGGCGAAGTATTTGGACGATTCAGGGAAATTGAAAACTCATGATCATTTCTTTCCCTCAGCCAACGCCGCCATCAACTGGATGACCGGGAATGAGGATTCGATTGAGCGGCACAAAGCGATGCTCAAGGGGACCATGCGTGTCGATGTATTCGGCGTGCGCGATGGGGGGACGCTGGAAGGCCCCCTGACCGCCCCGCTGCGTCCGCAAGTGCCGACACTCAAACCTGGCCATTCCTACCTGCTTGAAACTGTCATTCGAACGCTCAAGGTCGGACACCATTTTACACAGGGCACGACTGATTCGAATGAGGTGTGGCTGGAGGTGACTCTGCAAAGCGGTGATCAGCAGCTGGGCATCAGTGGCCGCATGAATGAGGACGGCAGCGTCGACCCATGGTCACATTTCGTCAACAACTTTATGCTGGATCGTCACGGCAACAGGATTGACCGTCGAAACGCTCAGGATATTTTTGTCGCACTGTATCAGCATCAGATTCCTCCTGGATCCGGCCAGACAGTGCACTACAGTTTCACTCTTCCGGAAACTGTGCAGGCACCGGTGACGGCGAAAGTGCGACTGCTGTATCGGAAGTTCGACAGCACTTACATGGATTTTGTGGATCGCAAAACAACGGATCTGGGTCGCCCCGTGCGGGGACATCAGGAGGGGCAGCCGTATCGCAACGAACTACCGGTGATTGTGGTTGCCGAGGATGAAGTGACGTTCCCGGTGGAAGGTGTCAACGCCGAGGTAAAAAATGCGGCGCGTGAAATTCCGGAATGGCAGCGCTGGAACGACTACGGAATTGGTATGCTGCTGAAAGGCAAAGCAGAACTGAAACAGGCGATGGAGGTCTTCCGCAAGGTGGAAACCATGGGCCGTTTCGATGGGCCGCTCAATCTGGCCCGTGCTCTCGTGGAGGAAGCTGGTCCGGGACAACTGGACGAAGCGGCCGCAGCCCTTCAGCGAGCCGCCGCGTTTACCGAGCCCGCCGCTCCGCCGTGGACCCTGGCGTGGCTCAGTGGCGTGATCAATCGACAACAGGGACGACTGGCCGAAGCGGAAGAAAACTTCCGGCAGGTGGTGGACTTCCGGACGGAAGAGACCATTCGACGCAAGTTTGATTTCAGCCGGGATTATGTGGTGATCAATCTGCTGGGGCAGACGATCTTCGACCGAGCACAGCAGATTCGGGGCTCCGACGAAGCGTCCGTGGCACGTCGCCAGGAACGACTCCGTGAGGCAGCTACCGTGTTCGAACGGACGCTGGCCATCGACTCGGAAAATGTCGACGCCCATTACAATCTCGGGCAGCTGTATTCCCAGCTGGGTGAGACGGAAAAGGCGGCAGAGCATCAGGCTGCGCACGAACGCTACCGGATCGATGATACGGCACGCGGTGAGGCTGTCACGATTGCGAGGAAGAAGTATCCGGCGGCCGACTTCGCTGCTGAACCGCTCGTGATTTATGATCTGCAGCGGGAAAAA
>JBDKIW010000018.1:0-6496 GCA_039796955.1 Planctomycetota bacterium
CTGGCGGTGCAGGGGACCTCCGCGGCACCGATCGTGCGTGTGCGTTCGCTGGATGCGGACGACGTGAAGTTTGTGATGGACAGTGGTGCCGCGGGCATCATGTTTCCGTATGTGGCGAATGCCGTGGAAGCCGCGCAGGCGGTGCGTCTGATGAAGTATCCGCCAGTTGGAGTTCGTGGTGTGGCGCAGGTGATTCGGGCCACCGATTACGGACGCAACTGGCAGCGTTATCTGGCCGAGGCGAATGAGCGATCACTGGTGATTGTGCAGATCGAAACACCTGACGCCGTGGCTCAGGCCGACGAGATCGCCGGTGTGCCGGGGGTGGATGTGTTGTTCGTGGGCCCGATGGATTTATCCGTGAACATGGGGCATGCGGGAGACTTTACGCAGCCGTTGTTTCTGCAGCATCTGCAGACGGTGGTGAAGGCCTGTGCGAAGCATGGAAAGACGGCTGGAATTCTTTCACGACCTGAGCTGGTGGAGCAGCACAAAGCGCTGGGATTTCGGTTTGTGGCACTCGGTTCGGATGCCTCCGCAATTGCCCAGGGAATGACGCAGAATCTGGCAGCGCTAAGGCGTCAGGGGCTGGTTGGGACCAGCGTTAACCGTTAGAAAAACTCCGTTGCTCGATAAAAGCTGCGTAGATTGCCAGCGCTGACTCACCGGAAATCCCTGTGGATTCTCACGATTTGCGGCAGTTTTCCGGATTGGTACATTTGTGGAAAAACGCGGGGAATTCTGTTGAAAACAGTGAGTTTTCATGCATCTCGCCCGCTTGGAGTGTCGCTTACAGGCGATAGAGAGCCGAGCATTTCCTCACAAAACTCTGACTTTTTTCCTCTCGGATTGACATCAGGTTGCGGTACGGTATCCTACGCGGTATCGACACAGGCATTCCTTCCGTTAACAAAGGTTTTTGGCTTCGATGGGACGTACAGAAAGACAACGAGAGATTGCTCGCCGCCGTAAGCGTAAGGTCGGTCTGACAAGACTGCGTGAGCGATTTGCAGCATCACGAAATGAAGGCGAAAAGGCAGAGATTCTTGCCAAGGCCCGACGGATGAGTCCGTTTGTTGAATTCGAAACGACCTGATCGGTCGACGTTCGTCACGAAGCACACCATGTGTGTCAATTGAAATCAGAAAAGGGAGCTGGGTTTTCCAGTTCCCTTTTTGTTTGCGCGGAACGCAGTGAACGGAGCTGGCCGTGGGCGTTTTTTTGAACCAGTAAGTTCGCTAAGCGACTGTTGGGTGTGGAAATTCACTGGTCATCGCGAGCACCGGATGCGATCGGGCTCGGCGGAATTGTCGTGTCTGTAGTTTCCCCGCGGTGTGGCAAATTCAGTGTCTTTCCGGTCAGAATCTCCCGTTGCGACGTTCGTCGCCGGGGTGGCACGCGGTTTGAAGTGCAGCAGCAAGAGCAATTCTGTGGATTTTTTCCGGTGATGGCATTTCCACCGGAGTGTACAGGGCGGACGGCCTCGATTTGTGCCGTGCCGTGGGATGAATGGGCGATCCGGATTCGTGAAAACATGCGTTTTCTGCGAGTGTCGGGACCCCGTATTCGGCTGTTGGTGCGGTGATTTGCGTGTCTTCGGCAGCGTGTGCCGGAATCAGGCGGTGGTCGGGAAATCGCGGAAAAATTGAAGCGGCATCGGCCATCCAACATATTGACCGCTCCTGATTTTCGCAGGTATCAACCAACACTAATCGTCCCGAAATCGCGCAGACTCTCTGTGCGGCTGGGGGAAACAAGGCGGCTCGGATCGGTCATTACACGAGGTTGCGAAAACGGATTTTGCAGCCCGGATCGAGTCAACATATTTGAGTCATGGGTCCGGACCGGAATCGACCGGTTCGGAGATCATGGATGATCGCTGGCGGGAGTGGAGAAGTCCTGCCGGGTATTCCTGAAGGAGGATCCTAAATTGCACAAGGCCATCGGACTCATCACATGCGCTTCGGTGATGGCCGTGTCGCTGTATTTGTTCAGCGGCGGCGATCCGTCACGAACGTTGTCGGCACAGACTGAATCCCCGAAAGGGGACAGTTACAATGCCGTGGCAAGACGTTTCCTCCAGGACGCTCGAGAGCAGGCGAAGAAGGGCAACACTAAAGAAGCCCGTCGACTTGCTGAATCAGCGGCGTCTCTCTCCACCAACTGGAGTGAGACTGAGGAATCACCGGAACAGTTTCTGGCGAAACTGAATCAGGGTTCTCCGGCGAAGTCAGCCGGGCTGTCCTTCGAAGAGGACTGGTCCGCTGGCCAACCTGCCGGAAAGCCGAAAGCGGCTGCCCAGGCAAAGGACGCGGCCTTCGCGTTCTCTGAAGAGCCTGCGGCAGAAGCGGCTTCGAAGAGTGAGGAACCACTGTCCAGCAAAGACATGCTGAAGCGGCGTGAAGCTCAGCGCCTGATCGCGGAAGCGAGAATGGCGATGAAGAAGGGCGACGCTGGTTTGGCTCGTTCGCGAGCACTGCAGGCTCGTCAGCTGAAGGCTCAGTATTCACCATGGGACGATCGTCCCGAGCACGTGCTGGCGGATCTGGACGCGATGCAGAAGACGGAGACCTTTGTCGCCGACGTGAAGAAGACGGGCGAGAAGGTAGTGGCCAACGCTGCAGAAAAGACGTCTTCGGAAGCTGGTAGCCTGCTGAAGAAGGCACGTTCGGCCATGGACGCCGGCAAACTGGCTGAAGCGCAGCAGCTTGCCAGCGATGCCGAGGCGATGAATGAGGCTTATGCCATGTTCGAGGACAACCCGAACCTGGTGAAACGCGACATCAACCGCTTGCAGGCTGCTGACAAGTCCGCAAAGCAGACATTTGCAAAAGCCGGCGACAGCGTGAAGTCTGATGCCGACAAGGCTCGTCGTCTGCTGACGGATGCTCGCGACGCTATTTCCCGAGGTGATGCCGCAGCTGCGGAAGCCCTTGCCGAAGAAGCGTCTGCTCTGGATGTGGCTTATAATGTTACGGACGACCGTCCGGAACTGGTCATGGAAGACTCCCGGATGCTGGCACAGCGTGGAAGCAAGTCGAATTCCGCGGTTGCTGGTCGCAGTGGTCGTAAGTCCGTGGAAACAGCCGCCTTTGACGAGGCTGAGTTTCCGGTCATTACGCCGGAAGGCGAATCGGCACAGCAGGCTTACCGCCGCGGGATTGCCATGATGCGAAGTGGTGACCGCGATTCGGCTCGCACTGCATTCCAGCAGGCATGGAAGAATGCCGGCGAACTGAGCTCGATGGAGCGTCGCCAGTTGCAGGACTTCATGCAGGATCTCGCGACTCCTCGCGGTGTGCAGCTGGCTTCCAGCCAGTCTGAAGGCGAGGACGGCGAGGAAATGACGGACGAGAATGGTGAGCAGAGCGAGTTTCCGCTGGAAGTTCCGGCTGAGAAGGATGCTCTGACCCTGGCCGCTGAGAAGTCCGATGTGCAGTATGACCGCCTGCGAACGGAAGTCATGAACAGTGTCTTCCGCGCAGAAAAGATGAAGGCAACAAATCCGGATGAAGCTCTGCAGATTCTGGACAACACCCTGGCGTCTGTCGAAGCGGCTCCTCTGAACAAGGAATCGCTGGAAACACTCGCTGGCTACGTGCGACGCAGCCATGCTTCCATCAGTGCGTATCGCGATCAGCAGGCTCCGAATCTGGCCCTGGAGCAGAAGAATCGCGATGTGATGGAAGAAATCAAACGCGAAACGGAAACGAAGATTCGCATCGAACAGGACTTTGCGAAGCTGGTGGATGAGTACAACCAGCTGATGAAGGAACGTCGCTATGCGGAAGCACAGCTGGTGGCTCGTCAGGCGAAAGACCTGAATCCGGATCTGCCGGCTGCGGCCATCATGGTTGAGAAGGCGAAACTGCAGAAGCAGATCGCATTCAATGAAGATGTGAAGGAACGCAAGGCCGACAGTTTCCTGAAGACTCTGAATGACGTGGAAGAAGCCATGATCGCCCCGGGCCGCGACTATGCGATGCCCGATGCGAAGGCATGGGGTGATCTGACCAAACGCCGTGAACGTCTGGGACGTGTGGACAGCCGTGAACGTACCGAGAGTGAACTGCAGATTGAAAACAGTCTCGGACAGAAGGTGTCTCTGCACTTCCATGATGTGCCGCTGACCGATGTGATTCGTCAGATCGCCGTGGCTCATGGCATCAATATCACGATGAAGACTCGTGCGATCGAGACGGAAGGCCTGTCGGCCAGTCAGCCTGTCAGCATCGACGTCGACGGCATCACGCTGCGAAGTGCGCTGAATCTGCTGCTGGATCAGGCTGGTGGCCTGGTGTATTCCATCGAGAACGAAACTCTGATGATCACCAATCGCCTCGAGCAGGAAACCCGTTATGTAAACATTGCTTACAACGTGGCCGACCTCGTCGTTCCCGTTGGAATCAAGAATGCTCCGGCGATCGGTCAGTATGGCAACAGCGTGCCAGGCAGCGAACGGACGACTCCGAACGGCAACGGCTTCTATCAGGTGAACGATGATCTGGCCGTCTCCATCGGAGGCAATGGTCGTCCGGGAAGCTCAGCTGGGTCCGGGACGGAATCTGTCAGCAACGCGGACTTCTCCGGCCTCGTGAACCTCATCACCACCACTGTAGAACCCGGAACATGGGATGTGGACGGCGGAGAAGGCACGATTGGTCAGGAAGAGAACACTCTGAGCCTTGTGATTCGTCAGACATCCGCAGTTCATGAGCAGATTGCTGACCTGCTGACGCAGCTCCGCAAACTGCAGGACCTGCAGGTGACCGTTGAAGTGCGATTCATCAGCGTTTCTGACAACTTCTTTGAACGCATCGGTGTGGACTTTGACTTCAACGTGAACGACAGCCTTGGTGACCCAGCCGGTGTGCCAGCGTTCGGTTCTCGCCAGACGACCTTCCCAGGTGGTGGCGGACAGAACGGTGGTGGTGGGCAGAATCAGGGTGGTGACCTTCGAGGGAATCAGAACCAGGGTGGTGGCGGTCAGCAGGGCCAGCAGGCTCAGCAGGGCGGCACACAGAACCTGTTCGACCCGGTCAATCGAGTCAACTCGCCGCGGGATGACTTCCGCCGCACTGTTGTGGGGATGTCCGGTCCAAACCAGTTCACTCAGGACTATGACATTCAGTTCCGCCAGGGTTCGTTTGAAATCGGAGTTCCTGACTTCGGTGGATTCCAGCCGAACGCTGGTATCCAGGTGGGGATGGCCATTCTCAGTGACATCGAGGCCTTCTTCTTCATTCAGGCAGCTCAGGGAGATTCACGATCGAACATCCTGTTTGCTCCGAAGGTCACGATGTACAACGGAATGTTTGCAACCATCTCCGACCAGACTCAGCGTTACCTCGTGATCGGACAGGTTCCCAACCTTGCTCCGGGTGCTGTTGGCTTCCAGCCGATCGTGGCACCATTTCCTGACGGGATCAGTCTGACTGTGTCCGGTGTGGTTTCTGCAGACCGACGTTATGTGCGATTGTCAATGTCTCCGTTCTTCAGCCAGATCGTTGATATCCAGACCTTTACCAACGTCAACGCCGGTGGTGCTGGTGTTGGTGGCGGCGGCGGGTTCGGCGGTGGCGGCGGCTTCGGTGGCGGCGGCGGTGGCTTTGGTGGTGCCGGTGGTGGCTTCGGTGGTATCGGCGGCATCGGTGGTGGATTTGGCGGCGGCGGTGGTGGTGGTTTCGGTGGCGGCGGTGGTGGCCAGCAAGGCCAGCAGGGTCAGCAGGGTGGTGGTCAGGCTGGAACGGTCCAGCTGCCTGTCATCGCATCGATCTCCGTCAGCACAGTCGTCAGCGTTCCTGACGGCGGTACCGTCCTGCTTGGTGGTATCAAGCGTCTGCGTGAAGGCCGAAACATGGCCGGCGTTCCGATTCTGAACAAGATTCCTTACATCAGCCGGCTGTTCAAGAACAGCGGGGTGGGTCGGGAAACGGAAAGCATCATGCTGATGGTGACTCCACGAATCATCATCCAGGAAGAAGAAGAAGAGATTATTACCGGAACTGCGGCAGAATAACGTCGCAACAGATCGGCTGACTGGCAGGGACGCTTGTCTCTGCCGGTCCTCTGTGCTGCCAGGTGCGGTCTGGCGGTTCGGTGACGGCCGGGATGCTTCGAGGTCTTCACTGCAGTTCAGCAGTTTCGGGGTCTGAGCCGTCGCGAAATGCGGGTTTCGCGGCGGCTCTTCTCTTGCGCGGACCGCATGTTCACGTTGAGTTGCTTCTGTAGTGAGTTGCTTCTGTGTCGTCGCTCCGTTGACTGGCCGGCAGTGTCGCTCACAGTCGAAGGGGTTATCAACAGCCCGTTCGGCGAGCCGCAGGCCGCTGTTTTCCGTTGAATGAATCCGCAGTTGCTGTTGAGCCGTCGCCGAATATGCGAGTGAGTGACGCCTCCGCAGAGTTCACCAGCACATTGAGGTCAGTGAAGGCTACAACTGAGCAGCCGAGGCGCTGGCACAACCTGACGCCGGAGCTCGCGATGTGGAGCCGCTTGA
>JBDKIW010000019.1:0-10186 GCA_039796955.1 Planctomycetota bacterium
CAGCCGGACCCAGATGTCCCAGAATTTCGCAGGCCTCCACCCGCGCCGTGGCCTGCGTGGACCGTAATGCTGCCGTCACCGCCGGAACGACCACGTCCCCGATTTCCACCAGAGTCAACGATGCCTCGTTACGCACTTCCGCTCGCGACTCCTCCAGAGCCTTCACCAGTCGTGGTATCGACTCCTGAACCTGCGCATCCGCCTCACCAGCCAGACGCACCAGACAACGCGTCGCCGCAATCGCCACGCCCGCGTCTCGACTGTCACTCAACCCCCGCACAACACTCACGTCTTCCGGAGCGGCCGAACCAATCCGTCGCAGACTTTCCAGAGCCGCAGTCTGCAGAAACGCAGAATCCGATTTCAGGAATGCCGCGACCGGACCACTGGCGTCCTGAGCCAGCGGTCCCAGATGCCCCAACGCAATCAACGTCTGATACTGCAGAACCTGATCGTCAGCCTCCAGCAGCCGAATCAGCAACGCTTTGGCCGGGTGCGCGTACGGCCCCAGGGCACTCAGCTGCACCACCGCTTCCAGCCGCTCCTCCCGATCCGTGGATTCCAGATGCTCCAGCATCGGCTGCAATGCCGAAGACGCGACGTCCTGGCCCCGAACGCAGGGCAGGGCACCGCCAGAAACACCAACCACCACAGACAACAGCCACACACGCCACGGATTTCCGCTCATTTCAGTGCCTCCCGAGCATGCTCGCCTTCATACGCCAGACTTTTCAGAAATCGATGCGCCGCCGCATAGTCCTGTGAACTCAGCTTCAGCAGGTCGGGGCTGCGAGTCGCGCCCATCCGATACGCTGCGTCATAAAGTATCTTCGCCGTGCGATCCTCCGGACCATGCTCCGCCTGCTCTTTCAACGCCGCTTCAATGATCTGACGATCCGCCGCAAATTCCGGCGTCAGGTAACAGGCCGGCCAGTGAATCTGTCCCGTCAGCGGATCCAGCTGATCCACAGATAAGCGAGGATAAAGCTCCGTGTGCGGGCGAGGTGCCGGCCGTTGCGCTGCTCGTGCCTTCGCTTCCGCCTCACGCTTCGCCTTGTCCACCTCCAGTGCCGCTTTCTGCTGACGACGCAGTTCCACAAATCGTGCCTGATTCTCCAGGTACTGACTCCGAGCCTGCTCTGCCGCTCCCGCAGCCCGCGAATAACTCTCAGCAGCCACGCCGCGTGCCTGGGTCAATTCCGCCTGCGCTCGAACAGCACTGGAATACGGTGTCGATCCCTCCCCGGAATAGTAGCCACCCCAGCCACCCCAATTGCCATACCCGTACCAGCCGCCATACCACTGCGCCCGACAGTCGACACACCACAGCAGCATCACCACGACAACAATTATGGACTGTACCCCGCGTCTCATCACTCAGCCCTCCTCCAGGTCTGCCCACTCCGGCAAACCACGCAGACACACGTGTTCCCATCCCTGCGTAACAATAGCAGCCGGATCACCACACGCAGCAACGTCACGCTGGCATCGCCTCGTAAGTCCTGACCACGTCCACACCCTATCCGGAACCATGACGCCGTTCAAGCCCCTCTCTCCCGACAATGAACCCGAATCAGCATTGCTGCGCCGCGCGGACCGTGCAGCTCTGATCGCTGCCCAGCCCCGCAATTGCCCCGGAGTGAATTCACGCCTCCGCTGTGTCACTACCCGGAAACGCTCTGGGATTACACTCCTCAGGCGTTATGATGAACCGCAACACTGAAAACACCGCCATGGACGCTGTGCATCAGCCACACATGGCAATCCGCGGATCACGCCGCAACAACCGACCTGCAGAATTCCATACAGGACCTGTTCATCGTGGCCAGAAAAATCCTGATCGACGCAGATCCGGGCATCGCCGATGCCCTCGCTGTCCTCGTCGCCCTCGCAGACCCCACTCTCGACGTAACGGCCCTCACCGCCTGCGGTGGTGTTGTCTCCGGCGCTCAGGCCACAAGAAATCTCCATTACCTCATCGGTCTCGTAGACCCGGTCCGGCATCCTCGCATCGGACAAGCCGACGAATCTGACAATCCCTGCCACATCTGGCCCGTCGGTATGCCCCACCCGCAGGCACTCAATGGCCGCTTCGGTCTCGGGGACACTGAGCCACTCGTACCCGATTTGCATAATCGTCGCGAGTCGGCACGACTGATCGTCGACACCGTGCGTGAACACCCGCACGAAGTTCGCATCCTCTCCTTCGGACCGCTCACCAACATCGCCATGGCCCTGGACCTCGATCCCGAACTGCCAGTGCTGCTGAATGGCCTGATCTGCCTCGGAGGTTCACTGCACTGCATCGGCGATGTCACGCCCTCAGCCGAACTCAATCTGTGGTCCAATCCCCGAGCTGCGCAAACTGTGCTGAAATCGCCCGTGGGCAAAATCCTGATCCCCCTTGAAGTCGGACACTCCGCCGGTCTGACTTTCGAAGACCTCGATCGACTCACCGGCCTGATCCCCTCCACACCGACCGGAGAATTCCTGACCAGCCTGCTGCAGTTCGCCGGACGAGCCTGTCGCCAGTGGCTGCCTTTCGAAGAAGTCAGTCTGCCCGCTGCCACGGCACTCGCCATCGCAACTGGCGCTGCCACCTTCGAAACCTCACAGATCGCTGCTGATGTGGAAGTCGGCGGCGAACTGACCAACGGCACCCTGATCCTCGATCGACGTCGATTTCAGCACCGACAACCCAACATCGAAATCGTGACCAGCGTGGACACCACCGCGGTTGTGGATTACTTTTGCCGAGGCGTGCGCCGGATCGCAGTCCGCTGACCCCGCACATCAGCAGCCGGCCTGCCAGCTTCGCGATTCTCCCCGCCACACGCTCGCGGAACACCATCCCCCACCCGACACAAGACAGTCTCCCGATTGCCGACTATGATCCGTCGACAAGGCGGCCGATGGTGTCGCCAGTGCTCGCTTTTCCCCAGAAATGTCCCGGTGCTTCATGTCCAGCCCGTCTGGTCATCCCCCAGATTCCTCGACAACCACAGTCCAGCAGCTGGCCATCTCCGCCACAGTCAATGCACGCATCAACTACGCGTCCTGGCAGAATTCCGTACCGCTGCTGAAGGACCTGCAGCTTCGCAATTCCGGCTCAGAAGCCGTTTCCTCGGTTGTGCTCCAGCTGCATTCCGAACCCGCCTTCCTGCGCCCGCGTCAATGGGTCATTGATCGAATCGCACCCGGCAGCACACTCTCACTCACCGACTGCCGCGTCGAACTGGATGCCGCCCGGCTGAATGGCCTGAATGAAGCCGAACGCTCTCAACTCCGCTTTGAACTGCGACACCAGCAACAAGTCCTCGCCACCCACACCTGTGAAGTACGAGTCCTCGCGCGGGACGAATGGGGCGGTGCCGGCTTCATGCCCGAACTGCTTGCTGCGTTTGTCATGCCCAATGACCCGGCGATTGCCCGCATTCTGAAACGCGCCGCCGACAGTCTCGCACGACATGGACACTCACCAGCACTGGATGGCTATCAGTCCGCAGACCCGGCACGCGCATTCATGCTGACTGCCGCCATCTGGTCAGCCGTCGGCGCTCACCAACTGACCTATGCCAATCCTCCACAGAGCTTTGAACAGGAAGGTCAAAAGACTCGTCGTCCCTCCACGATCCTCGATTCCGGGCTCGCCACCTGCCTCGATACCACCCTCCTGTTCGCTTCCGCACTCGAAGCTGTCGGCCTGAACCCCGTCGTGATCCTCCAGCAGGGACACTGCTTCGGCGGTGCCTGGATTCAGGAACGCACCTTCAATTCTCTGCTGGAAACCGATGTCACGGAAGTACGCAAAGCCCTGACCTCCCGGGAACTGGTCCTCTTTGAAACCACGCTGATCACCCATCGCCCGGCCGCGGCCTTTGAACATGCCCGCGAAACCGCACGCATGGCACTGACACACACCCACGACGAAAAATTCCGCATGGCGATTGATATTCGCCGCGCACGCATGGCCCAGATTCGCCCCCTCGCTTCGCCCTCCGCTCACACAGATTCCCGCACACAACTCGAAGCCCCGAGTGATCTTCCACTGCCCCCGATGCCCGGTCCGGATCTGCTGCCCATCGACAGCACCGATGAAAAACCCGCAACCGCCGAAGGCCGCATCGAACGCTGGCAACGTCGGCTGCTGGATCTGTCTCTGCGCAACCGACTGCTCAATTTCCGCCCCTCACGACAAACCATTCCCTTCCTCTGCCCACAACTCTCTCAACTGGAAGACATGCTGGCCGGCGGTGGTCGTATCACCCTGATCTCACTGCCCGAACACAATCCAAAGGGCGACCGGGATGCCGGCACCCACTTCCGCAAAACACAGGGTGACCTCGATCAGCAGTTCGCCATACAGGCTCTGCAGCGCAACGAACTGGCCGCAGATCTCGACTCCGCTGAACTCTCCGCACGACTCACAGAACTCTATCGCCGCGCCAGAAATGATCTGGCCGAAGGAGGCTCCAATACACTGTTCCTCGCCGTGGGCTTTCTTCGCTGGAAACCCACCGCCGCAGACAGCACACCCTGTCTGGCACCCCTGGTGCTGATCCCCGTCAAACTCCTCCGCGCCAGCGCCGTCTCCAGCTTTCAACTGGCTCACCACGAAGACGATGTCCAGTTCAATTCCACACTGCTCGAACTACTCCGACGCGACTTTCAGAAAGATCTGCGACACCTCGCCACTCAACTGCCCCGTGATGAACAGGGCGTCGATGTTGCCGCCATGCTGCAGCAGATGCGCTCCGCCGTTCGCGAAATCCCCGGGTTCGAAGTCGTCGACGACGTGGCCCTCGCAACGCTCTCCTTCGCTCGATACCTCATGTGGAAGGATCTGACGGATCGCATCGATCAATTGCGACAGAACCGAGTTGTTCGTCATCTGATCGAAAATCCCGAAGACCCCTTCACCGTCGCCGCCAAAGCCCCCTTCCCGGCATGTCACGAAATCGATCGTCGCTACTCCCCGGAACAACTGGTCCACCCCCTGCCCGCAGACTCGTCTCAGATCGCCGCCATCACCGCGGCCGCCGAAGGACATGACTTTGTTCTGATCGGTCCCCCCGGAACCGGAAAAAGTCAGACCATCGCCAATATGATCGCTCAGTGCCTGTCACAACAGAAAACCGTTCTGTTCGTGGCCGAAAAAACTGCTGCCCTCGATGTTGTCTTTCGCCGGCTGCGTCAACAGGGCCTCGGCGATCTCTGCCTTGAACTCCACTCCAGCAAGGCCGAACGACGACGCTTCCTCGATCAGCTGCAGGCCTCCTGGAACGCCGCCCATCAGCAAACCCGCGGTCACTGGCACTCACTCAACGGCCGCCTGAAAATTCGCCGCGATCAACTCAACGCCTACGTCGAAGCACTGCACGCCACCGCCGCAAATGGCTGGAGCATCTTCAGGGCCATGGGCGTCTCCGTCCGCGGTACCGGCACATGGACGCCCACACTCCCATGGCCCGCCACACAGCAACTGGACAGCAAAGCCTACGCCGAGCTGCCGGAACTGCTGAAGGAAACGGCTCTTGTATTTCGTACGCTGCAGGGACATGCAGCACCACGCTTCCTGAAAAATGCCGAATGGACGCCGGCATGGGAAGCCGCTCTGCTCCAGGAAGCCGAACGACTCGCCACCACCGCCAATGCTCTGCAGCCCTGCCTCGTGGCCTTCACCAAAGCACTCGGGTGCCCACCCCGCAGCGACGTGACCGTCGAAGAACTGGAACTGCTGATTCACGCCGCTCGCGCTGCCGTCGCCGCAGCGTCCGAGGATCACCGCAGCCTGTTCGATCCCGCGTTCCCAACCGCCAGCACCGATGCCGCCTCTCTGAATCAGGCCGTTCAGAAATACGTCACCGCAGAGCAGGGCACCGCCGCACGCTATGCCGAAGACCAGCTGTCCCGCATCCCCATCGATCAACTGGATCTCGAATTCCGACAGGCCCTCGCCGGTGTCTGGCCCCTCACTCTCATCGCCCAGCGCCGCGTCCGGAAACTCCTGCAAACCTGGACCATCTCCGGACAGGCCGATCCCGCCCGTGATCTGCGACACCTGCGACACATGCAGGAAGCGCTGGCCGCCATTCAGCAGTGCCGCATGACACCACTGATTCCCTTCCCGGACGGCTGGAAAACTCCCCTCGAAAAATTACAGACCTGGATTCAGTCGTCTCTGCAGCTCCGCAAACGCTTCGATGATCTGCAGATCCAGTTCGGCCCCGAGGCCCCTATCCTCAGCACGCTTCGACAAACATGGGACAGTCCCGCTCAGAAACAAGCCCTCGTGGATGAAGCAGAACGACTCCTGAAGGCCTACCAGCGCGTCACTGCCGCCCTCAAAGGCTTTAAGGAAAAAGCCGGCGCCTCACCACTCTCCCGCACCAGTCCCAGCGTCCTCGCAGAAGTCCTGACCGGCGCCAATGCGATCCTCGAACAACGCCCCCTGCTGCGCAAATGGACGGCGTGGTCCGGAGTTCGCTCGCGCTGCGAAATTCTCGGACTCACCCCCTTCCTCCAGGCCCTCGAACTGCAGCAACTGACCCCCGATCAACTGCTCCCCGCGTTCGAACTGGCCTTCGTCCGCTGGTGGCTGCCCGAAGCCATCGGCAACAATCCCGTACTCAGGTCCTTCCAGAGCTTCAGTCACGAAGAAGCCATTCTGGAATTCCGTCGACTCGACGACGAAGCCCGCAGTCAGGCCGCCAACCACGTCAAATCCAGCCTGAACCTGTCACTCCCCAGAATCGATCAGCCCTCGCGACAATCCGAACTGGGACTGCTCCGACACCAGATGCAGCTGCAACGCCCCAGCCGCACAATTCGGGAAGTCATCTCCGCCATGCCGGAATCCTTCGCAAAGCTCGCCCCCTGCCTGCTCATGTCGCCCCTGTCGATCGCTCAGTACCTGCCGGCTTCTCAGGCCCTGTTCGATGTCGTAATTTTCGACGAAGCCTCACAAATCACCACCTGGGATGCCATCGGTGCCATCGCACGCGGTCGCCAGACCGTGATCGTCGGTGACCCCAAACAACTTCCACCCACAAATTTCTTCGGTCGCAATGATGCTGAATCTGAGAACGAAGAGCTTCAGGATCACGAACAGGATCTCGAAAGTATCCTCGACGAAGCCCGCGCATCAGGCCTGCCCACACTGCAACTGAACTGGCACTACCGCAGCAGCCACGAATCTCTCATCGCCTTCTCCAACTGGTACTACTACGACAACCAGCTGATCACCTTTCCCTCCGCCGTCACTCAGGACCGCGCTGTCTCCCTGAAGTATCTCCCGGATGGACTCTTCGATCGCGGCAAAAGTCGTACCAACCGGAAAGAAGCCAACGCAATTGTGGCCGATGTCACCCAGCGCATGCTGGCCGGACTCCTGCTCCCCGAAGATCAACGCCCCACGCTGGGCATCATCACCTTCAATCTCCCCCAGCAGACTCTGATCGAAGACCTGCTGGACCAGGCACGCCGGGAACAACCAGCAATCGAATGGTATTTCAGCGAAGATCGCATTGAACCAACAGTCGTCAAGAACCTCGAAAATGTCCAGGGCGACGAACGCGATGTGATGCTGTTCTCTATCGCCTTCGGACCCGATCAGTCCGGGGCGATGACACTCAACTTCGGACCACTCAACCGCGAAGGCGGACACCGACGTCTCAATGTGGCCGTCACCCGCGCACGTCGCGAACTCGTCGTCTATGCCTCCTTCAAAGCCGAAAAACTCCGCGTCGATGGTGTCCGCCACATCGGCGTCGTCCACCTGAAAGCCTTTCTCGATTACGCGGATCGCGGAGCTGTTGCGCTGCCCGCCGCCAACGCTGGTTCCGTCGGCAGCTTCGAATCCCCCTTCGAACAGGCCGTCGCTGAACGCCTGCAGCAACGCGGCTGGAATATCGTGCCGCAAATCGGTGTCTCCCGCTTCCGCGTGGACCTCGGCGTCATCAATCCCGATGCTCCCGGCGCTTACCTCGCTGGCATCGAATGCGATGGGGCCACCTACCACAGCTCCGCGACCGCCCGTGATCGAGACAAAATCCGCGAACAAATCCTGCGCAATCTTGGCTGGAATATCGTTCGGATCTGGTCGCCTGAGTGGTGGTATGACTGCGACGGCGCGACAGAACTGGTCCACAAAAAACTGACCGACCTGCTGAACCAATACCGCCAGCAGAAAACGACCGAAAATACCCCGGCCCTCAGCACCACCGGCAGCGACACACCGAATACCTCGGTCACTTCCGAACCGGCAACGCCCGTCAGCCGCCTCGCCGCGCTCACACCGCCAGCACCAGCATCACCACCGCCGCCAACTCAGGCCACACCAACTCAGGACAGTTCCGACGAACAGCCTCGCCCCGAACCCGATCGCTTTCGTGACGAGGACTACACCAGCACACTTCGACAGCTCATCCGGCAGGAACTGATTCGACTCGCCCCGATCCGCGAAGATCTGTTCGTCCAGCGCATTGCACGCCTGCACGAAATTCGGCGTGTCCACGAGAAGACTCGCGAACGCATCCTGTCACTGACAGAAGAGTTTCCCGTCACAGACGAAGACGGCTGCCGCTTCCTCTGGGCCACCACTCCAACAGACATCGTTCCCTTCCGAACCTCGTCGCTGCGCGACGAGGAACCACGGGCGGTGGAAGACATCAGTCTCGCGGAGCTGGCCGGCCTGCTGCTGCATGAACCCACCCTGCGCAATGACCCCGACCCCATCACCGCCGCCGCACGATACCTTGGCGCCGCACGAATTACCGCCGCAATCCGCGAACGCCTGCAACTGGCCCTGGAACGACTGCCCGCTCAATCCTGACACTGCTCGCTTTTGACGCCTGCAGACACCAGTATCAACCGGCCACGCTCTTAATGAGGTGCCGTTGCGCTGTCTTCGCGAGTGAATCGTTCGCGAACCTTCTCCAGATGCTCCGGTGGCACAAACCAATCCCCCTCGTGCTCGTGCTCGGAATTGCGGCAGGTCGTATCATCGGGAGGGCGCGGCTCCTGCCAAGCCGCAAACTGATTTGTCGGCTCAGAGGGAACTTCGCCCGCCCCTCAACACACCCGTTCCATCCGTGTTATTCCGTGTCCATCCGTGGTTCAAAAAACATAAACCAACGCGGCAGAAACCCCGCAAATCGCAACCGGCCGCTAACGCGTCGCCGCTCACAACATTGTGACAAGTCGTATCATCGGGAGGGCGCGGCTCCTGCCAAGCCGCAAACTGATTTGTCGGCTCAGAGGGAACTTCGCCCAGCCCTCAACAAACCCGTTCCATCCGTGTTATTCCGTGTCCATCCGTGGTTCAAAAACCCCAAGCTCGTGCTCGGAGTCGCTACCCCCATTCGCAGCACCGAACACCGAACACCAATAACCGAACACCGAAAACCGAAAACCAAAATCCCCCCAAAAAAACTATCGCACCATTCCTGCGGCGACTTCAATGTCCCACGCCCTGCAGCCCTGGTCAGCACCAGCTCCCGCAAACTATACTCCGGCTCATCAACCCGCGTCCGTGACTGCACACCATTCACCCGGAACTCACCATGCGATTCACCCTCAGTGCTGGCACCATCCTGTGCCTGACCTTTTTTGCCACAACCATCGCAACGGCTCAATCACCCCAGTACACCTCACGCGTTGTTGTCGGCTGGACACTGCTCGTCCGCAACGAACTGCTGGAACAGGACTCTGAACGGACCGAACACGCCGTACGGCTCCTGCAGCAGCAACTTGAGGAAATCATCCGTGTCGTGCCCAAAACTGCCGTCACAGAACTGCAGAAAGTCCGCCTGTATTTCTGCCCGGAATATCCAGGCATGGGGCCCCGCGCCGAATATCACCCGTCCAGTGGCTGGCTGACCGCCAATGGACGCGATCCCGAAATGGCGAAGGCGGTCGAATTCACCAACATCCGCGTGTTCGAAGAAGAACTCAGTCGCATGCCGAATTTCGCCCT
The DNA here is from genome assembly GCA_039796955.1 of Planctomycetota bacterium. GTDB lineage: Bacteria > Planctomycetota > Planctomycetia > Planctomycetales > Planctomycetaceae > SXXK01. Next base: position 9,977 of record JBDKIW010000019.1, read on the forward strand.
GCACGAACTGGCCCACGCCCTGCATGACCGAGTTCTGCGGCTGGGTTTTGAAAACCCGGACATTCAGGCGGCCTTCGATCGCGCGAAATCCAGCGGCCGCTACGACAACGTCGAACGCCGCCTGGGAAATGGTCGCAAGCCCACCAGAGAACGCGCCTATGCCATGACCACGCCGCAGGAATACTTCGCCGAATGCTCAGAAGCCTGCTT
>JBDKIW010000020.1:0-4742 GCA_039796955.1 Planctomycetota bacterium
TCGGATTTCATCATCTGCAGGGCACGTCCCATGGTGTCCTGCTGCAGAACGTCTCCCGCGGCCACTCCCTGCCGCTGGATAAAGTGACGACTGAGAAGGTCCAGTCCTTCAAGTCGTCGGGTCTGTCGAGCATCAGGAACGCCGGCGTTGAGATTGGAAACCCCGGATCCCGGTTCGAAAACGCGAAATCCGTTCCACGCATTTCCCAGGTATCCGCCTTCGGGGACGGGAATCCGCGGCGTCAGCACGACATAGGGCGGCAACTGCAGGTCGGGCTGCGGCAGTTCATGCGCGATGATAGCGCCGAGAGTCGGATACTTCAGAGTGGGTTCCGGACGATAACCGGTGCGAACAAAGGCAGCCCCGGCTTCGTGATCACCTTCTTTCGAAGTCAGCGAGCGGATCAGCAGGCATTCGTGCAGTTGTTCGGCCATCTGCGGCATCAGGCTGGAGATGCGTACGCCGGGTGTCGTGGTCGCAATGTCGGTGACTTCACCGCCGGAGGGCGTCCCTGGATGCGGGTCCCATGTTTCCAGCTGGCTCATGCCCCCATTCATCCAAAGCACGATGAGTGATCGCGGGCGTTCCGCACCCCGCCGCTGCGCAGCATGGCTGGACATAGCCGGGAGACAAAAGGAAACAGCAGCGGTTGTCAGTCCCTGCAGGAGATGGCGTCGATTCAGGTTCAGTGATTCCATGCGAACTCCGGACTGTTGAACAGGGCCCAGAACAGGTCTTCCACGACCTCAGCACGCTGTTGATCGGTCAGTGGGGCCACGGCCGTGGAGTTGTCTGGGTGATGCATTCCCTGCAACTGATTGAGAAACACGTTCCGCTCATCTGCTGACGGACGCCGAGTCAGACACATCAGAAACGCATTGTCGATCAGAGAGCTGTCATCGGGTGAGAGACTCAGAATTTCCGACGGCCCGGTGAGCAGATCCACTTTGGAAAGTTCCCGGGAGAACCGACCGTTCATTTTCAGCAGTGTCTGGGAGATCGTGCCGGCCTGCGGCGTCAATTCGTCTTCCCCGGCATCTCCGTATTCCTGAACGAAGTCATTTTCAAAGGTGAGTTTCTGCAGTCGTATCAGTGGATGCGAATCCTGATGAACTCGGCGAATCCGGCCTGCCTGGAACAGAGACCCGATGACCTGCTCGGGACGCAGTCGCACCAGCGGAAACACAGCCCACGCCTCTGCCTGGCGACGATAGTCCGCGTCTGATTCCACAGGGGACGCTGATGAACGCTGAAACGGCTCCGACATCGCGATCATGAAAATCAGAACACTCAGACGCTCGCCATGCTGACGAAACTCCTGACCAAGAATATCCAGCGCATCTTCGGAAGCTGGGTCCGGATGCGGCAAGTCATCCACCGGTGTGTGCCATGGTCGACCGAACATCAGGCCCCAGATGCGATTGGCAATCGCACGTTCAAATCGCTGGTTGTCAGCGTGGGTGATCCAGTTGGCCAGACGCTGACGCAGGCTACCGGATTCCGGAACCCATTCCTGGTGAAATGGCACGGAGGGCGGAACAACCCGCGCGTCAGCAGTTTCCCGGCCCGGAGGTGTGACCTGGTACACAACCGGCTGCTTCTCTTTATCCAGCGGCGAATCAGAGACACCCGCCAGACTGACGTCGGCCTGACAGTACCATGCGGCAAGGCCTTCAAAATCGCGTTGCTTCCAGTGCTCATCAAAGGGATGATCGTGACACTGTGCGCAGTCCATGCGCTGGCCCAGAAATGTGCGAACCGTTCGTCCCGCAAGCTTGTTCTCGTCCAGTTCTTCGTTTTCCATCCTGGCAATGGTGATGAAATTGGCAGCTGGGCGGTCTGTCCAGAGTCCTTCTGCGGCGATCAGTTCCCGTGTCATCTGACTCCACGAGGCATCCTGCTGCAGTTGCTCCGCCAGCCAGTCCCGCAGTCGATCCCGGCGAAAGATGATGAACGGACCCTGCTCGACACCAACCAGACTGCGTGCCAATCGATCCGCAAAATAGTCGCTGAACCGTGCATCCTTCAGCATCATGGTCAGCCATCGCTGTGGACGATTCGGTTGCTGATCCTGTTCGAAGGCCCGAATCTCTTCCAGGGAAGGAACTGCACCAAACAGCGCCAGCGAGAGTCTGCGGAAGAGCGTCAGTTCATCGACCGGTCCCGCCGGAACGACTTGCTCGTCCCGCCAGCGGTTCTGAAACCATGAATTAAGACGTGCGACGGGCTGAGCCAGATCGGGGATCTCTGTGAGATCATCCGGAGGGCGCAAAGCACTGGTCACGCTGCCAGCGCTACGGAGCGCCACAGTCACCAGCAACGCCAGTATGGTCAGTGAAAACAGATGAGCCAGTCGCACGACGGGAATCCTGGACAACGAGCGAAAAGCAGGTGACCTTGCCACAGAAGCTTCGAAGAATGTAACGGCCCAATCCGGAAGATGTCATGGGTGACAGCCCCGGAACGGTGCATTCTGATGGAGTTGAACGCGGCAGGAATGCCGACCGACCGGTGGAGAATACTACGACCACGGGTCGCGCGGACAATGCTGCGCAGATTCAGGCTTGCAGGCAGTTGGTAGTGAACCACAATGTGCGGTAGTTCGCCAGACAAATCCATTGCCTGGAAAAAGAGTGGTCGGGAAAGTCAATTTTCAGCCATGTTCTGCGAATAACACGTCTACGCGGCCGTTTCACCCGATCGCAGTCTGCCTGTGTGGTGTTTACACTGCCAGTTCTGGTCCTGAAAAGTCGTGTGTGCAGAGTGTCACAATGACTCTTTCAAGTCGCCAGTCAAAATGCCGGGAAAACCCCCGGTGCTCCGGTCCAGTCTCAGGTTCCACTTTCATGATTGTCTGTGATCCGATCGTACAGCTGTTTCACTGCGGCGTTTCCTGCACTGCCCCTGTGGGCCGGGTGATCAGGCCGCGGGGTTCGCTGGTGCCCGGTTCGGGGGCTGCCCATGTCTGTCGTTGACGAGACACCTGGCGCTGCACCGCTCGAAATGCCGATGGCTGCAGTGCCCGGCACTACGCCCAATGGGGAACCCCGGCAGAGTTCCACGGAGGCAGTAATGAGCGCACTGGCCGATGTTGCTGCCGCGGGAGAACATTTGCCTGGTGAACCATCGACCGGTGAAGACTCGCACCGTGAAGAATCAAACGTGGACGGATCGAAGGACGCAAGGGTTCCGCTGGCGGCATGGTCCGTAAATCAGCTCGGACCGGGCGATTTTCCCGGCCTGCGGCGGCCGTTTCGTTCATGCTGGTGGTGCCTGAAGTTGCTGATGGGCTGTTCCTGTCTGGTCGTCGCCCTGGCTGTGCTGGCAGCCATCCCCGGGCTGAACATCCTGACTCTGGGTTACCTCGTGGAACCGCAGCGCCGTGTGGCGGTGTCGGGGCGACTGCGCGATGGATTTCCGCTGCTGTGCATCGCTTCGCGTCTGGGCACACTTGTGTTTTTCACTCTGCTGTTTTGCATTCCCATCCGGATTCAGGCAACACGCCTGAGCGACGCGCTGGTGATTCTGGGGCCTGCGGATCCACGAACGCTGCAGATGCAGGCGATACTGACAGGGCTGCAGTGGTTGATTGGTGTTCATCTGCTGATCAGCATTCTGAATGGCTGCACGGCTGGATGTTTTCTGCGCCCGCTGCGCAATCTGAAGTGGCTCTGGAAATCACTGTGGACGGCCTCCGGGCGAATGCAGTTTGCGGCAGGTCTGAATGCGATTCTGGATCTGCTGCGGCCTGTCCCGCATTTCATGATGGGACTACGAGCCTTCTTTGGTGCTATTTGCTGGCTGGTCATTCCGACCTCCATGCTGGTCGCATACTCGGCACCGGAACGCCGGCAACCGATCTTCGGTCTGATTTCCTTTCTTGGTGTGCTGGTGATGATCCCGGTTGCAGCCTGGTTGCCACTGCTGCAGGTTCAGCAGGCCGTGACGGGGCGATTTCGATCGATCTTTGCTTTTCGTGAGGTGCGGCGAATCATTTGTGGTGCTCCGTGGGCGTGGGCGATTTCCACCGTGATCCTGTATGCGATGACCTTCCCGCTTTACCTTGGCAAAATTCGCCTGCCACCTCAGGATGCCCTGCTGATCCTGACCCCGTTTTTCATCCTGTTGACCTATCCGGCACGCATTCTGGTGGCCTGGGCGTGGCATCGTGGTCACAGCCGACCGTCGGCTGCAGGCAAATTTCAGCGGCGCGCGGTGAAGTTGCTGATGTTCCCACTGCTGGCCGCCTACTGCGGATTTCTGCTGCTGACGCCGTTTGTCAGTGAGCTGGGCCGAAACGCTCCGTTTGAAAACCAGGCCTTTCTGGGACCGGTTCCTTACGCGCAGTGGCGGCGAGTCAACGGCAGTTCACCGCGGTCGACTCAGCCGCAGCAGCACCACCACGACAAGGACCAGGTACACGGGAGTGCAGATCGCGAGCGGCCAGAATAAACCCGGCCAGATTCGAAAGATTCCGTCGGACAGCCATGACTGCGCGAAACACAGCGGAGCAATTCCAACACCTGTTCCGGTGACCACAGTGCGGATCGGAATGCTGGTCAGTCCGGCGGCATACGACACGAGGTCTGATGAAGTGAGTGGATTCAGACGCAACAGTGCGATCACCAGAAAGCCGCGCTGCTGAAGTCGGTCCCGCAGGCCTCTCGTGCGGTCCGCCGGATCCATCCGCGCGATCCACCGTTCGCCCCAGTACCGCGACAGGCCACAGGCCAGCCCCGCGC
>JBDKIW010000021.1:0-5836 GCA_039796955.1 Planctomycetota bacterium
AACGGTTCAATGCGGACCTGTCTGGTGCTGTGAGTGTACCGGGAAGCAGCGGTGGTTCAACGCGTCAGCAGGTCCTGCGACTGGCCCCCGCGCAGGCTGCCGCCATTCTGGCACCGCTGGAGCCACTGGAGCCGGCGATCAATGAGTACCGTCGTCTGACATCTGAAAGTCCGCTCGACGCACGCCTGGTACTGGATCTGCTGGAGCGACTGCGTGATGTCGATGAGCGAGGCCTGATAGAAATACCGCGACCGTTGCTGGCCGAACTTGACCAGACGGTTGCGGAGTTCGAGCGATGGTGCCGGTTTCAGTCGCGTCAGGAGACGACGCCGCTGCGAAGTGAGCTGCTGAAGACCACGATCGAACTGTCGGGCGACGAAGTGCTGGTGCTGACGGACGGAGACGGCAGCCTGAAACTTCGCGGGGCCACGACGGTTCCGATGTTTCTGGCCTTCTGGCGGGCACCCGGCCATCGTTTGGGGCAGCAGGCCTTTCTGGACATCGACCGAGCATCCAGCCAGTCCAGCCTGGAACGACATTCCACCCGGCTCTGCTCGAAACTGCAGGATGTCTGGCTGGAAGTGGTGAAGGCTGGTACCGGATTTCAGTTGCGTAAGTGTGCCCGCAAATAGGGGCTCCAGCGAGCGTGTGGCTTTGAGGACTGGTGTGCCTGCCACGCGTTGGCGGCAGGCGTCTTCATGCGTTCGGCCAGCGGTTTGGAAAGCGTGGCACACGTTGCCACCTTCCGTGCGTTGCCAGGTGGGCACCTGCTGCCGCGATGTCATCCGCTTTCGTTCTCGAATGACAGCCCGCACCTCGCCTTTCAGAATCCGCAGGAGACGATCGCTCGGGAAGCAATCGCACTCCTGAAACGCCAGACGCCACCTGATTTGTTCAGTGCCCCGCTGGCTGGTCATCCCGGAGTTCGGCCAGCCACGCAACGAGGTCCCGGATCTCGGAACGGGAGAGGTTTTTGATAAGATCCTGCGGCATTCCTGACTGTCCATTCGCGCGTTCATCGATATCCGCTTTGCGGATGGTTTCGATGGCACCGGACGACGTCATCAGCTGGATCTGTTCGGAATCTTCCTGCCGCAGAATTCCCGAGTGCACACGTCCCTCGAGGGTCGTCAGAAGCACGGTTTCGAAACCTTTGGCGATGCGGGCGTTCGGGTCAACGATGGACTCCAGCAGATATCCCCGGTCTTTTTCCTTGCCGATTTTTGTCAGAGCGGGACCGACTTCGCCACCGTCACTGCCAACTTTGTGACAGCGACGGCAGGAGGCCGCGCCGCTGCCGAAGAACAACTCCCGGCCGCGACGGGGATCGCCCCCTTCGAGACAGTCCTGCCAACGCTCGAGGACACCGGCCCCCGCTGCCTGACGCTCACGGAATTCAGCCGCCAGTTTGTTCAGCGTGGAAGACTGGCTTTGCTCGGCCGCCGTTAACAGATCCAGCAGAGCGCCTGCCGGCAGAGTTCCCTGTTGCAGGGTCCCGAATGCGGCCTGCAGAACACCCTCAGCCCGCGGGCCCTCAATCTTCCCCAGCAAACGCAGTGACGTCTGTTTTGCCTGAAGGCTTCCTGAGGCGAAAAGGCTCTGCAGTTCCGGGACGGCCGCGTCAGGGTTGCTGGTCACCAGAAGTTCGAGTGCAGCCAGCCGAATGGGTTCCGCTGAGTCCTGAAGTCCGCGCTGCATCAGTGATTCAATATCTGTCGCGAGTGATGACAGCGCACGAAATGCAGCCAATCGCAAAGCAGCATCAGACTCGGTCGAAGTCAGGAGCGATTCCAGCTCGGGAACAAGATCTGAGATTCCCAGCTGCGTGGTGATTTCGATGGTCTTTGTACGGAGGTTTTCCGGACCAGCCAGCATCGCCGGGAGCGTATCGCGGATCGCCTGCTGAAGTCCGGGAACGTCGCGTGCCGGGAGTGGTCGCCAGCGCCCTGTGACCGTATCGATGGATTGGGGGCGATTCCAGGTACGCAGCAGGTCGGCGGCTGTCAGGCGAAGACTTTCCGACTGTGAAGCGTTGGCTGCGACTGCCGCAACTGCGGTGGCGTCAGACGCCAGCCCGCGTCGATAGGCGGCATTCATGGCGCGACGCAGAGTCGACTCCTCAAGTCCGGGAGTTGAGAGCAGATCGGCCAGCGCCCCCTGAGCCGCCTCGATTGGCTCATCATTCACAGCTCGTGCAGCTTCGGCAACAACCAGCGAATCGGCATCTCTGAGAAACAAAGAGACATCGGCAGAACTCTGACGACGAAGGGCCAGAACCAGACCCAGCCGGCCGGCGGATCCAGGATGACCGGCCATTGATGAAAGGAGTCCGGGAGTACGCTCGGCGATGGCGACCAGCCCCATGACGGCCTGATGCCGGGCGACGGGGTCAGTGTTGTTCAACCGATCGAGAAACGCCAGGAGGTCCACTGCGGCGGACGCCTGCCCTAGTCGGCCAATGGCGACCGCAGCAAAACCATTCAGACGTGGTTCAGGTGCTGCGAGGAACTGTTGGCACACTGCCAGCAATTCATCACGCAGTGTCGACGGCAGTTGGGCTATGTCATGCCGGGTCCAGAGATCGGCAAGAATCTTCAGCGCCTGAGCCTGAAGTTCGAGGGCTTCAGGGCTTGCGGGTGTTTTCAGCAGCTGCAGCAGTACCTGTGACGACTGCAATGCGGCTTCCGGGGTGGACAACCCCAGTTGCCAGACTCCCCACAATCCATGTCGCGCGACGAGTGTGTTTTCTGCGGACAGGGCTGCGGAGTGCAGTTGCTCGACGTCGTTTCTCCGCACGAGTTCGAATTGGGCCGCCTGTCGAACACGTCGATCGCTGTGGCTCAGTCTCTGGACGAGGTCTGCAGTCGACACAGACGCGATATCGCCCGCGAGCAACCCGGCTGATTCTGAGGCGTGTGAGACTGCCTGAGCCTCAGGATCCGCAAAGCGATAAATCCGCCCCTTCCCTTCACCATCCCAGCCATTGACCCAGTCAGAGACCAGCAGGCTGCCGTCGGGGGCAAAATCCAGATCGGTGGCCAGAATCGACCAGAGAAACTGATGGGAATCCTGCAGCTGAAATGAGGCACCCTGTGGACTCACTGCGAAGCTGCGGATCCCGCTGTTCCCGGCGGCTCCACGGAAATCAGCAAGGAAGAAATGGCCCTGGTATCGTTCCGGCAGTCCGACTCCCGGATAGAACGTCAGGCCGGAGGGGCCATCAGCGAGGTTAATAATCGGTGGCAGGATGGAGGCCGGCTGGACCGCAGTGGTCTCCGCGTCGAATTGCCACGGACGCCAGATTTTTTCACGGTTCCATGGCCCGCGATCATCGAGGTACTGAAAGTACATTCTCCAGCCCGTGTCACCGTCCTGAACCACATACACCAGCCGTGCCTGGTCACCACTGTCACTGTTGTTGTCGCCGGTGAAGAGATTTCCGTAGTCGTCAAACGCCAGCTCCTGGGGATTGCGTAATCCAAAGGCAAAGACTTCCAGATGACTGCCATCCGGGTCACAGCGGAAAACGGCGCCAGTGTCCACGCGTTTCAGGCGATGACCTTCGGGGGTGATGACGTTGTAGCCGCGATCTCCGAGGCTGAAATACAGTCGTCCATCCGGACCGATCGTCAGTCCATGCAGATCATGGCCTCGGAATGCGACGCGGACCCCGTACCCATGATGCAATGCACGCCGCTGCTCTGCGACACCGTCACCATTCTGATCCCGCAGACTCCACAGTTTGGGGATGCATGTGTAGTAGACGGTTCCCTGATGTTCGATCACACCGGCGCCGGTGCCGGTCGCCAGTTCGTTAAAGCCATCCGCAAAAACGCTGTTCGTTTCATAGTATCCATCACGATCCCGGTCTTCGAGGAGACGAATGCGATCGTGTTCCCGAGTCCATGCGGCGACATCTTCGCCCATGAAGCGACGAAACATCGCCTCTCGCTCTTCTATGGATTCCAGCTGCAGATCCTGTTCAAGCCAGTTCATGTGGCTGCGGTTATCCTCGACACCGTTTTGCTGGCGGAAGGTTTCGCAGACAAAAATACGACCATCGGCCGTGACGGTCATCGCCACGGGATTAGCCAGTTGCGGTTCAGCGGCCACCAGTTTGGCCGTCATGCCCTCCGGGACGACAAACCCGCCGAGGGCGCGTTCCGCATCGGTTGAGAAGGAGGCAATCCGGGGCTGATAAGCCTTTTGAGAGGCCGCAGTATCGTCACTGCCGAGGCTAACCGTATTCACACCGGACGCCAGGGTTAGCAGGACGGCAAACGGGACAGTACAGACAAAGGCAGATAACAGCGCGACCGTGAATGGCTTTCGCGAGCCCATGATTCACCCCGGAAAACAAAAAATGGCGACTGCAGAAGGCAGACGCCATTGAGTGTACCGGGGGGTAATCAGAATTCTCAAACGGCAGTTGCCGTCAGACACGCCGGAACTGGGAAGTTCCGAAGCACGCGTCCGTCCAATCGTTCATTTCCATACGGAACACAATCGAGGACACAATTGTGTCCTGATGGCGTTGCGGGCTGCAAAACACGGGCACTACAAGCACGCGGCAGGGGCTCTGAAATGAGACCCTGCCGGCGATCTGCACCGACGTGCTGCGTTGAAGGAAAGGGACTCAGCCAGCGGACCAGCCATAAGAGTTCAAAGTCAGAATCCAGAACACGATTCCGACGATGATGGCTCCCAGAGAAACGAAGACCAGGCCGTCGTAGATTGTGGGATCAGAGTTTTGTTGTGACATTGTCGCCTCGCTCGATGGCACCGTTACGTGTTTCTTCAATCACCCGTCCGACAGACATGTCAGGATACACATCGGTGATCTCAATTTCACAGATGAATCGGCTGCCGCGGTAGACGATCAGCCGCATTTTCTTGTCGATTCGATCGTCGCTGCCGATGGAGATTTCCACCAGTTCAGCACTGCGGGACGAATTCTTTTTGGACTGGCGGACGACACCATCGACCTTCTCGATCGCGGCCGGCACAACTCCAGCGTATTGCTCGCTGGGGTCGATGCGATTGACACGGCACAGGTCACGCAGACGACCGATTTCCTTCAGCATCTGCTGTTCACGCTCGGTGGCTTCGTCAATTTTGCCCTGTCGGTCAAGATTCTGGTCTTCGAGCGTTCGGCGCTGAGCGAGACCGGAATTCAGCTGATCGCGGAGGGCCTTGATTTCGCTGCGGGACTCAGTGGTTTCGGCGATGCGGGCCTCGGCCTCCTGCTGGGCCACGATGAGATCTGCCTGGTACTTGTCACGTTCCTGTTCCGCGGACGCCAGGCTGGCTCGGGCCTGCTGCAGGTCCACATCCAGACGTCCGATTTGCGCCTCTGCGAGGTCAGCTCGGTCTTTTTCCTTCTTCAGGTCTGCTTCCAAAGCAGCCTTCTCGCTGGCTCGGGCAGTCTGCTGGTCTGACAGGTTCTTCTGCAGATCAACAATCTGCTTTGCAGAAGCTTCTGCCTTGTCCCGCCAGCCTTTCTGGAACGAGTAGACCGCTCCTGCAAAGCACATGAAGCAGAGGCTGAAGACCAGCTGCAGGACGATCAGTGTTTTGGCAACAACATTGTTCATTGAGGTGCTCCGGACACACCCGTAGTCAGAAGGATGGTACTGTCAGATTGTTTCGAACGCGGCACACGACTGTCTGAGTGGTATTCTGTGTTTCCGATGTGCACTGCCGGCAATGACGACAGGCACAACGACTGCCGAAACTATTCCTGTGAGGAAACTGTTGCGGAGTTTGCCGCGCCCGTGTCAAGCTGGGTCTTTCGATCCAGCAGTTCCTGATTTTCAATTTCCAGACGCAGAACGCG
>JBDKIW010000022.1:0-7256 GCA_039796955.1 Planctomycetota bacterium
ACATCGTGCAGACAACCTCGCAGTAACCGCAGTCCATCGCCCAGCTCCTGCACCGGCGTCAGTAGATCTGACAGCAGTATCACCAGTCCCCGTTTGCGAAAACGCTGAGCAATGTCTTCGAGGGCTGCGGCCGGACGAGTCTGAACGCCACTCTCTGACTCCTCAAGTGCCACCATCAGTCGCCGCAGATGCCCGGGACGATACCTGGGGGGAACAACCGTCCTGACGGCATCGTCAAACAGAGTCAACCCGGCTGCATCCCCCTGACGATTCAGGAGCCATGCGAGCGAGGCCGCTACGGTGGCTGCGTAGTCCCTTTTGCTCCACGCCAATGAGGAAAAAGACATGGATCGGCTGATGTCCAGAGCCAGGCAGCAACGCAGATTGGTTTCGTCCTCAAACAGCCGGATGTAGCTGCGATCGCTGCGAGCAAACAGCTTCCAGTCCAGAAACCTGGGGTCATCCCCCTGCGCATACTGCCGATACTCAGAGAATTCAACAGAAAATCCGTGACGCGGGCTTCGATTCAGGCCGGTTCTGAATCCATCCACCACCAGCTTTGCGCGCAATTCCAGCGAACGAATGCTCATGATGACCGCAGGATTCATTAACTCAGTCGGCATAGACACGTGGCCCGTTGCTGATTTCTGCGTTCGGTCCCCCCGAACCGGTTTGCATGGCGACAGGGCAGGGGGCTTGAGTTCAATGACCACCTGTTACAGATCAGGAAACCACCGCGTTCTTCGGATGCGTCACGACACCCAGCAACTGCTCAATCAGCGAATCCACCGTGATTCCCTGCGCCTCGGCACGATAGTTGGGGAGGATTCGATGGCGGAGTACCGGCCCGGCAAGGGACCGAATGTCCTCTGTCGAGACAAAGGATCGTCCATCCAGCAACGCCAGAGCTTTGCCGCCCAGGACCAGATACTGCCCCGCTCGCAAGCCGGCTCCCCATGAGACGAACTGGTTGACAAAATCCGGAGTCCCCGATTGGCCAGGACGCGAAGCCGATGCGAGGCGTACGGCGTAACGAATCACGTCGTCAGCAATCGGAACCCGCTTCACAACCTCGTGAAATTCCCGCAGCGTTTCCCCATTAAACAACGGTCGTACGGGTTCCGGTGGACGTGCTGTGGTCTGCCGCACAACAGCCACCTCCTCATCTTCCGGAAGATAATCAATCAGGACATTGAACATGAATCGGTCCAGTTGCGCTTCCGGCAGCGGGTACGTCCCTTCCATCTCGATTGGGTTTTGAGTGGCAAGGACAAAGAAGGGTTCTGCCAGTGGATAGCGACGTCCGGCCGCAGTCACCTGATGCTCCTGCATCGCTTCCAGCAGAGCGGACTGAGTTTTGGGCGGAGTCCGGTTGATCTCGTCAGCCAGCAGCACATTGGCAAACACAGGCCCCGGAATGAATCGCATGCAGCGCCCGCCGTCCGCGCTCTCTTCCAGAACCTCCGTCCCCGTGATATCCGCAGGCATCAGGTCCGGGGTAAACTGGATTCGATTGAACTGCAGGTCAAACAACTGAGCAATTGTTTTGACCAGCAGAGTCTTGGCCAGTCCCGGAGCTCCGGTGATCAGGCAGTTTCCTCCCGCCAGAAGTGAAATCAGTAGTTGCCGGACCACGTCCTTCTGGCCCACAATCACACGTGATAACTCTGCGTCAATCTGCTGCCGAAACTGACGCAGCTGACCAATCAACTCTCGTTCACGTTCCGCCGTCAGTTCAATCGATGCCATACCGTCGCCTTCAGTTCACTGAATTTGTCTGCCGCGTGCCGGCAACACGGTGCTGCAGGGCGCACGTCGCTGTGTCGTTCTGATCGTTTGAGACACTCAATGCGTCATCGCGTAAAAAATGATATTGATCCCGAGCGGATAAGCTTTCTTTTCAGAGAACTCCCGGAAGTACCACGGATCCTCACCCTCCCGCTCCCATCCATCACCCAGATCGGTGTTGTGACAAATCATCGCCATCATCCGTCCATTGTCATCAAACAGACCCTTGTAGTGGACTTCTTCTGTCCCGTATCCCTGTGCTGAATACACTTCACCGTTGGCCATCTGACGAGCATACCCGATGGCCGGAATCTGAGGTCGCTCTTTCAGGTCGTACACGCAGTGGAAAATCGGATGATCCAGAGGCAGTTCGACCGGTTCACGTTCCGGAAAGACCTGCTTCAGTTCGCGGTAAAATCCCTCCCACTCCTCGTCACCCCAGAAATCGTCGACCATCAGAAACCCGCCATTCAGCAGGTAAGAACGCAATGCCGCACGTTCATCATCCTCAAGATAAATATAACCGGGCTCAATCATGTAAATGAATGGGTAGTCGAACAGTCGCGGATCCGTCAGTTCCAGAATCATCCCGTCCGGATCTGTGTGCAGCGATGTCAGTTGCTGCAGCCGATAGGAAAAGTTCAGATCAGCGTCAGGATAGTCTGTCTGCCAGCCCCATCGGCCCATCGAGCGATAACGGATGCGGACAAACGTAAAGACGTCCTTCGAAAAGTTTTCGTCGACCTTCCAGTCCGGGACTCCATTACGCTCAACTCGCCCGTCCGCGCCATACATGCTGCGGTATCGCCCACGCTGGCCAAATTGTGCCATGACAGCCGCTGAGACGCATAACGTCAGGATAGCCGTGGCGACCGTCAATGCTCGTCGGTTCATTGTCCAAACCTCCAGCCCCGAGTTCACTCGCTGCTCTGCGCCAGTGACACGCTTTGTTCGTTGCCGCTGCCACACGTTCATCCCCACGAAACCGCTGATCCTCCATGCGATCGTCACGGTTATCAATGGTTTTCCGGCAGAATGAAGGTGCGAAAACATGATTGCGACGCGACTTCATGCCTGTGAGCATCGCTTTCCCGCTATGAACACCAGCCCGCCCCACCTGAGGTCGTCAAACTCTCCCAGATTCGTGTGGAATTTGCCACTGCACGCCGCCTTTTTGATGACGTCGACACGCAGATTCGCAGCCGTCGTTTCCCCGGCATGATTTCCCTCAGCCCGCGACCAAGGACAAGGGGCTCAGTACGTTGGCGAACGCATCCGGCTGGGATTGCATCAGGCCGAGAAGCAGCTTGTTCCAGCCACGGTCCCCCACTCAGGTCTGCGTCCATCGCTGCAGTTGCTGCAGGATGTCGTCCAGAACCGGGCCGTCGCTTTCCGGCCGCGTCGCACTGGAGCTGTGTGTCAACTGCGTTCGAATCCATCCGCGCCGCGCCAGAAACATAGCCGCAGAATGCTTGTAGGCCGGAACCGGTTTGCGGAAGGCAAAAAAGCCAAGGTACTGCAGGACATCATTCAACTGGAAGAACTCACTGTCCCCGGACATCCAGTACTGATCTCGCTTTGCGAACAGATCCGGCGCAAAACTGCTCAATCCCAGCAGATAGTCGCTGCCGTATGCAACCATGTCGATTGCCAGATCGTTACCCGTCAGCACCAGAAAATCAGGACGCTGCTCGTCACGCCATGCCAGTCGCTGCCATTCCAGCCCGCGCTCCAGTGACGAATGCTTGGCGCCGTAACACTGAGGAATTCTCATCAGGCCGCGGTACACTCGCTCACTGTAGATCTGCCCGAACGGCGCAAACATCGTGCCCAGTTCAAAACCCAGGAAGCGATCCCCGTAACTCGCCAGTGCTTCATAGCTACGGACAATGTCGTCGTCGGATTGCTGTGTCAGACCATAGGACTGAAAAATAACCGGTGTCCCGGAGTGACTCTGGATCTCTTCCATTCGCGATGCATAGGTCCCGGCATCAAAACCACTCCCCGGGACATCACCAACAAAAGCACCAGCGACAAAGGATTGTCCCGCCGCAACACTCCTGGTGCGTCGCAGGACTTCCAGTCGCGTACTGCCATCCAGCAGATTCACATAACCCGTGTCCATATTCACGGCCGGAATCAGCCCTGCCTGCAGCGTTCGAGCCACATGCTGCTCGAAACTGCTCCAGTCCACTTCGCCGGCCGACAGGAATGGCAACAGCACGGCCGACATGCCCGTGATCCTGCGCCGTGGTCGCCATGCCGGTACCGGAATCAATTGTGCCTGCGGAACACTCACCATACTCAACTCGCTCACTCCGGATTTACGCCGGGCAGGGATACTTTCAATTCATTACTGGACAACCGGCGCGTCCGTTGGCCACTGACCGTCGACGATGTCCCGGGGCGAAAGCGTCTCTGGATCCACAACCAGATGCACAAGTCGCTGTCGCTTCCACGTATAGGTGATATGCACCAGTCCGTCAGCCGTCTGAATCACAGCCGGATAAGAAAACTCAGACTTCGGGGTGTTCTCCAGCGTCAAGGCCGCCTTCCATGTCTGACCATCCTCACTGGTCGCCAGATTGATCATCTCGCGACCTCGCGGAGTTCCCCGGCCGCGATACGTGTGGTTGTAAACCAGCAGGTGCCGTCCGTTTTTCAAGGTCACCGCGTCAATCCCGCTGTTGGGGTTGGGTAGCACGGTGGGTTCCGGATCTGTCCAGGTCAGTCCACCATCCATTGAGCGAGTGGAGACGATCTGGCCATTGCCGTCCTGATTGCGACACAAGGCCTGAATGCCGCCATCCGGATGCGTCAGCAGTGTCGGCTGAATCAGGCCGATCTTTTTTCCGTCGTGGATGGCGGCCGTTCGCTGCCATGTCCGTCCAAAATCCGACGTCCGCTCAAAATGCACGCGCCAGCCATCTGATTCCGTACTGCTGCCGCACAGCAGCGTTCCATCTCGCAACAGCACAGGCTTGTTCCGTACCGGTCCGTCAATGTGTTCCGGAAGCCGGCAGGGTGGCGTCCACGTTTTGCCATGATCTCCGGACATCGACATCATGCCCCACCATGAGGCCGGGTCGGGACCGCATTTCCAGTACAGCACCAGAGGCCCCTCGGGATACTGAAACAGCACCGGATTCCATGTCGGATGCCGATAAACACTGCCGTCACCCCGCAAATACTGCACTCCGTTCGCTACCTCCTCAGGAGCTGTCCACTGACCGCTGCGAAAGTGCGAAATCCAGATGCCCACGTCCGGATGCTTCTCTTCCGTTCCGCCAAACCAGGCCGCGAGCAGTCCTTCAGGTGTCTCTGCAATGGTCGAGGCATGACATTCCGGGAACGGCGCGGTCTCATAAATGAATTCCCTTGAACGCAGTCCGGGAACTTCACTGCCACTTCCTGCGCTCGCCACAAGACTCCATACGAAAACTGCCAGGGCACAGGCATATCCCGCGTCGCCACGTCGCTTTGACACTGCTGCTTCTCCCGATTCTCTGAAGACCGTTGCGGCGATTTCTCCGGAACCTGATCCCGACCCGTTCTCGCTGGGCCGCACTGACCCGCAGCGTACCAGAACCAAACAGGCGCTTATTGAAAACATCGCAGGATCAGCCCCACGCCAACACACAACGCTAAGGTTACTGCGAGCCCCTGTCGGAAGGCAAATGTGAGTCCAAGGGCAAGTCCGGTGATCACGATCGCTTCCGGATTCACCGTGCCCCATTCCGGCCATTGCAGTTCCAACAGGCCCCACGAAAAACTCTGACGTGCCTGAAACAACGTGGATGTCGCCAGACTGATGCCCAGAGTACTGACGACGCCAATCACTGCCGCTGAAACCGAGGTCAGGGCGCTCTTCAACCATTTCACCCGCAACAGATCGTCCAGCCATGGCGCACACAGAAAGACCCAGAAAAAGCAGGGCACAAACGTCACCCACGTGGTCAGAATCGCTCCCAGCGTCCCCGCAACCCACGGAGACAGGTGCAGGCTGTTTCGAGCCGCCGCGAGAAATCCCACAAACTGCACCACCATGATCAGCGGGCCCGGCGTTGTTTCCGCCATCCCCAGCCCATCCAGCATCTCCTGACGCGTAACCCACTGAAAGTGATCCACCGCCTGCTGTTCCACATAACTCAGAACCGAATAGGCCCCTCCAAACGTCACCACCGCCGCTTTACTGAAAAACACCGAAAGCTGAACCCAGACGCTGTCAGCGCCCGTCGTTCTGAACAGGACCAGCAATGGTCCAAACCAGAGCGTTAAAAAGATGGCGCTGACTTTCAAGGCCCGTGTGACGCTCCGTTGCCATCCCGGACGCCGTGTTACCTCACCCGTGGCAGACGCGGCGATTGCAGTGCCTGAAAACAGACCCGGGGACAGTTTCTCACCCACCAGACCCGCGATGGCAGCCAGGCCGATCACCACCGGAAAACTCAGCACATGAGCCCACAACAGCAGAAAGGCCACGATCGCCGTCACCGTTAACCAGCGATGCTTCAGAACTCGCCGTGATAACTTCACAACCGATTGAGCAATGATGGCCAGCACGGCACACTTCAGACCGAATAACGCGCCGTCGAAAAAATCCGTTCCCCGCAGGGCCACATACAGATAACTCAACAGCAGAATCGACAGGAATCCCGGAAGAATGAACAACAGCCCGGCGATCAGGCCGCCACGCGCTCCATGCATTAACCAGCCCAGACAGGTCGCCAGTTGCTGAGCCTCCGGACCCGGCAAACACATGCAGAAATTCAGCGCGTGCAGAAACCGTCGCTCGTCAATCCAGCGTTTTTCCTCCACGACTACCTGATGCATCATGGCAATCTGTGCAGCAGGCCCGCCAAAACTGAGCAGCGCGATCCGCAGCCAGACAAAAAATGACTGACGCAGTGTCGGCCGCTCAGAATCCCCTGAGGATTCGCCTGAATCCGCGGGGATCGCATCAGCCATGAAGTGCTCCGGGTGGACGAACGACATCGTCCGGCAGCAAATGGCCCATCTTGTCTTTCTTGGTCGCCATATAACTTGTGCGACATGCATGCGGAGGTGCCACGATCGGCACTTGTTCCACGACGGTCAGATCCACCCCCGTGTACACGAAGGCATCCGTCTTCTTCGGGTTGTTCGTCAACAGCCGCACACGACTTAGTCCCAGATCCTTCAGAATCTGTAACCCAACCATGTAGTCACGCATGTCTGCCTTAAAGCCCAGACGGTGGTTGGCTTCCACGGTGTCCAGGCCCTCGTCCTGCAACTGATAGGCTTTCAGTTTTGCCAGCAGTCCAATCCCACGCCCCTCCTGCGGCAGATAAACCACCGCTCCCGTACCCTCCGCCTGAATCATCGACATCGCGATTCGCAGCTGATCGCCACAGTCGCAGCGCAAAGAATCCAGTACGTCCCCGGTGAAACAACTGGAATGCATTCTTACCAGTGGGGCGTCCACACTG
>JBDKIW010000023.1:0-7710 GCA_039796955.1 Planctomycetota bacterium
CAACGCCAGTAGACTCAAAGAGCGGTACCGACAAGCGAACATGGAGCGGTCTGAAGGCAACTCTGGGAAATACATCGCTGGTGGGTGTGGATGTCGTCACGGCGTCGGTCAGCAGCGGCACCCTATTGATGAATCGTGCCGGTGGCACGCTGAACGGCACCGCAGCGGCGGTCACTGCAAACTTCGAAGCAGCACCTCTGGTCAATACAGCCGGTGGCCAGAACAGCATACTGGATTTCAAGGGAGATCTGCTGCGGGCCACAGCGCTCATCGAATTCGGAATTTCGGGGTTTGTGAATCTTCGAGGACGGTTCGGGATTGAGTTCGGCGACATGAATGTCAGTCTTCCGGCGTTTCCGGGCATCGACCTTCCGACGAACTTCATCAAGTTCTGGGGCATCGACATCGATGTCAGCATTGGCATTAATGGGCCCAGCTGGAGTGTGCCCGACTTCACTGGATTCGACATTCGCGGTCTTGACTTCAACCTGATGCTGAACATGCGGAATCCCTTGTCAGGTCTTCTGCCTGATCTTGGCAGCATGAAGTGGTTCTCGCTGAATGCTTCGTTCCCTGAAATTAACTTCAGTCCCTTCCCGGAACTCCGTATTCCTGCGTTTGATCCTTCGTTTTCACTTCCGAATCTGTCGCTGAATCTGACGTTTGATGTGCCGAGTCTGAGTATTCCGACGCCTTACATCGACTTCAGCGTGACGATGCCCAGCATCACACTACCTGGGTTCCCGGCGATGCCGAACTTCCCGGGACTTCCGGATCTGCCAGCGGTTCCGGATATTCCGAACTTCGCTTTTGACCTTCCGGCGTTCGAAATGCTGCAGCTGGGAGATCTGCCGGCGATCAGCCTGTTTGATTTCATTACGCTCTCCGGCAGTCTCACGTTCAAGCGGGTTCCTTACACCGCAACGCTTGATGATGGCACCATCATCGACACGTGGGCGATCGTGATGAATTCGGTGGATGGGGGAGTCTTCGTGGGTCTCAACGGACCTGCCTCGAATTCCGATGCAACGGGTCTGTCCGTCGCTGGTGTAGATGGCGCGATGGCAATCCTCGTTCCCAAAGACGCGGCTGACAAACGTCGCTGGGTTGCGGCGGCCGGAACTGGCAATGCTGTCTCACTGGTTGGGCTGTCAGACCTCACAATCTCCGCCACCAACTTCGCGGTCGAGCTCAACAAATCACTCGGAACAGCCACTGGTGGGGTTGCCAACGCCTCCATTGTTGACTTCTCAGCAAACCCACTCAGTGTTCTGATGGATGATGGGTCGACCGTTACCATCACACATCCTGCAGCCAGCGGAGCACTGCTGAAAGTCGCCACGGATGCGACAATTGGCGTTGCGGACTTCTTCCGAGTCACCGGGAGCTTCGGAGTTCAGTCCAGCACCCTAGACGTGTCACTCTCCGATGGCACTTCCGTCTCTGCTGAAGTTCTGATGATCGGCGGGCAAAACGCGGCCGGCTTTGCCGGAGTCAACGGAGGGTCAGCCAACGCCGCAGGACTTGCGCTTTCCGATGTCAGCTTCGGCTTTGTCACTGCCACCGACCAGCTTGATGGAAGCCGACGCTGGAAAACACTGCAGGCGACCGCGGCATCCGTCGACGTGCTTGGGATCCCGGACACCATCATCAGCGGGACAAACCTGTCAGTCAGTATCAATCGACCTGACGAAAACGGAGTCGTCGCGAATTACAAAACTACGCCGCTGAATATCCCCGTAGGAAATGGTCAAACTTACGCCATCAGCCTCGACGGTGCCAGCGGTGCGCTCCTTGAGGCCAGTGGCACATTGACAGTCAGTGTGAGCGACTTCTTCAAAGTCACGGGTTCTTTTGCCCTGCGTCGTTCGGCCGCGAATATCACGCTTGCCGATGGCACTACGAAAGATGTTTCTTTGTTGACGCTGGGCGTCGATGGAGCATCCGCGTTTTTAGGGCTGAATGCCGGCACTGCAGATGCCGCTGGACTGACTATCTCCAACGCAGATGCTGCGATCGCGATTGCCAGCGACATTAATGATCCAACGAAACGCTGGACGGGCCTTGAAGCCAGCCTTGATGGCATCAGTGTGACCGGTTTGTCGGACATCAGCATCTCTGCCAGCAAGCTTTCCGTGGAAATCAATCAAGCGACGTCGTCGCAGCCGGTTATCGACTGGGCCGCTGCGCCGCTCGTGATCGCGACGGGACCATCGACCTCGATCACCCTCAACATGAACGGAGCCGACGGTGCTCTACTGCGCGCCAGCGGCAGTCTGTCACTCACCACCGGTGGATTTTTCACTGTCACCGGTGATCTGGGGATCGAAAAGAAGACGGACACTGTGAAAGTGGGCGGGTCGCCTGACGATGTCGCCGTTGATCTGCTGACGATCGGTGCTGCGAGCCTGTCGGCCTTTATTGGTGTCAACGGTGGCACGTTGAATGCGAAAGGTCTGGCACTCACGGGTGTGGAATTCGGGTTGGCGATAGCATCACGCCGTTCGGACAAGTCTAAGAAGTATACAGCGTTAAAAGCTTCGGCCACTGGTGCGAGTGTGACCGGCCTTCCCGGGCTGTCTCTGTCGTCGTCCAACCTTTCTGTGGCAATCAACCGTCCTGATTCTTCGGGCGAGTTGATGAATCTGGCGGCTGATCCTGTGAGTGTTCTCTCCGGACCTGGCCGGACGGTCACGCTGGACTTTGATAGCTCCGCTGGGCCGTTGCTGGAAGCGTCCGGCACAATGAATATCAGTGTTGAAAGCTTCTTCACACTGGCCGGCGACTTGGCCATCAAACGCAGCAACGACACATTGACGGACTCTGCGGGCACGCATGTTGACGTCGATCTGCTGACACTGGGGGCAGAGAACCTCACTGCGTTCGCTGGATTGAACGGTGGATCTGCGAACGCTGTCGGCTTATCACTGGCTGATGTCGGCTTTGGGCTGGCAGTAGCAACTTCCAGATCCAATCCAGCGCTCACGTGGAAGGCGTTGGTTGCTGACGCAGGTAGCGGGGGCTTTGTGGGGCCGGATAACATCGGTCTGACGGCGTCGGGTGTGAGCATTGCCGTCAACAGACCGGCGTCTGACGGCAGCCTGATTAATTTCTCCGCGGATCCGCTGGTCATCGCTACAGGACCGTCGACAACTCGAACGCTGAGTTTTGACAGTTCGGACGGGGCGCTCATCGAAGCGTCAGGTCACCTGAACATCACTCTCAGCAATTTCGTGCAGTTCTCCGGCAATCTGGCACTTCGCAAATCCACGGCAACACTGAAGCTTGCGACGGGGACTGACGTCACAACAGAACTGCTGGTGATCGGCGGCACGGATCTGTCGGCCTTTGCGGGGATCAACGGTGGCACACCGGAAGCTTTGGGCTTCAACCTTAGTGGGCTGAATTTTGCTTTTGCCGCGGCCACCGATGTGAACGATCATTCGCGTACATGGATGGCACTGGATGCTTCTGCTGCTGGTGTTTCGTTCAATGGAATTCCGGGAGTGAGTATCTCAGCGACGGCACTTGACCTTGCGGTCAATCAGCCGGCAGCAGATGGCAGTCTGATCAACTTTGCGGCACAGCCGCTGACGGTGAAGACGGGAGCATCGACCAGTCGAGTGCTTGATCTTTCCGGGGCAAATAGTGCACTCCTTGAGGCGTCGGGCACTCTCAGCATCGATGTGGCGGGCTTCTTCCGTGTGTCGGGATCTTTGGGCGTGAGGAAGTCCGAATTCGACCTTGCGCTGTCGGATTCCTCGACAGCGACACAGCGTGTCAACCTGCTGACGGTCGCCGGGGACAACCTGTCCGGCTTTGCCGGGATGAATGCTGCATCGGCCGAGAGAGCCGGGCTTGAGCTTTCGAACCTCAGCTTCGCCTTGGCCCTTGCGAGTGACAAGGCAGACCCTGATCGTCGCTGGACAACGCTGCAGGCCACGGCAGGCGCCATCGCGCTCACTGGAATCTCCGGTGTCACGATGTCTTCCAGTAATCTCGGGGTCACCATCAACAGAAAAGCCAATGACGATACACTTGCGAACTACAGCCGCACGCCGCTCAGCCTGAGTACCGTTTCCGGTGCCCAGACACTGAATCTGGACAGCAGCAGCGGTCCGCTGGTGGAAGCCTCCGGCACGATCAATATCTCGGTGCAGGATTTCTTCACAGTCAATGGTGGCTTCGCGATCCGCAGTGCGCGCGATACGGTGACTCTTTCCAACGGCACCACCGTTGATGCAAATCTGCTGACGATCGGTGGCAATGATGTGAGCGCCTTCGCCGGACTCAACGGTGGTTCCGCCACAAAAACGGGCGTCAGCCTTGGCGATGCCGATTTCGGCCTTGCTTTGATCACTGATCGCGCCGATTCCAGTCGCAAGTTCACGAGCCTGCAGGCGACGGCAGGCCTTGCGGCCTTTGTCGGTGCCGGCACAATTGATATCACAGGGACGGATCTATCTGTCGCGATCAATCGTGGTCTGCACAACAACTTTCCAGCGATCCCCGGAGCGTCTGCGAACAGCCAGTATCGTTTGATGATTGCTGATCAGACGCGGGGTAGTGTCACGTTTACCAAAGACAGCGCGACAGCGTCTGCCAATATTCTTGCGGACGACAGTGATGCGCAAGTTGCCGCAAAGGTCCGGACTGCCCTGGAAGGTATCAGCGGAATTGGCAGTGGCAACGTGACGGTCACTGGCTCGCGATCTGCCGAGTTCACGATCGAGTTTATCAATGCATTGGCGCGAACGAATGTCACTGGGCTGACGGTCTCTACAAACGCCACACTGTCCAGCGCACTCGCTGCCGTTCAGTCCGCGGGCTCCATCTCGGGCGTCAGCAGCGTGCAAAGTGTTACACTCACGCGTCAGCCGGCAGAGCGTCCGGTGGCACTGACCAGCGTTATAGAGATCGCCGCTGGAAAATCCGGGCGGGGACAAATCGTGGCAATTCGCATTGCCACGAGCAGTACGCGAGCGTCCGGAGAGTACACACTGACTCTGGGCAGCAACACGGTTTCGATTCGCTGGAACCAGAATGACATTACTAACAATGCTGAGAAGCTGCGGAAAGCTCTGGTTGCGCTGACGGGAGATACCGGCGTCGATGTAGAGTTCGACCAGAATTCCCAAATCAAGAATCAACGATACGTGGTCAGGTTCACCGGTGCGCCTGAGGCGATAACGGGCTCGGCAGGTACCGTCCCGGGAACCGTGACGATTGAGACAGAAAATCCGGGGGCCGGAAGTGTCAACGAGGTACAGGGGTTGGCCATCGATGCCGGGGCAGCCACTGGAACGTTCCGGATCAGTTTTCCATTCAATGGCCGCACGTGGACCACTCATGTTTTGCCGCTGGGAGCCTCTGCAGGCGACGTGCAAGCAGCCGTCAACCTGGCCCTGCAGCCGATCGCAGGCATCGTTGTAGTAACGAAAACCGTTGAAGGAACGGAAGTTACGTACAATCTGACCTATTGCGGATCTCTGGCTGGGAAAAATATTGACAATGCTCAACTGAGTGTCCTCACGGATACTCCCTCTGCCGGTGGCCACTTTACGCTGACATACGACGGACAGACTACCATTGCCATTCCGCTCAGCAGTAACACGAGCGCCCAGGCCAGCGACATCGAGACGGCACTACAGGCACTCAGCAGTGTCGGCAGTGGGAATGTCAGTGTTGCTTACGATTCCGCATCCGCTTCGATCGCCCCGCGATTCCTCGTGACCTTCACTGGGGCTCTCGCTGATTCGGACACCGGTCTGATTTCTGCGAGCGGTAGCTCTCTGCAGCATGCCACGGTTACACCGCGGCTCGTCACGTCGGGTCGTACCCCCCGAGGCGAATCGCAGATTGTCACTCTCACAAAACCCACCACCGAAGGCATCTTCACACTTTCACTGACTCATAACAGCACGACTTACACGACAGTCGCAGTGGCCTTTGATGCCAGCGCAGCGGACGTAGAGGCTGCAATCATTGAGGCTATCGCCCCTATCACCGGGGCGACTGCAATGGTCACGTACTTCAATGGAACAGAACTTCACATCACCTTCGCCGGAACACTCAGCGGCATTGATCTGCCCAACGTGACCGGCACTGTCACTGGTCACGTCGTCGCCGCGGGAATCTCTCAGACCACTGAAGGCTTCGACCGCCCTGAGGTTCCGGCTGTCAATGAAACCCTCGTCGTTGACTACGCAGCAGATCCGCTGACAATTCCAAGCGGTCCATCTTCGACGTTTACGTTTACAATGGTTGGTCAGCTGGGTGAACTCACGGAAGCGTCCGGGTACGTTTCCGGCACAGTTGCATCCTTCGCGAACGTCTCCGGCAACTTCTACTTCCGCCGCACGCTGAAGGAAGGTGTTGCGCGACTGATTGCAGGGGCGTCTGACGTGTCTGCCTTTGTCGGAAACCACTTCGGTGCAGCGGACGCTGCTGGAGTTCAGTTGTCCGACGGAACGCTGGGGCTTGTCATGCTCGAGGCGGTTGCAGGAGCAGACGCAAAATGGGCTCTGATTGCGTCAGGGGACGCTGCCGTTGTGGGAGTTTCTGAGTTGACGCTCAACGGCAGTCTCGCGCTGCGTATTAACCGTTACGGTGCAGCTGTGGACGAGACAATTTCCACGCTGGGCGGGGATGTTCGAGTTTATTTCGAGAGTGGCGAGAATCTCAGCCGGATTTTTGGCACCGTGACACTGAGAACACCTGTTTCTGATCTCTCCGGTGACTTCACAATCGAATCAACAGGTGTGTCACCGAGCCGCGAAATTCTTTTTGGTGCAGCAAATGTGTCAGCGTTTGTGGGCGATACGAAAGGCACGGCGACCACGGCGGATGACATCGGAGTTCGTTTCAGTGGCGGCTCGCTGGTGGGCTACATCGCTCCCGACAGCACGTACGCCTTCGACGCGAGCGGTGCAGCTTCACTGGTGGGTGTCAGTGATTTGACGCTGACCGGCACGCTATCGGCCCAGAAGAACACGACAGGTGCTAACGTCAATAAATCGATCAGCGTGGCTGGCATATCCCGCACACTCAATGTTGCCGCGGGCGCTTCTCGCGTTGGCGGCAGTGTGACGCTGATCACTCCGGTTGCCAATCTCTCTGCTGACTTTGCGGTGGAAACGACGGGAACGTCCCCGAATCAGGAAATCCTGTTTGCTGCTGACAACGTGTCGACCTTCGTGGGTGACACGAAGGGCACAGCGGCCACGGGTGATGACATCGGTGTACGTTTCAGTGGCGGCTCGCTTGTTGGCTATATCGCTCCTGACAGCACGTACGCCTTCGATGCGAGCGGAACAGCATCACTTATTGGAGTGGCTGATCTGACGCTGACCGGCACGCTATCGGCACAGAAGAACACGACAGGTGCTAACGTCAATAAATCGATCAGCGTGGCTGGCACCTCTCGTACACTCAATGTTGCCGCGGGTGCATCTCGCGTGGGCGGCAGTGTCACGCTGATCACTCCTGTTGCCAATCTGTCTGCTGACTTTGCGGTGGAAACGACGGGAACGTCTCCGAATCAGGAAATCCTGTTCGCTGCGGACAACGTGTCGACTTTCGTGGGTGATACGAAAGGCACAGCGGCCACGGGTGATGACATCGGAGTTCGTTTCAGTGGCGGATCCTTGTTGGGCTACATCGCACCTGACAGCACATACGCATTTAATGCGAGCGGTTCAGCCTCACTGG
>JBDKIW010000024.1:0-4239 GCA_039796955.1 Planctomycetota bacterium
TGCTGTCCGCCCGGACCTACCGAAAATTGTGATCGACACTGTGACCCGTGTCGCATATGGCCTTAATCACGGGAGCCAGGGATAACCTTGAAGGTCATCTCCTTGTCTTCGCGGGTAATCACAATTTCCGTCTCCTGCCCGGCTTTAAGGGCCTCAATGGCGTATGTGTAGTCGTAAATGTTTTCGACTTTTTTCCCTGCGAGCCGCACGATGACATCGCCCCCGCGGACTCCGCCTTTTTCAGCCGGACCGCCTTTGGCCACGCCCGACAACAGGACTCCTTTGACGTCCCCCTGAGCGTAGTCGGGGACCGTTCCCAGCCAGGCCCTCAGAGACGCACGACGGCCCTCGTCCGCCGGACGTTCCTGTGCGGCATACTGCGGAGCTCGTTCTGCCGCGATCAGCTGTCGGCAGACAAGGTTCATCAGTCGCCCAACTTTTGAGATGCCCTCGTAGTTCAGCTTCTCCGGGGTGTCCCGTGGGGTGTGGTATTCTCCGTGATTGCCCGTGAAGGCTGACAGGATCGGCACACCATGCAGAAAGAAAACGCTGGCATCTGTGGGCAGATAGCTGTCGTTCTGCAGGGACAGTGAGAGTCCCAGCGGGACGTTGGCTTTTTCGACAAGGGACTGCCATGCTGGCGACGAACCGATGCCCTGCAGCACCAGTTTTTCCTGCAGTCGGCCGACCATGTCCATATTCAGACAGGCCGCGATGTACAGGTTCAGTCCGCCCGTGTTGGGGCCGCTGTCGTCGGCGTTCGATGGTTTGGCAGCTGCCTGTTCTGCTGCAGCCTGTTCCTTTTCCGGAGGCTTCTTCTCACCAGGAGCACCTTCCGGTTCGACAGCTGCCGCGTGCTGTGAAAACAATGTTTCAAGGTTTTTGACATAGTGGCTGGAACCCAGCAAGCCCAGTTCTTCGCCGGACCACGCCGCAAAAATCACGTCCCGCTGTCCCTGCAGCTGTCCGGCGGCTTTGGCGTTGGCCATCGCTTCCGCCATCTGCATCATCGCGGTGACTCCCGACGCATTGTCGTCGGCACCGAAGTGAATTCCGGTGCGTTCGTCGTCCCGGGCCAGTGAGTTGCCGTTGATGCCTGTGCCAAGGTGGTCGATGTGCGCACCCACAACCACAACCTGTCCCGCCGGATTTTCGTTGACCTGCAGTCGTCCGAGGACATTTCGGCCCTTCTGCTTTTCGTGCACAATATCAATAGTGGCCTGGAACTGTACGCCTTCCAGAGGAAATCCCATCGCAGGTTCGCCCGTGTCCAGTTTCTCCTGCACTGTTTTCAGGTCTCTGTTTTTGCCCTTAAACCACGTGGCTGCAACGGCGTCGGACACACTGATCACAGGTAGCCCCGCTCCTGACAATGAACCGTCAAACTGCAGCGGAACCAGCTGATCTCGGACGCCCGACGTGGGACCACTGACAATGATCAGCCCCTTCGCACCCTGATCACGGGCCTGCATGGCCTTAAATCGCAGACTGGAAAAACGTCCAAAGTGCTGTCGCTGTTCCGGCGTCAGTTTTTCCGGCATAAATCGAAATGCGACGACCCATTTGTCCTTGACATCGAGATGCACATAAGAATCGTACTCTTCGATTCCGTCGGCGGCAGGAGCACGCAGGCCGTAGCCGGCAAAGACGACATCGGTCGCCGGGATCTCTGCATTGGCCGAGAAGGCCACAGGTCGCCAGTCTTCATTCAGTTTCAATTCCGCCCCGGCCACAGTGGCCGCGTTACGCTCACCAGCTCTGACGCCGCTGGTGAATTCAAACTCCTGGAACCACGTGTCGTTGTCGCCGGCGGGCACCAGGCCCAGCGTTTCAAAATGCAGAGCGACGTAGTTAGTCGCCAGTTGCTCACCCCGAGTTCCCGTCAGGCGTCCGCCCAGTTGTGGCCGGCAGAGATATTCAACGTGTCGCACCGCATCCGCCGGGGCGAAGTCGCCGCGCCCTTCCGCCGTGCTGCCCATGACGCGTTCGCTGGTGCCCTGATCTTTTCCGGCAACTGCAGTGGCGGTCAAGCCCAGCAGTTCCAGAGCCTTCTCGTGATTCCATTCAGCCAGAAACACCTGCGATTGGTTGCTGACCGTTCGGCCTGAGGTCCAGGCCAGGCGGTTGCCGTCCGGGCTGAACACGGGCAGTCCGTCGAATCCGGGAGTGTGGCTGACACGGACAGGTGCTCCTTTGCCGGCTGCATCGATGAGGTAAAGTTCAAAGTTGGCAAATCCATGCCGATTGGTCGTAAAAATCAGGTACTGTCCACTGGGGTGGTAGTACGGAGCCCAGGACATGGCCTCCAGCTTTGTCAGCTGCTGCTGGTCCGAACCATCGATGTTCATCGTCATGATTTCTGCTGTGGCGCCGTTCTCCGAGAACCGCCGCCAGCACAATCGTTTGCCATCGGGACTGAAAAACGGGCCACCGTCGTATCCCGGCGACTGCGTCAACCGGCGCACGTCAGTCCCGTCAGCCTTCATGATGTAGATTTCATTGGCCCACGCCGGGTCCAGTTCAAACGCCTTCTGCTGCTCTGGCGTCAGCTTTTCCTGATACGCTGATCGATTGGAGGCAAAGGCAATCAGGCTGCCGTCGGGGGACCACGACCCTTCGGCATCGTAGCCTTTCTCCGTGGTCAGCGTGCGGTAGGTTTTGGCGGCAGGATCGTACTCATAGATGTCATAGTACGCGTCGTAGTCCCACGCGTAGCGGCGTTCTTTTCCTGAAGCCCGCAGGTCCAGTTCTTCCTGCTGCTCCTTCTCTGCATCGGGGTCATCCTGAGTCGATGCGAACAGCAGCCGCTTTCCATCAGGGTGAATCCATGCGCAGGTTGTTTTTCCTTTTCCCGGAGACACTCGTTCTGTGTCGCCGGTTTCGAGATCCATCAGGTAAATCTGGAAGAACGGATTTCCCGGCTCACGCTCACTCTGGAAAATCATCTTTCGGCCGTCAGCGCTGAAGTAACTTTCCCCGGCGCGACGACCCTCGAATGTCAATTGCCGAACTCGCGTGACCAGCCGCTCTTCCAGGCGACGCGCGGCCGCGGGGTCCGTTTCGATGATGTCCTGTTCCGGCGTTTGAGCACCCAGCGGGGACACAGTCAACGCACTGAACAGCAAAGCCAGCAGGGGCCGGTACGACAGCAGGACGAATTCACTCTTCACGTTACTCTCCGAAACCGTTCTGGTTCCACCAATTGTCCGATCCGTAGCACTCGACGTTGCCCCGAACCGAAGACCGACATTCAGCGGCCCCCCTGGGAGGATCAACAGCATGCCAGCAAGATTTTCTAATCGCCGTGAGCAGCCTTGCGGCGCTCTGACGGCACAATGAACTCAGCAAACTATACCCAATAAACCGCGGCAGACTACCAAGGGCGTTCAGAAAAGGGGGCGGGTTCAGAAAAGGGGTCAGGTACGAATAGCCAAATGGCTGCTTGAAACAAGGGGTCAGGAACCAACAGTGCGGAGCACCCTTCGGGCCATTTGGCTCTTGGTTCCTGCCCCCTTTTTTCAAGCACGCGCGTGACGACAACCCGGTCACAGCCTAAACTGTCATCCAGAAACAGGATGGCTCAAGTTGCTCCGCACGCCACCAGCACCTCTGCATCGAATCTGACGAGAAAGCCCCATTATGCTCGGCTGGCGTTTGCTGATGTCCGCAATTCTGATTCCGTCGCTGATTGTGCTGTTCCGGATGGATCAGGCCATGGGACGTCCTGCACTGCTGCTGCTGGTGTTCTGCGGAATGGTGGCCATTCGAAATGCCTGGGAACTAGCCGATCTGCTGCGTGTGCGTCAGCTGAGGCCTTCTTTCCCGCTGACCGCACTGCTCAGCCTGCTGATTGTCGTGGCCGGCTGGTCCCACACGTGGCAACCGGATTCCAGTGCATCGGCACTCGCATCCCTCGGAATGATCGGTGCGGCGCTGACAGCGGGCATGCTGATTCTGCTGGCCTGGGAAGCGTGGCAATACAACGAACCTGGACATTCGATGGAATCGCTGGGGGCCAACCTGCTGATTCTGATGTACGCGGGTGTGCTGCTGGCCGTGACGGCGCAGCTGCGCTGGTGGCCACAGCAGCACGCTGGCTACTTTGCACTGGCGTCCATGATCATCTGTGTGAAGTCAGGAGACACCTTTGCCTACACCTTTGGCCGCTTGTGGGGACGCCGCAAAATGGCACCAAAGCTCAGTCCTGGAAAAACCGGCATGGGCCTCGTCGGCGCGATC
>JBDKIW010000025.1:0-47869 GCA_039796955.1 Planctomycetota bacterium
CAGGTACTGATCCAGCGTCATCCCCAGACACCCCTTGCTGGACGCACGCCGAGCGGTTTGCTTTTCCGGCGATTTTTCCTCCACCTTCGCCAACTCAACTGGCGAAAGCCAGCCAGCATGCGGCTCATCCTCGAGCCTTGCCTCAGGAGCATCACCAGAATGCGTACAACGAACCAACTGGCGATCCTGAATTCTCGCCTGAACTCCTGTAAAATTGCTGGACTCGGGGGATTCAGCGATACATGCTCGCACTGGGTTCAAATCCACGTACGCCATGCATGCAGCAATTGCCATTTCATCCAGTAGCGGCTGAGCTTTATAGCGTGATTCCCAGAAATGCCCCCGCACCTCATCATCGTGGTTGGCCCGCTTGGCAATGGGCTCACAAAGACATTTCATGAACCACGACAAGTTCGACAACCGGCGTCGCTTCTCCTTAACTCCCCCCGTACTGTTCCTGATCTGCTGCAACTCCTCTACCGTCGGCTCTGCAACCCCCTCAACCCCGCCCTTGCGTTTCGGAAACAGATTCCACCAGCGCCGCGCAATTTCATCATCTGACCACGACTCAGCAACATCCGGACGCGTCCGAACAACCACATGCAGATGGTTACTCATGACCGCGTAACTGAGTATCTCCACGGCAAAGACCCCCGCAAGAAACTCCAGCCGCTGCCGAATCCACTCCCTGCGATGCGAGTAGTCTTTCCTTGACAGGGGATCCCTGCCACACAAATGAGTTCTTCGCACACAGCGATTTACAACGTGAAACACCTGCACTTCAGCATCAGCAAGTATGTCCCGGCGATTGACTCGTGGCATTTTCGTTTCTCCAGACAACAGGGTTGCAAAAAGTCTATTCAAGCTTATTCTGCCTGTCAAGGTGCCTGGCACCTGTATAGGTTGGAGATGATGAAATGTGTGGTCGCTTTACGCTCAGGACGGCACCGGATGTGCTGATGGCCATTTTTCAGATTCCGGGAATCCCGTCGGGATTCGGGGCTCGGTTTAATATTGCGCCGACGCAGAACGTGCTTGTCATCCGGGCGGCGCGGGACATCGCGGGGGGTAGGGCGGCTGAGTGGATGCGATGGGGATTGATCCCCTCGTGGGCTAAAGAGGCCTCGATCGGCTCACGCATGATCAACTCGCGTGCAGAGACCGTTGCAGAAAAGCCGGCGTTCCGCGCGGCATTCACTCGTCGTCGCTGCCTGATTCCGGCGGATGGTTTTTATGAATGGCAGAGGCTCAGTACCGGAAAGAAGCAGCCCTGGTGGATACATCAACCGGACGAGTCCCCGTTTGCGATGGCAGGACTCTGGGAAACCTGGCAACCGCCCGCATCAGCGGCAGATGTCACGCAGCACACAAGTGAAGCTCCGCAGTCCCCAGGGGCAGGTTCAACGTGGACCACCTGCACCATTCTCACCACTGAGGCCAGCAGGGATGTACGGGAACTGCATGACCGCATGCCGGTGATTCTGCCACCAGAATCGTGGAATCTCTGGCTCAGTCCGCAAGCCAGTCCCGGGCAGCTTTCCGAATGTCTGCGTCCCCTGCCTTCAGGCCATCTTCAGAAGTACTGTGTTTCACAGCAGGTGAATCGAGCTGGAGTTGAGTCACAGGATTTGCTGTCACCAATTTCCCCACCTGAGCCATTTACAGAAGTGAGATTCGGCCAGGACGACACCAGGGCGTTTTGATTTCCCGATTTCTGATTCAAAACGGGTTCGCGCGCACATTTACTCCGGCACTTGGAGTCGGGCAGACGGTTCTCTATGATGACGGGGGGAGAATCGGAGGTCTGTGTCCACCTTGTCCGGCCTGCCGGTCTCTTTGACCCGCCCACGGTGAATTCTGCAGCAGCAGGAAAACACCTCCCCCCAAATTTCTGCCCCAGTATCATCACACATGAATGGTGAACCCTCCCTGTCTGCCTTTGATTATCATCAGCGCACGCGTCTGATCTTTGGTGCCGGATCGCTTGGTCAGCTGGCATCGGTGTGTCAGGAGCTGAGCGGTACACATGTGCTGCTGGTCACGGACTCCGGGCTGCGCCGCGCCGGGCACTGTGAAAAAGCCGCGAGGATTCTGACGCAGGCGGGAATTCGCTGCAGTGTGTTCGATGACGTCGCAGAGAATCCGACTTCAGAAGATGTCCGCAGGTGTGCCGAGTTTGCCGAACCACTCGGTATTGATCTGATTCTGGGGCTTGGAGGTGGCAGCAGCATGGACTGTGGCAAGGGAGCCAATTTCCTGCTGACCAACGGCGGAAGAATCCATGACTACAAGGGCGTCCGAAAGACTCGACTGCCGATGCTGCCAATGATTGCAATCCCAACGACGGCAGGAACCGGCAGCGAGGCACAATCCTTCGCGGTCATTGCTGATGCCGAGACGCATATAAAAATGGCCTGTGGGGCCCCTGGAGCGGCGTGTCGCGCAGCGATCCTTGACCCGGAACTGACGCTGACCATGCCGGCGGCGGTCACGGCGGCCACGGGGATCGACGCAATGACACATGCGATTGAGAGTTTCGTCTCCACGCGACGAAATTCGATATCTCAGATGTTCGCGCGGCAGGCATGGGCACTTCTGGCGCAGTCCTTCACCACGGTATTGCGGCAACCAGACAACCTGCATGCACGCGGCAACATGCAACTGGGAGCTTTTCTGGCTGGTGCAGCGATAGAAAACAGCATGCTGGGAGCAGCGCACGCAGCGGCAAATCCTCTGACGGCGCGTTTTGGCACTACGCATGGTCATGCTGTTGGACTGATGATGCCCCATGTCATTCGCTGGAATGCGGATGTGGTTGACGGACTGTACTCCGAACTGCTGATCGCCGCCGGATGGAAGGCGCACGTTGAATCCGAAGCAACGGCCGCGAAAGTTCTGGCTGACGGCTTCACTGAATTCCTGAAACAAGCCAGACTGCCGCTGGTCCTTGATGAACTTTCCACACAACCACTCAGTCCACAAACGCTGCATGAACTTGCTGAAGACGCTGCACAACAGTGGACCGGCACCTTCAATCCAAGGAAGATGAACGTGGAATCATTTCTGGCCCTTTACGGCGGCGCCTGTACCTGACCCGATACCATCACCTGCGTCCGTGGGCAGCAGCCTCGACGGCCGGCACTTTTTGAAGAAGCTCGTGCACCATGGCGCTGATTGAGTTGAGGAATATCTCTAAAACCTACGATCTTGGCGAAGTCCAGGTCCATGCGCTGCGGCCCACCGATCTTTCGATCGAACGGGGCGAATATGTTGCACTGCTCGGTCCTTCCGGTTCAGGCAAATCAACGTTGATGAATACGTTAGGGTGCCTTGATCGTCCATCGACCGGCAGCTACCTCCTGGACGGGCAGGAAATCGCCGACATGTCCCGAAATGCCAGAGCGGGGATCCGGAATCGGCATATCGGGTTTGTTTTTCAGAACTTCAACCTCCTGGCACGCACATCGGCCCTCGAAAACGTGGAGCTGCCGCTGCTGTACGGTTCGGCAATGTCTGCCGGAAAACGCCGTGAACGGGCCGTTCAGATGCTGGAGATGGTCGGACTGGGAAGCCGGCTGGACCACCACCCCGGGCAGCTTTCGGGGGGGCAGCAGCAACGAGTGGCGATTGCCAGAGCGCTGGTCACCAATCCGTCGATCCTGATGGGAGACGAGCCCACGGGCAATCTCGATTCCAAAACCAGTCGGGAAGTGATTGAGCTATTTCGGCAACTGAACGAAACCCGGCAGATCACCGTGATTCTGGTGACGCATGACCTGAATGTTGCCAAACATGCTCGCCGGATTCTGGTACTGCGTGACGGGCGCATTGGTGCGGACACTCGCAATTATGAGGAGGCGTTTCAGTTTCTCCATTCTGCCGAATCGTTACCTGAGGAAGAACAGACATCGGCCGAATCATCGGTGTAACCTGAATCATTCATGGAAGCGGATTATTCGCGCCGATCAATACAGGCATGAGAATCGGACGTGGAAAAACCCTGCTTTTCATGCTGTGCCTGCCCCTGAGCAGTGCCGCATCCAGCCTTACGGCTACCGCTCAGGTCATTCCGGCGGATGAAGATCACATTCGCTGGTCGGAACCACGGAAACTGTCCGGGATCCGCCGGCCGGCTGGCCCGGAGCCTGTAACTGTCGCAACTCAGGAAATGGCGGCCACTGAGCGTTATCTCTCCCTCGATGAATGTCTCAGGACGGCCCTGGCAAACACTGAGGTCATCCGTGTGCTGACCGGGGTTGGTGCGACCGCATCCGGGAGAACCATCTACGACACAGCGATTGCCGTAGCGCCGATTGATGTCGCCAAAGGTCGATTCGACCCCGTCTTTCAGGCCAACACGGCATTTCGCAGGAATGAATCCCCGTATCTGAACAGCGCCGACGGAACAATCGACGGATCGGCGACAGCGGGCACCGACTACGGCGTTGCGCTGAATGATCGTAACCGCCTTGGGGGCCTGGCTTCCATCGGGGCTCGTGACAGGTTCAGCAGTGACGACGGCGGCGGGTTCTACACTCGAAATCAGCCTTCGATGGATGTGAGCTACACGCAACCGATTCTGGCTGGCGCCGGTCTGGCTGCCAACAATGCTCCGATTGTGATCGCCCGACTGCAGCAGGAGCAGTCCTACTTTCAATTCAAGGGAGCGATGCAACAGCTTGTGCGGGACGTGATTGCCGCCTACTGGTCGCTCGTTCAGGCTCGTACCGAACTCTGGGCTCGCGAAATTCAGGTTGAACAACTTGAATTTTCCTTCCGCAGTCTGGAAGCCAAAGCCGATGTGGGCCTGCGAAATCGTCCTGCCGCAGCACAGGCGCAAGCATCATGGTCCAACGCCCGTGCGACGCTTGTTCAGGCAAGGGCCTCCGTCCTGCAGCGTGAAGCGGCGCTGCGAAACATTCTGGGACTACCACCGGAAGATGGGCAGCGACTTGTGCCTTCCACGCCGCCCACACGCGACCGGATCGAGTTTCGCTGGAAAGAGGTGGTCGAAACCGCGCAGGCCAGCCGCCCGGATCTGATCGAACTGAATCTGATTCTGAGTGCGGATCAGCAGCGACTGATCCAACAATCCAATCAGGCCCGACCGGCACTTGACGCCAATGCACTGTATCGCTGGAACGGGCTCTCGGGCCGTACAATCGCCGGCAATCAGCAGGTCGATGCCCCCTTTAACGACAATACAGACTGGTCACTGGGCGTCACCTTCACCGTTCCATTGTCTCTGCGTGAGTCACGTGCGAGGGTCCGTTCGCAGGAGTTGCTCATTGCAAAGGACCGCGCCAACCTGCGCCAATCACTGCATCAGATTGAACATCAGTTGGCCACTGTTCTTCGAAGTGTGGAGCAGAATCTCCAGCAGTACGAAGCGTTTCGCGAAGCCCGTCAGGCATCTGCCTTCAACGTCCGGGCACAGCGAGCGAACATTGAGGCACAGCGCGACACTCTGCTGAGTGAATTGCTGGCGATCACGGACTGGGCAAATGCCGTTTCCGCTGAGGCTCAGTCGCTCACCGCTTACAATGCAGAACTGGCCAACCTGGAACTGCAGTCAGGCACCATCCTGGAAACTCATGGAATCCGATTTGTTGAAGAGCGGTACGGCAGCATTGGCCCGCGCGGCTGGTGTCTTGAGGAGACGAGGGAGTATCCGAAGTCTCTGACTCCGGGGCAGAATTCGCCGCGATATCAGGAGCTCCAGCAGGCCTCCGAAGAAGCGTTTGAATTGAACGACTTCCCAAGACGAAATCAGACACCGGGAACAAAGCCCGAGGTGCCGCCTGTCCCGGAAATGCCGGACGAGGATTCGGTTCCTCCGATCCCCTGACACACGCCTGTGGTTTCCGTTAAGTAATCAGGCAGCAGTCTGTGCTGCGATCACCCAGACTTTGTTCAGAAGTTGCTGATGCAGGGCCAGCAGAAATTGTCGCTGATCCGTGCCGGGTTGCCCTGACGACAGACGACGAGTGTCAACGGAATCGACCACGCGAAGTATCGCATCGGCCAGGCACTGACAGAACGACGCCGACAGGGCTTGCTGACGACTCAGTCGGATCAGCGTCTCTGTGGTCAACGCATGACACTCGGTGACCGTGGCTGTCGCTGGCGCTGAAGTGGCCAGCATTTGCTGAAGTGCCTGCAACTGCTGCTGGAACGCCGAATCTGTTGATGGGTCGGCAGAAGATTGCTGTCCGAAAGTCAGAGTCGGCAGCACAGTCCCGCTCAGAATGCTGAATGAGATCGCGGAAAGCGCCTGACGTCGCAACATGACACGCTCCTGGCTAAGACGAAAACGCGGACAGCATCAGGTGAACAGCGAACGGCCGTCCCCGGGACTACTTGCACGATATTCTGACCGGGATGCGATAAATGTTCAACGGGATTCCGCTCGCGAACTGGCAGAATCCGCACGCTGCGGGGGCCGACACCCCCGATCAGCGACTCGTGCTGCATAAGAAGCAATGCGTCGGACGAGGTCACCCGTGACCTTTACTGCAGGCTGCAGGGCGAGCAGTAGCCTTCCATTTCACAATTGATCAGATCGATCATTTCTCTGAGCCGACCGACGCTGCGACGATTGAAGACAAAGCCGATCCGAGGGAGTTCCGCGAGGTGTTCATCGTCAGCTTCCACGGGCTGCGCCGGGACGCGTTCAATCCGCCCCTTTACGCAGATGTCGGAGAACTCATCATTCAGGCGTTGAAGCAACTGCTCGGTCGGTGCAAGGTGCAATCGCAGTACCAGCAGATCCCGAACGAAACGCATGCTGTTATAGACACTGTAAAAACCAAGTATTTCTTCCACAGCATCTTCGACATTATCTGTGACTTTAAACAGGGATAGATCACTGGGAGAAATCAGTTCGCTCTGCAGCAGTTCCTGTCGAACGTAGCGAAGAAAGCCATCCCAATAGGTTCCTCCGGGCTGATCCAGCAGCACCAACGGCATCAGGTCACGTTTGCCGGTCTGCACCAGCGTCAGCGTTTCGAAGACCTCATCCAGGGTTCCAAAGCCACCGGGGCAGGTGACAATCGCATGCACCTCTTTGACAAACATCAGCTTCCGCGTGAAGAAGTACTTGAGGCTGACGAGTTTTGGATCACCGGCGATCACAGGATTGGCCTGCTGTTCAAAGGGCAGCAGAATATTCAGTCCCATCGCCATGTCGCGTCCGGATCCACGATGCGCTGCTTCCATGATGCCACCACCTGCTCCGGTCACCACCATCCAGCCTTCTTCAGCCATGCGGCGTCCGAAGGTTTCTGCCGTCTGGAATGCAGGATGAGCGGGCTGTGTTCGAGCCGAACCGAAGACGGAAACTTTCCGGTTGCGGCGGTAGGGGGCAAACACCTTGAAGGCGTATCGCAATTCCTTCAGGGCGCGACTGAGTATTTTCAGATCGCCGCGGGAAGCATTGTCACCGGCCAGCTTGTCGGCGGTTTCCTTGATTTCCTGAATCAACTGTTCATGCTGCCTGAGCTCGGCAACATGTTCAATCACCTCTGATTCGGACGCAAGGGGATGCCTCAGGAGATTTCGGCCGGACACAGCAAGTCCCTTCCCAGGTTGTTTTCACGCCGGACATTAATTCAGCAGGGCATCCATCGCATCCGTGCGGGTGTCATAGATGGCCCAGATGGTATCCAGCGCCGTGATTCGCAGCAGTTCCAGCGCGAGGTCGCTGGCACCGCAAAGCACCAATTCGCCCCCCTTGCGTTTGACGAACTTGTGACACCTGAGCAGCAGGGCCAGAAACACCGACCCGAAATAGCGAACATGACTGAGGTCCACGATCACCATTGGGGCCTGCTGATCATTCAACGGCTCCATGATCAGGTCGGCGGCTCGCTCAACAAGATCCCATGTCAGCGATTCGACACTGGACGACGGGGTGACAATCACCGTATTCCCGTGCCACTCAATCTTGAAATAGTCCGGAACTTCAGTCACAAACCAGCTCCCCGGCGGCACCGCCACCCAGCTAATACTGCTCAGCCTGCATCTCACGCTCGTGCCGCAAGTCTACCGTGCGGCAATTGTTTCGCCAACGATCGCAGCCAGCAGGTTCACGAATTCTTCATGGACCTGCGATGTTTCCGGGCGGCTGTTCACAGAAGGGGCTTTCCTGAATCGCCGCAGTTGAAGAACCAGGGATCGATTCGGACAATTGTCCGCGGCCGGCCATGAACCAGAGCAGACCCACTGAAGCCGCATGTCCCTGAATTTTCTCGGGTTTCTGTCATGATGCAAGTCCTTCAACCACCGCCCGGAATGAACTCCTGAACATCGTTCATCGCTTTCATCCAGCAAACACAATCCCGCATCGGAACTGATCCTCAGCAAACGAATTCCCCTGTGAACCGGCACGTTTTTTAATTGTGAGCCATCGTTTTTCCCGATGACACTGCCACACGGATTGCAATCAGAAACCAAACCCCACCGGCGGATTCTCAATAATCATATCGCTCGGCAACATGACAGCGTATTCCGGGCGGTTCCGTTCACGGAATCCGTGCCTCCGCCATGCCATGTTGATGAAAGGCACGACCGCAGTCGACTCAACGCCCAAATCCCTGTTTACGACTGGTTGGCCGCGAACTTACTCGTCAGAGTCATTCGCACAACGGAGCGGCAGGGCGAGTGTCTGTGATTACAAAAGCAGGCCATCAAACGCCGCAGATTCTCTGATTTGCTTTTGCTGCAGTCGGTGACATCAGGGTACACTTCCGGACTCTGACAGCCTGCCTGGCAGCAAATTCGCAGTCTCTTCAAACAAGGATTCCCGCAGGTGATTGCTGTTCTGATTGCAGTGTCGGAAGTCGCGTGCGCGCGTTGCTCCGGATGGCGTTCACTGCTGTTGATCAGCAGCGTGACTCTGTCATTCAGCTCGCCAGTTCTGAGCCAAACAGCGCCGGTCGGCAACCTTGTCACGGAAGTTCAGGTTCTGGACGGCGGGACGTCCCGGACAATTCAGGGACTTCTGCGAGCGGAATCCAGTGACGGCACCATCCTCCTGGAGGACGCGTTGGGCAAGTATCATCTCCTGCCCCCAACGCAAATGCAGCGGCGGCAACAGACATCAGCAGTATTTCAGAAATTGTCTGATGAAGACCTGATGGCGAGCCTGCTGGCAGAAGT
Source organism: Planctomycetota bacterium (assembly GCA_039796955.1). Taxonomy (GTDB): domain Bacteria; phylum Planctomycetota; class Planctomycetia; order Planctomycetales; family Planctomycetaceae; genus SXXK01. Next base: position 9,160 of record JBDKIW010000025.1, read on the forward strand.
TGGCGATGGCTTTGAAGTCGCTGAAACAGAGCATTTTCTGATCTGCACAAACAGCGGCGCGGCCTATGCCGAATTCTGTGGAAAGCTGCTCGAGAAGGTGTATGCTGAATTTTTCACATGGAGTGAAAACCTGCAGTTGTCACTCACGCCGCCGCCTCGGCGTCTTCCCATCCTGATCTTTGCAGCAGAATCAGAGTTTCAGGCGCATGCCGTAAGAATTCACCCGGAGACACCTTTCGAAAACACGCCGGGATTCTACACGGTTCGCGACAATCAGGTGCTTCTGTGGGATCTGACGCGAGATCGCAGTCTGCGATTTTCGGCAATCCGAAAGAAGCTATCGGAATCACCACTGCAGCTGGCCACCATCGTCCATGAAGCAGTGCATCAGCTGGCATTCAATTCGGGACTTCAAAGCCGATTTGCCGACAACCCATTGTGGTTTTCCGAGGGACTCGCACTTTATTTTGAACAGGTCTCGCTACGGTCACCACTGCTCTGGAGCAAACCAGGACTGATCAATTCCCGGCATCATCCCGAATTTCTGCGGCGAACTGCAGACGAACGCGTACCGATTCCACTCCCGGAACTTTTGACCTCAGATCGCACATTTCAGACTGTCGAATCAGCGCCGGCGGCCTATGCTCAAAGCTGGGCACTGATGGCGTGGCTGGTACGTCAGCATCCGGAGCAACTGGCACAGTACATTCGACAGCTGCAGGCACTCCAGCCATTGCAGCCGGTTTCTGCAGACCATCGCATTCAGATGTTTCAGGAGAGCCTTGGCAGTCCCCTGGAAGAGATTCCACGAGACCTGATCGCGTGGGCACGTCGTCAACGCAGTTCCCGTTGAAGAACGCAGCATACAGGCCTGCAGCAACGCGTGGCTTCCACTGCGGTCATTCGATTCGCAGCAGTCACCAGGGAAGTCATCTGGCGCGACGTTTGTCAGCTGCTGGCACCTCGGTAGGAATTCAGAGACCAGCGAAAGATACTGCGTGCCAGCAGAGCTCCCAGCGCGGTTGAGCACAATGCGGCAAGTGCGAATCGAGGGTCAGTTGCGGCGCCGATGATCGTTTGTGCCGGAATTGTGACGACCAGCAGAATCGGGATCACCCAGGAAAAGACGGTTTGCAGCGCTTCGCCGGCTTCAAAACGCGACGCATCAGTTCCGTCATAAATGCTTCGAGGATACTGGGCGAAGATTGTGATGTAGAACCAGAAGTCATAAAGCCCCTGATTGCGTCCAAACCAGATACTGGTGCAGGCAAGCGTGATCATCAGCGAGTAGAAAAAAACGACCGCAAGTGCCACGTAGAACAGGTAGGCCAGCACTTGGGACAACTCGACCGGGCGTCCGAGACGATAAAGCGAAATCAACAGCAATGCACCTGCCAGCAGGACCTGACTGACCATTGCCGGGTTCATACGCTGGAGTGAGACCAGAAACTGCGTGTCGACGGGTTTGGTCAACGCAAAGTCCAGTTTTCCGGTCCGGATATTTTCGCAGAACGCCGCGCAATTCGGCATGAAAAACGCCTCGACGAGCGAATTGATCAGCATGCCCGTGGCCATAAACGCAAAGTACTGATCACGAGACCATTCGCGAATATGGTCGACTTCCATGTAGATCAACTGGAACAAGGCGACTCGCGCAAAAAACCAGAACAGTCGAGTCACGATCTGAATCAGAAAGTTACCTGGAAACATGAGTTCACGGATGATGGCATTCCGTGCAAACAGAGTCAGCAGTCGCAGATAAAACATAGCACTCTCTGGCCGCAGTCGGCAGAATCGGAAACGGAACAAAAAAGGCTGGACGGTTTGTCTGGTCGGCTGCGTCCCGAACAACGCGGCAAGCCGTCAAAAACCGCCGCGAAAACCTGGATTCGGCGACCGCAGCCTGTCTGTCGGCAGACCGTTGGAGGAAATCGCTCAGTCAGACGGCATCCTCCGGAATTTGCGAACGACTGCGCCCTCCTGATTGCTCAGTGTCCCACCGCCAGGCCAGTCTGTCTACTCCGGCAGAATCTGAAGAAAATCGCGCTGCAGCCGGGACGTGAGATGGCGAATCAAACGGTGTCCAAACAGAGAACAGTCGCGTTTTTCTCCGATCCAACGTACATCCTCCATTTTTCAGAGACAAATCCAGCAAACAATCAACTCTCCGCAAGCAGGCCGAAAACGCTCCTGATCTCCAGTCTGCTCCTGTATCCACATCGTACCCCGGGGACTACCATGGACGCTGTTGAGTGGCTTTGAGATCGATTCGCGAGAGGCTGGCGAATTCGACGTCTGCGCGGAGTAGAAGGATTCGCAATTCCTGCGGAGCAAATATCGACTCCAACGAGTCCGGAAGGTACACTGGTCTTTTAACATCATCCTGCAGCGCGCAGGATCCTGTGGAGTCTGCTTTCGACAGTGCAGAGGGTGATACCATGGGTAAGCGGTTTTTCAGCAATCGAAACGACTCCGGAAGTTTGCTCGCATCACTGTTCATTCTGGTGATGGGATTGGGGTCCTGTTTGTTTGCAGTTGCCGCGGTTTCTCCGGCATCGGTTCCCATGGCTGCAGCGACCATCGGTGTCATTTTTGCACTGTTCGTCGGCTTGATCATCATGCAGCGTTTTGGTTACACGCCATCGCTGGGACTGGGATTTCTGTCGCGGGCTGGACGCAGCCATCGCGATGACGGGGCAGCAGACTACCTGCCACGAAAAGCGGGAGAATCTCGTCGCATTGTGCATGGGACAAATCAACCGATCACAGCCGGAGAGGCCACTGAACTGCGGCTGACAAGTGCCAGCACATGGGTCCCGGCTCGTGGTCGTCGAAAATCCTCCTGATTGTTGCAACTCGACTCAGACTGCCGCATCCTGTCCCGCGATAGCACCGCATCAAGCCGCGAGGCAGTTGCCGCACGCCGCGACGGGTTTCTCAAACCGGGATTTCCCGACTATACTGTGGCCAGCACAAGCAGCCGTTGGACGTGAACCCGAGGAACGGGTTCCCTGGGGGCAACGACGCAATACGCGTCTGTTCCCCACAACCTCCGCGCGCTGCGGCACTTCAGTCGGGTAAATTGTCACATGCCACGGGTTGCTGTTTACATCCTGATCACGGGCCTGCTGGTGGGCTGTGGGGATCCAGGGAATGTCCCTCAAAAACCGGACGCCGCGCCAGTCACCAGTGGAGAGAAAGACAGTCCCTCCCCGCACATAGCCAACGTTGGGCAGCCGGAGATGTCGCGGATTTCCGTGGGCTTTCGCGCCCAACTCGATCCCTCCTTTTCCCGAGGAACTCTGGCGATCGGTGCTCCGGCCCCCCAGTTCACGCCCTCCTCCTGGTTGCGTGGTGAGCCGCTGACGGAATTTACTCCGGGGCTGGTCTATGTTGTGGAATTCTGGGCCACCTGGTGCGGACCGTGTCTGCAGAGTATGCCACATCTGGTCGAGCTTCAAAAACAATACGGAACTCAGGTACGCGTCATCGGGATCACGGATGAGTCACAGGAGATCCTTGAAGCATTTCTCAACGAAAAGGCACGTGGATTTGAAAGTACATGGAGCGAATTACTGACCTGCTCCCTTGCCGTCGATTCCACGCGGGAACTGAATCGATCGTGGATGGAGGCATCTGGTCAGCAGAGTATCCCATGTGCATTTATTGTGGGGAAATCCGGAAACATAGAATGGATAGGTCACCCGCTGGCTATCGACGAACCACTGCAGTCCGTGGTCGCCGGTACATGGAACCTGAACACGGCCAGAGAGGCAATGATCGCTCAGCAAAAGATGAAGACCGCACTGGATCGTGGTGATCTGGAAAACGCGATACAGTCGGCTGAATCACTCACGACATTGTTTCCCGAAAGTTTTGACCATGCGATGACGCGACTCGAACTCCTGATGCGTTCAAACAGGCTGGCAGATGCCAATGCTGTCGCTGCGACAACACTGGCGATCTGTCGCAATAACCCGGAGTTCCTCAATAGTCTGGCCTGGCTGATGGTCACAGGCACCGACAGCACAGAAATTGATCTGGAAGTTGCACATGAAGCCGCCAGTCTGGCGAACGAACGGCAGCAGGGGCGGGACTGCAGTATCCTTGACACTCTGGCGCGAGTGAAGGCCCGGATGGGAGACTTGAACACCGCCATTGCCCTGCAGAAGCAGGCCATTGAAAACTCGCCGGAGGAAACACAGGCTGAACTGGTCGCAACACTTCAGGAATATGAAGCTGCCATTCAGAAGAACGAGACCCCGGCAATCGACAGAAAGCCTGCCACAAATGCCACTCCGTCTCAGTCCCCCACAGACCCCGCCACGAAGTCTGCCGAAGAAGCAAGCCCCGCAAGTGTGCCTGCCGCTGGATCCTGATCGTTGGAGATCGGGACGGTCAGGGCTGCTGTGGAGCGACCGCACTTTGCACCGAACTTCAGCGACGGCCGCGAACCAGCGTTCGCTGCGCCCTGACGTCGCAGATTTCTCTCCCAGCTCACCGCCCAACTCACTCTGATTCGGGAATCGGCGGCTGTTTTGACGCCGACTTCGAAAAATCCTCGGTGAATTCATCGCTGCGGCTTGTCAGTTGCCCGTCAGAATACTGGAATTCGCAGGTTCAGGCGAAGTTGTGTATTCTGAGTCTGGCGAATTCGCCGTGAGGTAATTTGTTCTCATCGTCCCCACTGACCTTCTGATTGATTCGGAGACACCGATCAATGGCATCGGCCCCACTTTGTGACCTGAGTCAGCTTGATTTCGCGAACCCTCTGTTCACGCTTGAAGACATCCGACAGGTCAATCCTCAGCGTTTTGAGATGGAGCAACTGACGGCGATCGTCCACGTGGATCAGTCGCAGCATCTGGTTGTCGGTTTCAAGCAGCTGACGGAACAGGAGTTCTGGATTCGCGGACACATGCCAAACTTCGCGTTGATGCCCGGGGTCGTACAGTGTGAAGCGGCGGCACAACTGGGCGGCTTCTACGCCCGCAAATATGATCTGATTGGTGGCGACTATCTCGGCTTCGGCGGCATGGATGAAGTGCGTTTCCGTAAGCCGGTATTCCCGGGCGCACGGCTGGATCTGATTGCAAAAGTTACCCGCGTTATGGCCCGCAAACTGGCTCAGTTCAATTTTCAGGGCTGGGTTGCTGGAGAGCTGATGTTTGAAGGCCAGATGCTGGGTGTAACAGTCAATAAAGAGGCCTGATCGCCGCCCCCAAAACGGTATGCCGTGCCGGGCCGTGAAAACCCGGCTGGCAACACCTGTGAAGAATCCCCGGGGAGTTCCTGAACGGCAGCATTTTCCATTCGGACGCGATGCACTGGCCCTGGTCCCATCCGTGGCGTGGAGCTCGTGGTGCTTATCTGATCTGGCGATCGAAGGGCGTTTTCAGCATTCCCAGGACAGTCTGACTGGTCACACTGTCCAACTCATCCAGGCCTGTGCGGCCGGGTCGAACTTCGCGTGGATCGCGATACGTCCCGAAGATCCGATCCCAGATTGCCAGGATTGAGGCGTAGTTCGAATTGGTTTCAGCAGGCAAACGAGAATGGTGCACGCGGTGCATCGCAGGCGTGACAATCAACCAGCCTGTTCGCCAGCTGCCCGCGACCGGCAGACAATGAGAATGTTGAAACTGAGACACGAGCAGCAGCAGAGTCTCAAAGATCAGCAGGTCTTTCGATGTAACACCGAGAGCGGCAATCAAAGGAAGCCGACAGACAGCGGACAACACCAGTTCTCCGGGGTGAAACCTTGCTGAAGTTGTTGCATCCATCTCCGGATCGCCGTGGTGGACGCGGTGAAATCTCCAGAGGGCCGGGATCCGATGATTGGCTCGGTGCCATGCCCATGTCCAGACATCCAGCAGCACCACAGCCAGAACGCCCCGCGACACAGCATTTCCGGGTAGCCAGTTGAGAAAACCAAAGCTGTGTTGCTGCACGAGGTCAACAGCGAAAGCAGTCAGGCCAGCAACGGTGAACAGCATCATCACGCCATTCAGCACGGCCAGTGAAAGGTTTCGCCCCGCATGTTGCAGTCGTCGCCGCAGGGTTCCCGTCCCGGCCTGCAGTGACTCAAGCCCCCAGAACAACGTCAGCCCAACCGCCGCCGGCACAATTCGTAACAGCAGAGCAGTTTGTGAGGTCAGTTCCTGTTCGCTCATTGGCACTCCACAGACCCGGGAAGCGGGACTCTGCAACTGTTTCAGCAGTCTGCCGAGCACGTCGTCACCGATTCTGCCGTTGCTGTCAGTTCGAATCAGGAACTGAGTGCATCGGCGACGTTGGTGCGATACGCAGTCATGGCGGGCAGAAATCCCACGAGAACAGCCAAACCACCAACCACTGGAAACAGCACAAATTCAAGCGTATTCATGGACCATGGGTTGATCAGCAATCCGGTCTGACGAATGACCCACGGTGCTGTGGCGACAGCCAGTCCATGCCCGGCCAGCCAACCCGCGATGGCTCCACCGAGGCACAGCAGCGCGGATTCGGCAAGCACGATTCCGAACACGTGATGGCGTCCTGCACCCAGAGCCCGCATGATGCCGATCTCGCGTCGCCGATCAGCCATGGAATTGTAAATACTGACGAAGATCCCCACACCGGAGACCAGGATAATGATGGCCGTCAGTACCACGAGGGCCTTCTGAATGTTGCCCAGCAGGCCCGTCATCAATCGCTGGATAGGACGAACCGGGTTGACCGCCATGGCCTGAAACCCCTTCTGAAGCTCTGCCGACAGACTGATGGCATCAAAGGGCGTTTCGGGGCGAGTGCGGACCAGAATTGCCGTCACTTCCTTCATAGCGTCAGGGCTGTTGTAGGTCTTCACACCAGCAGGTGGAGAATTTTCCGGGCTGCCGGAAGCTCGACTTCGATACTCCTGCAACTGACTCATGGCCAGACTGAGCCGTTCGTTATCAGCGGCATAGAAATCCCGCAGACGTTTCTCGACTTCGTCGACCGGTTTTTCATGTCCATCGATCGCGTAGAAGCCGTCGAGGTTCAGAAAGACGGTGCGGTCATTCGCTGTTCCGGTGGTGTCGAGAACAGCAACGACGGTGAATTGTTCATCATGCACGTCCTCGCTTTCTGCGCCACCATGAATAATGGAAAAGCGGGAACCGACGTCCCAGCCATTTTCCCGGGCCACTTCAGCCCCGATGATCGCATCAAACAGTGCGCTGATGCGGGTCCCGCGGATTCGAAAACTCTGCCCCGGCATGTACTCGTTCTCGAAGTATTCCGTCGTCGTACCGACGATGGGAAACGCCCCGATCTCTGTCACATCACCAAAGGCCAGCGGGACAGCAGAAATCACTCGCCGATCCTTGCGGATCTGATCAAGATACAGATACGGCAGGTTCTCGATGGGTGGCTGCATGCGATACACGGCACTCAGCACCAGCTGGAGGTCACTGCCCTTTGGTCCGATGATGAGGTCATACCCGACACTGCGCTGGGTGAAGGCGCTGTCTACGGCGCCGAAAATGACCAGCACCAGCACCATGAGCATGACGCCAAGGCCAATGCTGAGAGCCGTCAGGCAGGAGGCCAGTCTGCGCTGCAGAATACTCTTCCATGCAATTGTGAAAAGATTCATATCGCCTGCCCCCTGACACACAATTCAGGATGATTGAAATCCTGCATTCGCTCAATACGGTGAAACGCGCCGGCCACTTCCAGGGAATGAGTCACCATCAGCAGCGAAACGTTGTGATCGCGACACGTATCGCGGATCAGATCCAGGACCAGCTGCTGATTCTTTGGATCGACATTCGCTGTGGGTTCATCAGCCAGCAGCAGCACCGGTTTGTTCGCCAGCGCCCGCGCGACAGCCACCCGTTGCTGCTCGCCCACCGAAAGCCTTCTGGGCGAATGCTGAAGTCGATGCCCCAGACCAACACGTTCCAGAAGTTGTCGGGCAAACGCACGATCGACGCCACGTCCCGAAAAGGCCATACCCAGCATGACGTTCTCAAGCGCCGAAAACGCCGGCAACAGATTGAACGTCTGAAAGACGATGCCCACTTTGGCGGCCCGATAACGATCCCGGACCACTTCCGGCATGGCAGCAAGGTCCCGATTGTCAATCACAACCCGACCGGAATCCGGAGTCAGGATCCCGGAAATGATGTTCAGCAACGTGGTCTTTCCGCCACCACTGGCCCCCAGCAGTGCGACCTGCTCTCCCTGCGCGATTTCAAATCGCTCAATACCCAGCACCGGCAGGCTGCCACCCTCGGGCTGCCGATAGGACTTACGGATGTGCTCCAGCAACAATGACATATTCAGATTCCGTTTCAGATTCCGTCTGATCAAATTCGCAGGAGAGACAACACGGGCTGTTGTCGCAGGATTATTGTCAAACCAACAGCCAACGCCTGAATCCCTCGCACGAGGCACTGCACAAACGGCCATTCAACTGATCACAACACCGCCACAGACATGACGACAACAGCAAAGGGGGTCAGACCAGATCAAATGCGGATCCCGGTCATCATCGCTGGCCACGACAGCAAAGGCCGGGGAATCTCCAGGAAGAGTACCGGAACTTGTAGCAGGAATGCCGCTGCAGATCGAGCGGCTTTTACCGTCGGACACGGGGGTTCTCCCCATGAAAAACGATGGATGCCGTCGCCCGCCGTTCACACACACCAGTACGCAAATCTAACGAAGAATGCGAGAACAAACCGGGGGATTTCAAAATCACGGAGACCTCAGAATCCTCCTGACAGCTGAGCACAAGGACATCACTCACCACAGGCGAATTGACGAACCGTTAACCACGCCGGCCCTCTACAGCAGCCTCACACCGAGCGCCCTGAGCTCCGCAGCCAGTTGAATCAGTGGCAGCCCCATAATTGCCGTAAAATCACCGGTGTCAATCTTTTCAAACAAGCTGATTCCTGCAGCTTCAATACGATAACTTCCGGCACAGTCCAGTGGCTGATCCCGGCTTACGTAGGCCGAGATTTCCTGGTGATCCAGAGGACGCATCCAGAGCACAGTTTCCTGCAGAAAACAGCGATCCTGCCCATGCCCCGGACCCATGACACAGACCGCTGTCAGCAAACGATGCGACTGCCCACTCATATCCTGCAACTGCTGACAGGCACGTTCTGCCGTGCCGGGCTTGCCCAGAATCCGGCCATTCAGGTCCACCAGCTGATCCGATCCGATCACGACCGCGTCCGGATAATCCGCAGCAACGGCCGCAGCCTTCATCCGTGCCAGACAACTGGCCACGTCAACCGGCGACAACCCCGATTGCTTCACGGAATCCTCGTCCACCTGGGGCACAATCACCTGAAAGTTGCTGGCGATACGCTTCAGCAGTTCCTGCCGGTATGGCGAACCACTTGCCAGAATCAGATTGCCCATTCCATGTACTTTCTTTCAATGAAAACTCACACACTTTGAACGGTAACCCACCGGAAACTTCCCCAGTGGCTCAATCTGCCGCCGCGCAGGGCCCAGGGAATTCCCCGAACCGGCTGGTTGATGAGGTGAAGAGGCGCGACGGGAAGGCCGAATACAGATCCAGCGTTGAGCATAACAGGCTTGCGGTACGGAAACGACCAACTTCAGGTACTGTTGTCGGATGATTCCACGCCGTCTGCATGCTTTAAGCCCGGCAGGCATCGTGTTTTAAGATTCAGCCCTGCGCACGTACTGGTACGTGTTTTCGGGTTCGTTTCAGAAGATCAGGAGCCATCGGAATGAGTCCGTTGGGTATGCAGGCCGGTGTTCGGCAGATTCTGCCGGTGCTTGCAGTCTGGACAGGGATCCTCTGCAACGTCACCTTTGCCCAATCCGGGCAACCGGTGAACGAGGGCGGTTCGACCGAATCCGAGCCGCACGTTATTCTCTCCGACAACAAAGGCGGAATCCCGGTCCGCGCAGCCTCCAACTCAGTTCAGGATTCCACAGATCCCCTCGTGAAACTGGTCTGGGAAACCCGCGAATCCACCCGACAGCGCCTGCTCTCCACCAAAGATCACACGCCATGGCAAATCATGCATGGACTGCTGGGTCTGCGACAGGATTTTCTGATCTCGCACAAAGGCAAGCCCGTCAGTGGACTGGAGTGGATTCAGTCCGGGCCGAGCTATCAGAATGAGCCCTGGTTCGAAACAACTCAATACGGCGGTCGGGCTCATCCATTCAGCAAGCCCTATTGGTTCGAAGGGCATGTGAATCAATTCCTCGCAATTCTTGCGACCTGCAATCTGCCACTGGAAACAACATTCCAGACGGCCACTGGTCCGATCACGATGAAGGATATGCTGCGCAATGCCCAGATGACGGTCAATGCCCGCGAAGAAGTCACCTGGACACTGTGGGCTCTGGCAACCTATCTGCCTTCTGACGCCACATGGGTCAACGCTGCCGGAGAACAGTGGAGCATCGAAAAACTTGTGCAGATCGAAACCGGTAAGAAAGTCGGCGGTCCGACGTCGCCCTGCGGAGGAACGCACGGACTGTTCGCACTCGCGAGGGCACGAAACGTCTACCTGCGTACTGGAAAACCACTTCGTGGCGTCTGGTTTGAAGCGGATCAGAAAATCCAGAAGTACATTGAGGTCGCTCGAGTTCTGCGCAACAGTGATGGCTCCCTCACTTCCGGCTTCTTTAAAACACGCGAATTCAAGCAGGACTTCGATAAACGGATGGCCAGCGAAGGGCATCTGCTGGAATTCCTGATGATGTCGGTTTCTCAGCAGCAACTGAAAGAGCCGTGGGTTCGTACCGCTATTGAGACCACGGCTCGCGATCTGATGTCCAATCGTCGGGAATACGTCAGTTGCTCACCTCTCTACCATGCCACAAACGCACTGTCGATCTACCTTGATCGCGTCGCTCAGGATGCGCCGGAGAATGTGGCCGAGAAGCCACCAACTACCAAGTCCGCGGCGCTCTCGAAGGAATTACCAGGGGTCGGTAAACAAGCCCCCATCGCTGCCGGCAAGGCAAGCCCGAAGGATACGGCGACCGGGCAGGGCACACCCGCAGTCACATCACCTGCAACTCCGCGGCAACCGGCACCGAACCAGGTGGGTTCACAACCAGGGCCAGCCGGAACACCCGCACAACCTTCGATCGCACCAGCACCCTCCACACCGGCTCCACCACAAACTCCTGCGGCGACTTCGCAACCAGCGGTCACCCCGGATACGATTTCCGCCCCCCCCACGGTCAGCCCGATGCCGCCGGCGCCCGCCAGTTCACCAACTGAGGGTACTGCTTCACCGGCGAATCAGACTCCCGCGCCTGCTGCCCCCGCAACATCGGGTCCTCCAGCCGTCGAACCCGGACCAAGCGCGTCCACTGCGCCGCCAGGGGTACGCACTGTGTCGCCGCTGCCTGGTTCGCCTGGCGGCGACACAAAGTCGCTGAACGCAAGCCCCGGGAAACCCGGTCCGGCAGCCACCGGTCTGCCTTCCCCATTGAAATCTGCTCCCGTCATCAGACCGGCACCGATGCCTGCTGAGAGTGATTCAGTTCCCGGCCCGATGCCGACCCCCGCGACAGTCCTGCCGCTCACAAGCCAGGGCAGGCGGAACACCGCGACCATTACACCTCCACGGTCGCCTGCCAATGAAATTCAGGTAACTCCTCTGCAACCTGATCCCGTAGCCTCTGAATCATCAGAGATCATTTCGCTGGGAGATTTTCTCAGCGGAAAAACTCTGGACACTACGGTCGCCCCACGGAAAAAGGATCCACCTGCATCGAAGCCTGGGGAAACCGTACCGGCAGATTCCCCCTCGAATTCTCAGCAACCGAAGCTCAAACCAGCGTCGAAGTCAACTGCGCCGCAGCGCACGGAAGCGAAACCAGCCTCAGCGACTCCCTCGACTGAGCCACAGCAACCGGCCGGAACAATCAAAAGGCCGTTGAAATCCGGGACTCCGGCTGGACGCGGTAAGGACGCAATCTGGCAGAGCCGGGAAGGTCGAGTGATGCCCGCCTCAGCCACCGAGGCCTTTGTGCCCCCCTTAAGCGGCAGCTCGAAAGTCATCGGCACCATCCTGCAAATGTCCGGGTCGGAGCCGGCTTCCCGCCTGAAAGGTGTCCGGTAACCGGCGGGCCTTCAGCGCACAACGAGGTTCGTCTCCTGGCAACTCTGATCGGCAGGCAGGTGCGGCTTTCCCTGTTATGCCTACTCTGAGGAGCCAGGCCAGGTGTGCACGGTAGGCGCCACCGTGAGGAACCTCGTACTTACCTGAATCGGTTCGCTCGACGCGAGCGGATCGCGGGGCAAGCTGTCTGACGGACAACGGCCGACTTCGGAGATTGCCACTGCGGCAGTCCAGCCGCATTTCCGAACGCGAGACGATACGGGGCGGTTGCGTGAGAGCTGCTGTTGGGCGACAAAAGCAACTGCGGGGGCAGAATCAGCCACAGTATTATCCCCAACCAGCAGATTTGCTTGACGTGAAAAAGTCAAGCAGATTCGCCCGGATTGACAGCGATTCAGGAAAATTCGTCGGGCAACGACCCATCGAGATTCCAGTGTCTGCGTCTGAGAGCGGTTCCCGCCAGGGGACTTCTGCAAAAACTGGGGCGAGAAATTCCGCAACCGCGTGTCTCCTCTGGGTTCTCTGTATAGACTATGCGGGTTTGCGACGTCCGAACCAGGCCAGAGCAGCCTGTCGCAAGGTCGCTGCGCCATCCGCGGGAACTCACGGGGCAACACAGAATTAATGGCATCAGTGCCTGCGGACGGATTTTAGAATCAGAGAGAGAAGGCACGGGGACATGGGAATTCCGAAAGTGGCGATCACGGGACGCCCGAACGTCGGAAAAAGTTCGCTGTTGAACTGGCTGGCGGATCGGCTGATTTCAGTCGTTGACCCAACGGCCGGCGTTACACGCGATCGTGTCACATGGATCATGCATGAGCACGATCGGTATTTCGAATTGACTGACACCGGCGGTATCGGAATTGTCGACAGCGACGATCTGTCAGACGACATCGAGCGACAGATTCAGGCCGGGATTGACGAAGCTGATCTGTTGATGTTTGTGGTCGATGCAAAGGCCGGCATCACGCCCCTTGACGAAGAGGTCGCTCGACGCCTGCGCAAGGTCTCACGACCGGTGCTGCTGGTTGTCAACAAATGCGATTCCAACTCACTCGACACAGAGGCCGCCTCATTTTTACAACTGGCTTCGGTCCCCTATGTCACCACCAGCGTGAAGGCAAACAGGGGGCGTGAGGGACTGATCCAGCAACTGGTCAGCATGCTGCCGAATCAGGGCGAACAGGAAACTCAGGAAGGCGATAAGTTGCTCGCGCCTGCCGACCTGCGAATCGCGGTCGTGGGACGTCGTAACGTGGGCAAGAGCACTTTCATCAATCAACTGGCTCAGTGTGAGCGTGTGATCGTCAGTGAAATTCCCGGCACGACGCGAGACAGTATCGATATTCGCTTTGAAATGGATGGTCGATCACTTGTTGCCATTGATACTCCAGGCGTTCGCAAGCGAAAGAGCCTCGAAAACGACATCGAATTCTATGGCCTTGTGCGTGCCCAACGCAGTATCCGCCGCGCTGATCTGGTGCTGATGTTCTTTGACGCCACGCAGACAATTTCCCGAGTGGATAAGCAACTGGTCGAAGAGATCGGGGAGCACTACAAGCCTTGTATCTTCGTCATTAACAAATGGGACCGCGCAATCGAAGAAGGTATGACCACGGAACGCTGGGTCAAATACCTGATGAACAGTTTCGAATCGATGCGACATGTCCCCATCGCCATCATCACCGCCAAAGACGGCCGCAATATCCGCAAACTGGTCAACCTCGCGCAATCGGTGTTCAAACAGGCCAACCTGAGAATGACCACGGCCAGGCTCAACAAGGCCCTGCGGATGGCCATCGAACGTAATGAACCGCCGATGCGAAAAAATCGCAGACCTCGGATCTACTTCGCTTCACAAATTGCCGGCTCACCACCGACCATCGTGCTGAAATGCAACGATTCCACACTGCTCGACGAATCGTGGAAACGCTATCTGCTGGGGTTTCTGCGTGAAGCGACTCCGTTCCGCGAGGTTCCCATTCGACTGGTGCTCCGCAGTCGTCACGAGACAGACCCCAATCTGCTCAGCAGTACTGCGCCAGAAAACGACGACGCTGAACCACTGGATATCATGGAACTTTCCGACGAAGAGCTCGATGATTCAGAACTGGTCAGCGACGCAGATCAGGACCAGCTGGTTGCCGGGAATCTGCTGATGATCGATGACGATGCGGATTTTGAAGAGGATCCGGACTATCCCGCTCCGAATTTCATTGACGATGATCCAGTCTGAGCAGCAGGGTGTCACGTTCAACAGAACTTCAGACCGGAGGATAGCGACGATCACTTAACGCCCGCGGGGCGCTGGAGATTCGTTCTCTGCCTGTTGCTGACGTCGTGACTGCAGGATTCTGGAGAAGAACTTCTGCAGCTCTTCCGGGGCGCGGTCCATGTCAAGCTGCATGATGTCATCAGATTCGTACTGCTCGATCCGCTCGTCGATGTCAGAAAGAATCAGCTCCAGTTCGGAACTGCGCTCCCGATCCTTCAGGGCGTAGGCCTGGCCAATCATTCCGAGAAACTGCAGGTAGCTTTTTTCAGGAGCAAGCTCCCCCTGCTCACGAACTTCTGTAAACGCCTGGTAGGCCTGATCGCTGTCCGGAACGATACTGGACATCAGCATCACTCCCAATTGCAGCGATGCCATATCTGCTTCCGGCGTCCCCGGAAAGTAACGTGAGACCGCCCGCCACAGATCCTGACGGTCAGGCTGCAGAATCGCCCGGGCAAATTGTCTTGCCGCTGTTGATTCTCTGGCCACCGGCTGAGTGATCGCGGGGCGGTCCAGACGCAGCGGTGGATGCAACACGCGATTGCCGAAGTACCCGAGACTCACACAGGCTGAAATCATCACTGCCGCCAGTTGCAGGGGCCTGCGAAGCCGGCGCACGGCACTCAGGAAGCCCCCATTGCGTTCGAGGCCCTCGTTCACCGGGACCAGATTCAGTGCCGTCAAAGCCTGTTCAAGCGTTGCCGCGTCAGGAAAGCGGTCTGCCGGCTTCTTCTGCATCATGCGTTCAATCACATCGCAGAGTGCCTTCGGCAGATCCGCTCGAAAATGACTCAAAGGCAACGGCTTCTCCTTCAGATGCTGCACCGCCACCGTCACGGGATTTTTTCCGGAGAACGGCGGCTGACCGGCAAACATGTGATAGGCCGTGACCCCAAGTGAGTACTGATCGGAACGCTCATCCAGCTTATCGCCCTGAATCTGCTCCGGACTCA
The DNA here is from genome assembly GCA_039796955.1 of Planctomycetota bacterium. Lineage (GTDB taxonomy): Bacteria > Planctomycetota > Planctomycetia > Planctomycetales > Planctomycetaceae > SXXK01. Next base: position 24,492 of record JBDKIW010000025.1, read on the forward strand.
TGTACCACGGAGTCCCCATGGTGGTACCGGCCTGAGTCAGATTCATTCGCGGTGTTTTCGGCTGATTCAGCTGCGCCAGACCAAAGTCCGTTACTTTGGCAACCCCGGAACGCGTCAGCAGAATGTTCTCTGGCTTGACATCCCGATGGATAATTCCGGACTCTGATGTGGTTCGCAGTGCTGACGCAATCTGCTGCAACCACTTCAACCCCGTCCCGTAATCCGGGGGTCCGTTTCGTCGTATCCACTGGCTGAGATTCATTCCGGGAACATATTCCTGAACGATGTAGGCCAGGTCGCCCTCGCGTCCAGTCGTAATCACCTGAACCAGATTCGGATGGCTCACACCCCCGGCGGCCCGCGCCTCCTGCTCAAATCGGCGAAGCAGCACGTCGCCACTGGACTGCAGGGAAGCACTTTTCAGAACCTTGACCGCGACATGCCGTCCGAGTGATGTCTGTTCCGCAAGATAGACATCAGCCATGCCGCCACTTCCCAGACGGCGCAGCAACTGAAACTCGCCAATCCTGAGATCACTCAGGTCCGCCGATCCCGCCGGTGTGTCGTCCGAATGCGACTGGTTCAAGCTGCTTCCGCCTCAAAAAAACACGATGCCTGCTACATGTCTGCGCAACGATCTCTGCACCGGAGTGGGCGTCGCAGAACGCACCCGCAGGAAAATCGCCGTGCCCAACACTCACTGGCCAAACAGGACACAGACTTGAGTCCACGCAGGATCGAGCGATGACGTCGCCCAGCAGGTCCCAGTGCCCCTCAAAAACCGACACACTCAAGGCATCCCCGATGACAAATCATAGCAGGAATCGGTGCAAAGAAAACGAGACTCCGGACGGCGTCACCCGCCCCCGAGCAGGCTCAGCATTTTCTCACCTGAGAAGACGTTACCCATCAATCAGAGCCTCCCGGCAAACGGGCAATCCGCCGGGACGTCCCTGACGCGACCTGCTGAGCCCGCCAGATGCCCCCGCTGTAAATCTGCTCCATCAGGTCAGGCTCCGATGGATCACGGAGTTGTGCGTTTCGCTTTTGACACCGGCTTGACGGCACCGCTCGCCTGCACCTTCAACTCACCTTTGCATTTCGCAACGATCGGGACGTTCACTCTCAGGAATAATGTACCCGTTTTTTTCGGGGTGTGTTCCACACCACCGCCAATCAGAAACGGTTCTCCCGGCTTCCCCTCCGTAAAGACCATCCCGATCAACGCCCCAAACGGGGCACCAGCCACGTGATCCCTCGCAGGATCTCCAGTGGGCAAACCCGTCGTCGTCAGCGAGGCCGTCAGGTCGAGCTTGTAGTCTCCCGTCACTGCCAGCCGCAATGGCTTCCCCTCCTCGACCTCGGCCAGTGGCAGCCAGAGTTTGGAGGTGTCGAAGTCCACCTTCAGACCGTTTTCCTGAATCAGCTCTTCCCGGATACCATCAATTCGCTGGCGAATCCCTTCCATACGGGGATTGATCTGCGAAATGCGTTCCAGCACGCTGATGGACTGCTCCTTCTCGCCCTGCTTGTAAAACTCAGTCGCAATCGCGAGGTACTCCTCCAGCAATTGCTCTTCAGCCTTGCTGATACGTGCCTCAAGCTGCTGCGGCGAAGTGGAGGAGTCCTTCTTTTTCGAATCCCGTTCACGACTCTGCCCAAACGCGTCTTCGCAAGCCCCCCCGGTGACCAGAACCACAAGGGCAATCAACGCGCACCGAATTGGTGTGGAAGCTACGCATCGTTGTTCTCTGAACATGACAGGTTCCTGAATCAAAGTTCGTGGGATCCCCGGAGGCTGCCAGGCCTCCCCACAGGATCCGGAGTCACGGGTTGTATCCGGGACAAATCCTGTTTCCCAGTCTGCTCAGCGAAAGTCAGGAGCAACCGGAATGCGGAGAGTGCCGAGGCAACTGATTCAACAGCTGAGCGATCCGGTGCATCGATACTGGCAGAGGGGCAGCGACAATAGCCACTTGCGGCATTCACAGCCAGCCGTGTCGCTACCGCGCAGCGTCTGCGGAGATGATGTTTTCGAGAGCCCCCACCACCCGACCGTCAGACCGCCTGAGCAGCGGGAAAGAACACCTCGCCAAGGCCCAGGGCCACGAGATCTCCGCGATACACATCCACCGCCGTGCGGAGCAATTCCGGGTTGAACGCAAACTGCTGGTCACGCAGGAATCGCAGTATTACGCTCAGAATCTGCGGGCGCCATGTGGCCGCATAGCGAAAGCTGGGAAGCAGTTCCGGTGGCCTCGGTCCCAGCAATCCGATCGTTCCTCGCCGCATCCCGGCACCAGGTCGGATCCCGCATTCCCCAAACACCAGCAGGCTACCGGCAATCATGTTGAAGCCAGCGAGGTCTCCGCAATTGCCGCCCACAGCGATCAAGCCCCGCCGCATGGTTAATCCGGTTTCATTCCCCACATTGCCGTTGACGAGGATTGTTCCGCCAGTCATTCCACGAGTCGCGCCGCGATAAGCCGCCCCAACAAGGTGCCCGGCGTTACCATGCACGTGGATCCTGCCCCGCTTCATTTCCGCGCCAACCCATCCCCCGGCATCCCCCTCAACAGTGATGGCTCCGCCCTTCATCTGGCTGCCCACATGTCGGCCGGCGTTGCCGATAATCCTTACCGTCCCGGCTCCCATATGAGCCCCCAGCCAGTGCACGCCAGACAGATTGCCTTCGAAAACCAGATTGCCGTCGTCAGGACTTCCGGTCACCCGAAACATTTCGCCAAGTGGAATCCGACGATTACCTTCAAAGATTTCAAAACGCTCAATCTCCGCAAGGGTCTTGTCGGCGGCCCAGTCCGGAGTGAATCCTTCCACTTCTACCGGTACTGTGGTCTTCCCGAAATAACTCAGTGTCAGTGTCATAGGACCGCTTCACTTGCGCTGGAGCCAGAAAAAACTGCCAGGTGACCAACCCCGTGGTATTCCTGCAAAATCCTCGGGAAAAGCTCTGACGGGCGATCGAACCAGGCACTCGTCCTGCTCGCAGGCACGCTGAGGCCTTTCCGACACGCTATCCCCGCAGATAAGGCTAACGGGATTTGGGTTCATCGACAAATCGGGATTAAAAAAACGGGGATTTCAACAGAATTCGCCGTATTCGTGCACGGCAAAATCCGAAGTCTGCGGTCCACAAACGCACGAGTCCCCGGAAAATCCCCCGGCCCGTCCTCCCAAAAACCGGCAGAAAACCGGAAAACCGTGCCGGCTTCCCTTGCATGCCACCTTGCTATTTCCAGCGGCAATTCGTAAAGTCTCCAATCAGAGAATTCGTGGGTGGGTGCTCAAACAAGCCCTCTTCGCGAAGTTTCTATGGAGTGATGCTACAGTGTTCTCGGTTTAAGACTTGAGTTTCTCTGCAGTCTCCCCCCAACATTTCCGGGTGGTTGAGTGTTGTGTCCTGCGTCGATCACCATCAACAGTGAAGTTTCCTGATGTGACGCCTGACTGCTTCTGGCAGGATCCGGCAGTTCGCATCAAAAGGTAATTCAGTGCTGATAAACGACGTTCGCCCCAAAGCCCAGCCCGGAAAAATTCTTTGCGTGTTCAAACAGCTGCCGTTGGGGCAGCGATCAGTGTTTTGGGAGCTGCAAGGCTCAGGGTTTGTGTGATGAGTAAGAACATTTTTGTGGGAAGCCTCGCGTGGGGTACCACATCCGAAGGCCTCGAAAAGGCATTCGCGCAGTACGGCACAGTGACTTCCGCCAAGGTCGTCACGGATCGTGAAACCGGTCGTTCGAAGGGCTTTGGCTTTGTCGAAATGGCGACCGGCGGTGACGAAGCGATTCGTGCATTGAACGGCGCGGATCTCGATGGCCGTACAATCGTCGTCAACGAAGCCCGGCCTCGTGAAAGTCGCGGCGGTGGCGGCGGCGGTTACGGCGGCGGTGGCGGTGGCTACGGCGGTGGTGGCGGCGGCTACGGTGGTGGCGGCGGCGGCTACGGCGGTGGTTACGGTGATCGTGGTGACCGTGGTGGTCGCGGCGGACGTGGTGATCGAGGTGACCGCGGCGATCGTGGTGACCGTGGCGATCGCTACTAATCCACGGCAGCTTTCGATCTCTCTGAAATCGAATACCGGCTATCCAAAGGACGCAGCGTCAGTCGATGCTGTGTCCTTTTTTCGTTCCTGCCACTCGCGACAACAACAACGCGAGTCCCCACAGTACCACAGGCGTTACGGCCGCCAGAAATGACAACCCCAGTAACGCCTCCGTCCTCGAAAAATGCATCTCGTTGTACAGGCGAGTCACTACGGGCTCCAGAGTGACCGGACGCAGCAGCGATGCAACCGTCACGTCCCAGAAACACCACTGTGTCAACAATAAGCCCCCCAGCAGCCAACGGACATCCCGAAGATACCAGACAAGTGAGTCACCATTTTTCCGGATCTCCCGGTACCCGGAACTCCGCAGCAACTCACCCGCATAGGTGGCTTCCGGCTGACTCAGGCCTCGCAGAAATACGCTGAGCGCAAACGCTCTCGGAAGAATGAACAGCACCTGCCCCAGCAACAACGGCAACCACGTGTCATACAACCACCGAAAAATGCCCCACTGAAATATATTCAGCAACGTGAGGGAAAGCATCAGAGGCCCGGCAAGGCCCGGTAACAGTAAGACAGTCAGCAGACACTCCCGCCACCCAGTACGCATCTCGCCACCACGCGGCCTCAGCAACTCACACAGACTCAGACCTATCACAGCAGCAGTCACCGCAAACCCGGCGGATACCAGCACCTGCTGCACGGACTGAAGGATCAGACGACTGTCCTTCAACATCCAGCCAAGTCCCGCCAGCGCCGGAATCAACGAACGTCCCAGTGGCAGGATGACCAACAATAAGGCCGCAACGATCACATACACCCGACTGACCCAGAGTGCTGCACCCAACCCGGGTTGTTGCCCCGTAGGCTGGGTTGCTTCCTGGCTCCCTCTTCCCGTCCGATCACGAGGAGTCAGTAACAGGGGCAGCAGCAACACAATCGCGAGGCCCACCGGCAGAACACACTGCCGCAACGATTGTGTCAAAGGCTGCATGGCCGCCTGAGCGTCAAACAACCAGACAGTCCACGTCACCGGATGACGATCAATCTGCATCAACGCCGCCGTTTCGAATTCCTGGAACGAAACCAGCGACATCAGACACCACGAAACAAGCAGGGCACGCCAGCGTCCCGTCACCTGCAGACGCCCCCAGCCCAGCCACCAGGCCCAGCGATCTCCCGTCCCCCGCAACATGCCCCACAAGTGCAGTGCAGGCGACACGCCCCTTGTCGGTGGCAGAATCGCCTGCAGCAACATCCCCACGGCGACGGCCCGAAATATCAGCAGACTGCCATAAAGAAGTTCCGTCAGAACCAGATGCACCCGCAGATCCCCGGACGCAGCCAGCGACGCCGCCGTTAGCCGGTACTGAAACCCCGTGAGTAACTCCGGCACAAAGAATGGCCCCATCGCGGTCAACAGCCAGAGCCGACGACGCGGTAAACTCCTTTCCGCAGACAGCACTGATTGCAGCGCTGTCAATGGAATCAGAGCCAGCAGGCCCACCAGCAGGCTTCTGCACAAGCTCCACAGGATGGCTGTTGTCAGTGTGATACCCGCCACGCCGCTGTTTCTCCCGAACTCGACCACCTGGCCGCACAACAATCGCAGACCTACCGCTTCCCCGCAACGTCCTGCTCATTCACAGGCGACGCTCGCTGTCCTCACCACGGACCGAATCCGTCCATGCAAACTGGCAACGTGGGCTGCTGCGCGGTCAGATCACGGCACCTGCATTCGCAGAATTCGATTGTTCCCCATATCCACGACATACAGCCACTGGCGATGCCACGTGACGCCGTGCGGATTTTTTAACTGGATTCGCGGATCTCCGTGGCCACGCCCGAGTACCGTGGAAACCTGCCCTGACTTTTCCGAATAGCATCGAATCGCCCCGTTCTGATCGTCAGCGATGAAGACCGTTCCCTCGCCATCAAGGCACAAATGCTTCGGGGAACCAAAACGGGCGTCGAGCGCCGGTCCATCGATGAACCCCTGCTGTCCCGTTCCCGCCACCGTCCGTATTCGTCCGTCGATTCCCACACAACGCAACGCATGACCACCCCGTTCCAGGATGTACAACTTTCCGGTTGCATCGGCCGCCGCGGCGCGAGGATCCACCAGCGGGGCATCCACTGCCAGGTCACCATCACGCGGCACACCACGCTGACCATTGCCGGCCACCGTCGTCACGATTCCGGTCTTCATGCTCAAGGCCCGTATCCTGCGGTTATTGAGGTCCGCCAGATGCAGAGTTTCGCCCGCGGGATCCAGCGTGATACACATCACGTAATCAAAGGTGGCCTGAGTCGCCGGCCCTCCATCACCACTCAACCCGCGTTGCCCCGTACCCGCAATCGTGCTGGTAATCCCGGTGTTGGCTGAAACACGCCGAACACAGTGGTTCCAGCTGTCAGCGATCAACAGATCATCATTCGCCAGTACCGCACAGTTATGCATGCCATCAAAAGTCGCCTTCCACAGCGGCCCCCCGTCACCTCGATAGCTGCGAGACCCATCACCTCCCACGTGTTTCAGTTCCCCGGATGCGGACCGCCGAAACACTCGCCCACCATCAAGTTCCACAATCCACATAAACTGGTTCGAATCAAAGGCTACGCCAAAGGGCGCCCGCAGAGCACTCTCGGCGGGGTTCCAGTCTCCCCCCTCTGACTTCGTCAGCCCTCCCACAACAAACTCGACTTCCGCTGCGCCCGCCAGACCGGCCATCAGCATCGCCAGACAGACGCCAGTTCCCCAACGCATCATCAATCCTCCTGTCTGTTGTGGCCCTATCCCTTCGCAGTTGCGAAACAGGTACAATGTCCACGTCAAAGCTCACCCCTGCAGCCTGCGAATTTCGTCCCGAATCTGTGGCGCGTGCTGACGCAGCAGATTGTTGTGACCAGCACCAGGAAACACCCTGAAGACTTTCGGCCTGCCGTCCGAACTGGCCGCCGGCGCCATCTCGTTCAGACGTCGGCCCAGCTTCAGCGGAACAATCGTGTCCTGGTCCCCGTGAAACTGCAGCAACGGACACGTCACATCAGCAATGTGCTGATCAGAATGGTACCGATCCAGCAGAAATCGACGTACAGGCAGCCACGGAAAATTGTGCATCGCGGCATGCAGCATGGAATCAAATGTCGCCAGCAGCACAAGCCCGGCCGGAGCCTGCTGGCGACGACAGAGCTTGGCAGCCAGTTGCACGGCCACTCCTCCACCAAGAGATTCTCCGGCAATCAGAATCTGCTCCGGCCGAAACTTCAACGTGCCTGTCGCATGCTCCCATGCCGCCTCGCTGTCAAGGATCAGCCCCTTTTCCGTCGGACCTCCTTCGGAATCCCCATAGCCGCGGTAGTCAATCGCCAGCACGTCACAGCCCACAGACGCAGCAACTTCATACCACAACGTCCGTCCGGCACGATGGCCGGCATTTCCATGAAACAACAGGATCAGTCGATTCGATGGTCGTGCTGCGCGCTGCAGATGCCAGGCCCCAAGTTGCACGCCATCCGCAGCTTTCAAACGCACGTCCTGACGCTGCTCAAAAAACTGGGCCAACCACGGAAAGTCAGCCACCGGAAGTGCCTCGGCCCGCGCCGCCGGATACATCAGCTTCCGCTGAAAAACGGCAATCAGTCCCATGATGATCAGCATCACTATCACCAGTCGTCGAGTCAGATGCATCGCTCTCGCCCTTTTGCATTCCATAGTGGCGATCATTCCATGGCAGCAAAGTCACCGTTCAACCGGCTTACCCCTCCAGTGTCTCCCAACGCTGATAACACTGAGCCAGTTCTTCGCCCAGCCTCGCCAGCTCCGTGGTGACAGCAGTAATCCGCGGTCCCGCCGACTGAAAGAATCCCTCCGAGGCCATCTCTGCATTCAACTGCGTCTGCCGGGCCTCAAGGACGGCGATCCGCTCAGGCAATTCCTCCAGCTCACGCTGCTCACGGAAACTCAGCCTGCGAGTTTTCACGGGGGCTGAGGAGACCGCTGGTGAAGCTCCGCCGGAGGTCCCTGTTGCCGCAGAGTTTTTCTCCACGGCTGGTTTGACGGTCGCTGCTTCCCGGGCTGCGGCCAGTCGTTGATCACGAATCCGCGCCCAATCGTCGTAACCACCGTCATACTCTCCAAGAACGCCGTGCCCCTCAAAAACAATCGTACTGGTGACCACGTTGTTCAGGAAAGCCCGGTCGTGGCTGACCAGAAATACGGTTCCACTGAAATCCGGCAGTACGTCTTCCAGCAGTTCCAGAGTTTCTGCGTCGAGGTCATTTGTGGGTTCATCCAGCACCAGCACATTCGCTGGCTTCGACATCATTTTTGCCAGCAACAATCGGTTCCGCTCTCCACCGCTGAGAAATCCGACCAGCGTGTGAGCCCGATCGGGAGAAAACAAAAAGTCCTGCAGAAACCCCATCACATGGCGTTTCTGGCCGTTGATCATCAGGAAATCCGTCCCGTCACTGATGTTTTCTCGCGCACTTTTCGTTTCATCCAGCTGGTTCCTCAGCTGATCGAAGTACCCGACGGACTGGTTGGTTCCCAGCCGCACAGTGCCGGATGTCGGTGACAATTGTCCCAGCAGAATCCGCAGCAATGTGGATTTTCCGGCACCGTTCGGTCCCACAATTCCGATCTTGTCGCCGCGAAACACAGTCGTGCTGAAATCCCGGATGACGGTCCTGTCACCAAAGGTCTGAGTGACATGTTCAAGACGTGCCACAAGTGCGCCGGAACGCTCCGCCTCCTGCACCTGCAACTTTGCCGTTCCCACCTTCTGTCGACGCTGCCGACGCTCTTCACGCATCGCCTTCAACGCCCGGACACGGCCTTCATTCCGAGTTCTGCGGGCCTTGATCCCCTGACGAATCCAAACCTCTTCTTCCGCCAGCTTCTTATCAAACTGCGCCTGCTCGACCGCTTCCGCCGCCAGCAGGGCATCCCTGCGAACCAGAAATGTCTGATAGTTGCAGGTCCAGTCAAACACGCGCCCCCGATCCACCTCAACAATCCGGTCAGCGACCTCCTGCAGAAACACCCGGTCGTGGGTGACAAAGATCAAAGTCCCCTCAAAACGTTTCAGGAAGCCCTGCAACCAGAGAATGGACTCAATGTCCAGATGGTTAGTCGGCTCATCCAGCAACAGGATGTCCGGTTTCCGAATCATTGCCCCAGCCAGCAACACCCGGCGCTTCATTCCCGCCGACAACGAGGAGAACAGGACATCCGGAGGCAGCTGCATTTCCAGCAGCAACGTCTCCAGATCATCCGCGGCAGACCAGCATTCCGCGTCAGCCAGCGCCGTACTGGCCGCCTCGTATCGCGCGGATTCCGCCTTCGACAGCGAATGGCCTTCCACCATGCGGTTGCCCAGACTGCGGTAGTCGGCAACAAACGGCCCGAGTGCCCCGAACCCCTCAGCGGCCATCTCAAACGCCGTGCGATCCCCGCCCGACGGCACTTCCTGATCCAGACGAGCGACCAAAGTATCCGCCAGCATCTCCACTGAACCATCGTCGGGTTTCAGCAGTCCGGCAATCAATTTCATCAGCGTCGATTTACCAGCCCCATTACGACCGACAAGCCCGATGCGTTCGCCACGCTCAATGTGCAGCGTAATGTTCTCCAGCAGGTTGGGTTTGGAATAGGTAAACGTCAGATTCTTCAGGCTAAGCAGCGGCATGAGTCTTCAGCAGATCCATCATGTAAGGAACAGAACACAGATTTCCGTAAATCCAGGAACACACGTGTGACAACCGAACGCGTCGATCACCGGGCTGGATTGGGACCGCAGGAACACAACTCCCGACGACACCTTTGTCCCCATCACACATCCGACAGTGGTCACTTGTCACTTTCGCCCGCCCAAACGCCCCAATGCAGCGGCCCGGCCACTTTCCATGAATCCGGGCGCTGCATGGTTCGCATCGCAGACCAAAATGCCTACTTTGATTTTTCCGGCAACTCCTGAACTTCCACCTTGCGGATGGAGACTCGACTGCCCGGATCATGCTGCTGGAACGCAAAGTGACCGGATTTGAAGGTCTGGTCAAAATCGAGGTATTCGTACAGTTCATTTCCGTCGACAGTCACCCGAATTCGAGTCACATCGCGACCACGCCAAACGTCGTCCCGAACTTCAATGTCGTAGGTAAACCACGTGCCGGGTTCAACCAGTCGCTTGTAAATGTGATTCATCCCATACAGCGAACCTGTACGAATCGGGTCGGTATGCGTGCTGTCAATCTGCGCTTCGTAGCCGTCCGTAAATCCGGGCTTTCGAGTCGTTCGGAAGTACAGTCCGCTGTTGCCCTTGTCATTGATCATGATCTCAGCACGGTAGCGAAAATTGCGGTAGGGACCTTTGGTACAGACCAGCATCGAGGCTTCTCCGGACCCCTGAATGGCTCCGTCACGAACTTCCCAGATGCTCTTCTCGTTACCGACTCGCTCCCAGCCATCCAGGGTTTTGCCATCGAACAACGTAACCCACTTTTCGTCGGCCACTGACACCCCCAGCACACCAACCACCTGCAGCACTACCGCAGCCAGACTCAGCAAAATCCGTCGTGTTTTCATCGAAATACTCACCTTTCAGGCAAAAATGCTCCACCATCACCACACCCCGGTCAGGCAACTCGCACCGTAAACAGCGCTGAACTCCGCCCGCCAAACGAACAGCCCGGCCCCGGACGACCTGCAGGAAGCACATCCGCCGCGGAACACCCCGCATTGCGGACTGGCGTTACGGCACAGCATACAGGCAAACAGAGCAGTTCACCAGGCAGCCCCCTCCTGAAAGCCGTCCGCAAAGTCCGGCGATTTCCCCTGCCTCCGGACGGGTTTGCCATTACACACTGGACTTGCAGCACTTTTTGAGTCAAAATCGCGGTTGCCAACCTGAAGGCTGACATAGTTTCAGCCTCAGTTTTGACGATGTCCTGTTCTGGCGTCCTGCACAGCACTCAGCCGCAGGGACCGGATCAGTGACGGCTCTCCGTACTGATTTTCAGATTCTGCAGTTGCTCCGGTCCATTTGCCGAACTCCTCGACAAACGCCGCAGCAGCCAACTCAGAAAACACACCTGCCTACCTTTCTGTTGTCGTCCGGACCGAAGTTCGGACTACAAATCCGGTTTTCCTACCTCCTTACCGGAGTCGGCCACAATGCTTACCATTCTCGGTCAGTCAGCCCGCTACTGCGACGGAATTGCTCGCCGCGGCTTCCTGAAAATTGGTGGCTTTGCGATGGGTTCGGCGGCCCCCGCCAGCCTCGCGTCCCTGCTGCGTGCAGAATCGATTTCCGGGAACGCCAACGCCCGCTCCGGAAAAGCCATCATTAATATCTTCCTCGGTGGTGGCCCTCCGCATCAGGATATGTGGGATATCAAAACCGAAGCCCCACGCGAAATTCGCGGTGAGTTCAGTCCGATCGAAACCGCCGTCCCCGGGATTCAGATCGGGGAGTGCTTCCCGAAACTGGCGGCCATCATGGATCGCCTCGTCGTTGTCCGCTCGGTCGTCGGTTGCGACGGCGCCCATGACGCCTTCCAATGCCTCACCGGCTGGAATCGTCGCAGCGTCGAATCCATCGGTGGACGCCCAGCGATCGGCTCCGTCCTTTCAAAAATCTACGGCCCCCGAGACCCCGGTATCCCGGCCTCCGTTGCGCTCGCCGACAAGACATCACATGTGCCCTGGTCCGAACCCGGACCAGCTGGATTTCTCGGAGCCGCCTATCAGCCCTTCCGCCCGAATGGCAAGGGCATGGAAGATCTCACCCTCAACGGCGTGACTCTGGATCGACTGGAAGATCGCAAAACCCTGCTCGCCAGCCTCGACCACCTGAAGCGTGAGGCTGATGCACGAGGCATGCTGAGCGGTATGGATGCCTTCACGGAAGCGGCGTTCGGCGTACTCACCTCCAGCAAACTCGCCAATGCCCTCGACATCTCACAGGAACCTGCAGAAATCCGGGAACGTTACGGCGATGGCAAGCCGTGGAAATTCCAGTACGACGGCGCGCCAACCTGCAACGAACACCTCCTGATGGCACGCCGACTGGTCGAAGCCGGCGTTCGATCTGTGACGCTCTCCTACGGTCGCTGGGATAGCCACGGACAGAACTTCGAACTGGTCAGAGACCATGGCCGAAAACTCGATCAGGCCGTCAGTGCCCTCGTACTCGATCTGGAAGAACGTGGCATGCTCAACGATGTCACCATCCTCGTCTGGGGGGAATTCGGCCGAACACCCCGCATCAACGATGGAGCAGGGCGGGATCACTGGCCACAAGTCAGCTGCGCCCTGATGGCCGGAGGCGGAATGAAAACCGGGCAGGCGATCGGTGCAACCAATCGTCTTGGCGAATATGCGGTCGCCCGACCAGTCGATGTTCAGGAAATCATCGGCACCGCCTATCACAACCTCGGGATCGATGTGATGAACACCACCATCGCCGACCCCACCGGACGCCCCCAGTTCCTCGTCGACATCCGCGAACCCATGAAGGAACTCCTTTAGACACACACGCGAGGTGGCTCAGCTGGCAGTTGTGTGGCCCCGGCGCGGCAGGGCGGTCATGTTTCCCGTTCTTCCCCAGTCTTCACGCTGGCTTCAAGAGCCCACTGGTCTTGTGACCCGGGCACAATTTGCAATAGCAAAACGCAGGCAACACGGGCGTTTTCGGCTTGATTGTGGAACGGCGACTGTGTGCTGGATTCGGCAGTGCAGAAGCTGAGACTTCGTTTCGACGGAGTGAAACGCGACTATTCGCCGCCTGGATAACGTTTCGCCATCTCAGGCACAACCACCACAAACGGCACGAGCTTGCTATGCCAGGCAACTGCAGTCGTGGAAATGCCGAATCAATTGACGTTTGGTCGCGGGAAACCGCCGCTGGAGCACATTTGCCGGCGGTGTCCTGGAGGAAATCAGACGCCGGGATGCCATGGCGATGGACGTTCGCCACCAACCAGACTCTTTCACAAACTTCCCTGAGCGGCACCCGGCAAAGAACAACTCCTTGTTAACTCGAAGAACATCAGCAACACTCATACCAGTCAACGACATTCGACAGCATTCAGAATCATGTCTTTATCTGCAGCAACCCCCGGAGCCAGGGCTTCTACCTCCGCGATTGAGCTTGCAAGTTTTTGCTGAAGCTTCTTCCACTCGTCGAACTTGACCGCATTGACATCGACCGTTAACCGCAACATTTCCGCAGGGGAACCGGGCTTCTTCCCCGGTTTAAAGTTCGCTGTTTTTATTTTGGGGATTTGCGAGGCACGACTGAGGAGCAGCGGGCGGATATATTCCCTGCAATTACTCATTGACCACGCATGCTGGTCGTCCACAGTGACCACGAGGGATTCTCGATGCAAAAGCTGTAACAGCCCGGTCTCCTGAATGTTCCCGCGATTGATACTCCGATCTTTAAAATCGAGCATCTCCACACGGACCTCGATATGAACTTTTGCTGTTTCGCTCAGGGTACTCAGTACCGCCTGCGTCTTCTTTAGTAGGTTCTGTCCATCTGGTGACAGGTCCCGACCAATGCTCAGCGTTAGCAACTGTTCCCCGATCTGCGACAACTGCGCTGGTAATGTCCAGTTTTCCGTGACTTGACTTCTGAGCATGTCTTCAGCAGCGACCGGGCCCGGCCCCCCGGGCAATGAACTCACCGGTCGGACAGCAATTTCCGGTTTCGCAAGGACACCGACACGAGTCACATCCCCGGAACACAGTCTTTTGGCGTTCTTCACAATCTGACTTTGAATCAGCTCTGTCAGACATCCAGTGACCGCCTGTTCAAAGGGCTCGTTTCCCAGGTTTTCCGCCACTGTTCCAAGCGACACAACGTCGATCTCCCTGAGTTGCTTAAGACGCTTCAGAATCTCAACCAACTGAGGCTGTATCGACGGGAGATCAGCATCTGTCTTCTGCTGACTGACCGTCTTCGATGATGCGACACCCTTCGATTCGAACACTCCGCTGAGGTAGTCATTCAGGAGTCTCTTGTCACTCTCATCAATCGGTGTTGCAGATCGATTTTTGAGTTCCATGGCCATACGCTTGATCGCACGCTGCATTTTGGCAACGTTCCGGCCAGTTTTCGTGGACGAATCCGGGTTCGCATCCGCTGTTTTCCAATCAGTGATTACAGCGGACCATGGCTTCGGAGACGGCGACTGCCGAAGTGGAGCCGATCTCTCCTGTTTCAACACCAGTGCGTCGCTGTGGGACGATATCGTGGACCGTGTTTTCACGGTACGGTCTGTGGTTTCATGGACGACACGCCCGCCAGAGAATTTCCAAACCAACACACATGGCAGCACAAGCGTGGCAATCAGCAACCAACGAGGCCAATGTTTCCATGGGGGGCGAGATCTGCCCCGCGGGATGAACACGGGGCTTTGAGGTCCTCGTCCCGCAGACGGAAGCTGATCAACCTGCAGATCCATTTCCCATGCACGAAGTAACGGAGATTCAAGGTACGCGCCGTACTGCGGGGCCTGGGACTGGGACGCAGCCATCACCTCGCCAAGGTTGTCCACAAGGACCGACAATTTCCACTGCAGGCGTTCCTGGCTGTCGGGGTCCAGTTGAGAGACGGCGACGTTGGCCAGTACGAGGCACACCATACCATCACGTCCTGTGTCCCGCTGGGAAGCCGACCGCCTGACGTAAATACAGGTTTCTTCAGCACGTGCGTCCCTTCCTGACACGGCATCCAAAGCACTCTCAGCGACATGGCGATGGGCATAGGTCACCTGGCCAAGGAGCAGCGTGAATCCCTGCTGGCCATAGGGCACCTGGGCGATCAGAAACGGAGTCATTTCAAGAACTCCTCATCTTCCAGAATGGGCGGAGTTCCCGCGGGCTCCAGCCGAATGAACGGAATTCCGGCATCGATTTCCGGCGTCACGCTCAATTCGACGACGTTTTTCTCCGCCCCGGAATCACCGCCGTTTTTCGGCAATCGAATCGCGCCCTCCGTGGCGAGGTCGCTAAGTCTCCTGTTGCAGTTGTATTGCCCGAGGTTGTTGTCATAGGTTCCAAACACACCGTACTCGACCAGAAATCTCACGTTCAGCCGGACGTCATCGCCGGGTCTCCTGCCAATCAGACGTCCTGACAGCCCGGAGATCTCCGTGCCCGGATCAAGATCCTCCACCTTTCTTGACGCCAACACGACTCCCTCCGCTTCAAGATACGCTGTCACGTCCGGGTTGTTGAAGTCATTTCCGCTGTGATATTGCACGTTGAGCCGTATCGCCAGATTCCAGTCTCGGGGTTGCTCCAGCCAGTCGAGATACTCGATTCGAGCTTTCACAAGTTCAGCGCGAGGTCCGTCATTGCCGACCATTTCCAGATACGTTTTCAGAGTCGCGGGATTATCAGAGTCTGCGACGCAAAGCGAATAGAAATGATATTCAGAGTACTCCTGCACAAAGTCGTCCCATCGCGCACACAGCAACTCTAACTGGTCCATCGACATGATTTCCTGCAGGTTTGAACGATACTCACTGATTGTCGAGCGTGCGGTAACAGGGTTCGGGTTAGCGGCATCCATCAATCGCCGAATCTGGTCGCTCATGACCCTGGGCGCCTGACTGCAGAATCTGACCTTCAACTGATCTTTCCAAGAGTTATCAGGACAGTTCCTGATGATTTCACTGGCCCTCACAACATTACCGACCGTGATCGCATCATCCATTTCTGTCTGCTGTTCAAGGTAGCCGGCCCCATACTTCCCTTTCATGACCAGCGTCTCAATTTCACCCGACACTCTGCTGTGAGTCCCGCGCGCTCGCGTGAATTCATCGGGAATCTGCAGCTGGCGAACTGCCTCGAGCAGCGTCTCAAGGCTCGACAACTCCGCCTGCTGTGTCAAAGCGCTTTCACGCAGTTTCTCCAGTCGTGCGAGCAGCAGTTGCTCCGTCTGCAGTTCACTCAATCTGTTCTTCAGGGCCTGGTGATACTGAATGGCCTGATCACGTGGCTGAATCAGCAGGTACGACAGGGCACGATACCACTTTGGGAAAATGTAGCCGCTCACATAATCCTCGGCAGGAACCAGCAGGGACTGTAGTTCCACGCCCGACCGATCCAGGTCCGCCTGATCCAGCAACGGCCCGAATCGACTCCACTGCGATGAATCTCGCATCGCTACCACAGCGAGAACGGAGAGCACCAGTACCAACCCGACAAGACTGGTCGCGATCACCGACGCACTGGCGAAGAGCTTGATCAGTCGCTGACGCACAGTACGCAGTTCATCCGTGATTCCGTGGGATTCCGGATACAGTGCTCTGAGCCGCCTGTATTCTCCGGAGATTCGTTTCGGCAATCCACTGCACAGCCGATGCAGATACCATGGCCG
The DNA here is from genome assembly GCA_039796955.1 of Planctomycetota bacterium. Taxonomy (GTDB): domain Bacteria; phylum Planctomycetota; class Planctomycetia; order Planctomycetales; family Planctomycetaceae; genus SXXK01. The sequence goes on from JBDKIW010000025.1 coordinate 40,953, forward strand.
TAGCTGTGTGGCGCAGGTCTCCAGTGTGTTCAGTCGCAACGCATCACCACATTGAGCGATCCAGATAAAAGGATCCTCGAGCCCGAAAGACATTAATGGCCGCGTGGACACCGGGATTTCACGCCTGCCACCATCGGCCGTCACTTCGCTTCTGCAGGCCCCCAGAGCACTCAGACAAAACGTCTTGAAATACTTGCTGCCACCAGCAAGAGCGACCAGTTGCTGGGCCAGACTATTCTGTGGGGCCGTTGCCTGCCTGAACAATTCATCCCGACTTGTCTGAATTTCATTGGCAACTTTCTGAAACACTGCAGACCTCGCGGTTACCGGGAGATCCTGCCGACTCGCTTCGAGCAGCCATGGCGTGAGCGTCTCACAGTCGACCATGCGGTCCCATTTGTTGAGCAGCAGAGCGATCGGAAAAGGCCCCGCATTGTTTTTCTTTCTGCTTTCCGCCACGGCTGGAAGGACCTGTCCCAGAAGTTCGAGGTCGGCATGCAATCGGCTGTTCTGTTCCGGTGTCGTCGTCGCCTCGGCGAGGATCAGCAAGCCGTCGCACTGTTCGAGATGGGCAGCCAGAGTTCCAGCAAAAGTGGTATCGTTACTCGGATGGATCAGTTCCCCGCTGTAATCAATCAATTCGACGAAAAACGTGGCGACGGCATCTTTCCATGGGGTATCTTCCGCAGGCTCACGCTCATCCGGTAGTCTCAACGTTGTCTCAGACTTTGTGAACTGGTAAATCAATCGCAGCGGATGCTTCAGTTCCGTCGCCTCCGGAAGCAGCCCCTTATCAATCCGCTCAATCTGAGTCGTCAGCATGTCTTTCCCGCGCCATCGCGCCAGCCATGGATCATCAGGTTGACGATTTTCCTCAGGCGTGACTTCCGGACAGTTACCATGATCCGAAATCCAGAGGCAACTGTATCCCCTCGGATTGGCAAGGCGTGACATCGCAAGAGCACTCAAAATACATGTTTTTCCTGAAGACCGCCGACCGTAAACAGCCAGTTTCCGTAGCTTCGCACTGCCCGGCGGCAACGTCATTGCGGACCGTCCAGATGTCTTCGAATTCATAATGATACTCCTGAAGCCGATGTCCCGACAAATTCTGCCGCATCCGGGTGATGCAACAGCAGCCACGCAAACACTAACTGCCGGACGGTCCGGGTACGTTCCGCGACTGACGGCTCGACGTCAGCTTCAGAAAGCAGACGAGTCCGTTCGGCGATGAATTCCTGATAGTCGCGACTCGCGATCGTTCCCTGGAACTGCGGAAGACAGACGACAAAGCGATCGTTTGTCCGAATCCGCAGGAAATTCACGTCGGCCCGCACAACGACATTCCCCTGACGCGGGTGCAGACTCGCTGAGCGAAAAAACTGTCGGACATATCGTGTATCAAAAACTCGCTGGTTTCGCTGACTGTCGATACTCTTTTTCAGACCTCCAAGGATTGCCATAAATGAATGCACGAGGTGTTCGGGCTCCGGGAAGGCTTTGTTCAGTTCCTCGCGAGTGACGCGCTCATTTCCAGTTCGCCTGAGTTTCTCCAGCAACGCAGACCGTGCTTCACTGACGACGTCACTGCCAAACTCCAGTCCAGTTCTGAAACCTTCGATCATCGGGGAAATCGTTGTCGATGCTCCCGACGAAGCAATCAGCGCGGCATCTTTCAATCCCTGGATGAAGACTTGCGCCCATTCATCCGGATAAACTCGATCCCCTGACAGGACCTTCCAACCCATTTTCAGATAGACGACTGGAGTTTTTTCCAGAAAACCCGGAGGAGCAGCATTCAATTCATGCCGAATCAGGTCGTCGTCCAGAGCGGCCAGCCGACTCGCCGTTCTGACGGCAAATCCATCCGACGAATCGAACAGCAGCAAGGCGCACAGTGCGGCAAACTCGTCAGTATTGAGCTTTCTTGAGAGCAGATGCGAGAAATCAGGATTACGCCGGAGAGTTTCATTCGTCAGGCATTTCATGACCGGCTGCCGACAATCCAGCAACAGGTCCACTGCCGCCGGGTGCGCCTCCTGCCGCAGGGCGTCCGGCCCCACAAACACCTCGCAAATGCCCGGTCCCCAGAGCTCCAGTACCCGCTGACTTCGCTCAAGCTGCAGATATCGCCAGCACAGCGGCTGCGCATAAAACCTGAATCGCTTCTCACGTTCCTTCTGCTGATACGTCAAGTCCCGAAACGTGGGCCAGATGCGGGGCAGGAACTCGTCCCGATACTCAGGGTCAGCCTCCAGCAACGGTAGAATGATGCTGCGCCCCTGCAGCATCGCGACGGCCAGCATCTCCAGACACTGCTGCGAATCGGACATGCGAAGAATCTGACCGAGCCATTCTCCGTACACCCTACCCGCATCATTGTCCGGCAGATCTCGTAACAACTGCTCAGCACCGATCCAGTCCAGCTCACGCAACCTTCGAAGAACCGGCCTGTGCTGATGCAGCATATGCACCAGTTCCGGCAGCAAGTCAGGATCTGCAAAACGCACCAGCAAGTCGTCAATCAGCTCAGCGTCGCCTGAATCCTCCAGTAACTCCATCCCGAGCCGTCGGTCCTGACCCAGAAAGAACGCCGGCTGAATCAGTGCCGCTGCCACGTGCGGACGATTTCTGATCAGAACGTCAGGAACTCGCTGTTGCAGACTCTCCAATCGCACCCATGTGTTTTCCGCAAATTTCTCGTTTTGCCCCGCGATCATACGAAGAATCGGGGCTGCCACCTCGACCAGTTCACGAGCCGTCGCTGTATTCCAGCCAGCATTGCGGAGGCGTTCTTCTTCAGATCGCACGGGCACAACAGACGGAGACACCGGCGGCTGAACCAACCTCGTGCCAGTCTGTGTCGGCGCCGGCGTTCCACCGCGCGTCGCCCACAGGATTCCACTCAGAATCATCACGACACCCGCGACAACACCTGTCGTCACCAGGGCTGACTGCTGCGAAGCCCACCAGTTTCGCCGCGGGGTTGCGTGCTGCGCACGTCCGGGTTCTGACACTGGCGGCGGAAGAACCGGCTCCCGGGAATTCGACACCACCCACTTTTCCAATTCCGCAGCCAACTCCAGCGCTGACGAAAAACGGCTTCCCGGGTCCTTTCTGATGGCCCGCGTACAAATTGCATCCAGCACAACGTCCACGCGCGTGAGGTCGCGTGAACGCACCAGTGGGTTCTTCAACACCCCATCGATTTCCGGAAGCCCTTCACCCGTCTGATAAGGCAAGCGGCCTGTAAGACACTGATACAACGTCACACCAAGCGAAAAGACATCCGCACGTTTCCAGACCTGTAAATCGTCCTCACCGGAAACACAAAGTGACTGGTCAAGAATCTCAGGCGCTATGTAGCCACGGGTGCCCAGAATTGGCATCCGACGAAGGCCACTTCCATAAACGAGATCCGTCTCTTCCCGACGGGCCAACCCAAAGTCACCCAGAGCCGGCTCGCCACCCTCAAGATAAAAGATATTGGCCGGCTTGATGTCGCGATGCACCAGACCGTGATTGCGGTGAACCGCGTCCAGACTGCGGGCAATGACAGCAATCAGATCGGCAGCCTGAACCTGGGACATTGGTCCTTCGACAAGTCGCTCCGCCAGACTTCCACCGGGACAGTATTCCATCGTGAAATACGGCCAGCCATCAGAGTCCGCACAGTCAATCACCCGCACGATTCCAGGCCCCGCCGCCTGCAACAACAGCCTCGCTTCCGATCGAAACTGATTGACAGCATTGGGATTGTCCATCAGTTCCGAGTGCAGGGCTTTCAGCACCTGCAGTTGATTCAGACTCAAATGCCGCACCAGCAACACCGTCGCCATCCCCCGACTCGTTAGCTGCCGCAGTACCTCAAAGCGTTCCTTCGGCACCACAAATATTCGTCCCCGAACGTCCAGCCTCGCCGTCAGCTCCGTAGGCATCCATTCCCGAAAAACGCGAGGAACGGTGGCCAGTTTCAACTCTTCAACCCATGCCCACACTTCACCCGCTGCCGTTCGATCCCGCACCACAAAACCCAGATTCCTGAATACGGCCGCACCCTCAGAATCCGACGCCTCGCCCCGCGTGGTTTCCAGCCACAACTTTAAGGCATACACACCCGCAAGAAGTCGCACTTCGTCCGGGCCCCGCAGGTGCTGCTCAAGTTCGGTATTCTCAAGCCACCGCTCTGCCCGGAAAATCCTGTCGATCGCCCGACAGACTCCCTCGTACTCATCCCTGACAGAGCTCGTAAGTCCTGCAACACGCTGGTCAAACTCCTGCGTCATCAGTCCACCCTGCACCCTTCTTCTATTTGGTCAGAATTCATCAGCTTCTGAATCAGATCTCGAAAGCGGGCTTCGACTCGCTGCACGGCCACGCGACGCATTCCACAGACCTCGCCGGTCTGCTGTTGAGTCCTGCCTTCAAGGCGGCAGGCAATCACGGTCTGCTCTGCCAACGGCAGCCCCGCTAATCCAATGTCAACAACTTCTCGCAAATGTTCAGTAAATTCCGGAATTTTCCGGTCGGTAACCAGAACCAGAATGTCCACCCCTTCTCGCCCCACTGACCGCCCGGCCTCACCTCGTAGTCGCCGGTCACCACGCCGCTGACGCTGCATCCGGTTGTAGGCCACCCTCACCAGCTCTACAGTCAGCTCCATGCCAACGCCAGACCCTGTTCCGGATGTCTGCTTCTCAAATTCGGTAATTGCGGAAATCACAGCTCCTACAACCGCGAGCGAATCTCCTTCGTGAAAATTCTTCAAGGCCCGCAGCTGATGGCGACAACGCTGGAACAACTGGGACACCTCACCCGGGTGCTGCTCCGAAAGTTGTCCCACCACCTCCACCAGACTCGGCAGCACATTCTCCAGAATCCGGTCTACCGAACGACGCGGTTCCCCTGACATTTCGCTGTTCTCCTCTCCCGCAATTCACTCCAGCACACCGCTTTGCCACTGCGAGGAACGCGGGCACAACGTCGTGCTGGCGGCCAAACGCTGTTCCCGTATCACGCATCAGGCACCCATCAGGTTGATTCCGCCCGGAAATAATACGAAGAGGATTAACACGCCTGAGTCTCAATACTGTGCGACGCGTCCTGCCTGAACTCTTTAAGCCCATATGAACCTCCGCTCCCGGCCGGAATCTGCCAACCAGGTCACATGAAGCCTGCACTTTCCGACAATCGCGTGGTTCCGTTGACCAGTCGGGCCAGCCCCTGAAACACACGCGGGATTTTTCGAGCAACGCGCTGGCGGTGCGGCAACACAGAAAATGTCTCGCGCAGCAGGTGTTTCTTCCGTGTCTGCAGGCAATCCGGGTGCCTCGGTCGGCAAGCACGTTCATCCCACAGGCGGCCCGTTCGCTGCTCCAGCGTCTCTCCGGCCCACTTCCATGACCACAATTTCACCATCGTGTGCAGACAGAGACACAGGATCCAGCGCGCCACATGGCACCACACGTTTCGGACCTGCTGTTCACCCGCTCCACGCACCTCTTCAACGTCATGAAAGTTCTGTTCGATGGCCAAACGATCGAACACACTTTCGATCATCATTTCTGGTGACACATCTGCATCCGTACAGGAAAATGGCCCCTCTCCGGCGAACAGTCTCAGAACGAATCGACTGAACGCTTCACGATCACAACTCGGATCATGCCATCCGTCGGCGCGTACGTCGCCAGAAACGTCTGGAGAGCGACATTCTGCTCTTTGCCGTATAACACCATCCGGGGCATCGTACAGTCGTTTCGGTGTCCACCACGATGTGCCAGCAGGATCTTCCTGATGCCCACCTCCGCGAAAATCCTCTGCCGGGACGTTTCGAAGCGATGGGGAAATCGGACAGTGCCACGTCCCTTGTCAGGCGGCTGACCGCCACTGCACATGTCGCAATCACGCCTTTCAGAACCGGTCGCTTTGCGTGCGCCCGATCGTCGACCACCATGACACGTTTCTGAAACCAGTTCTCAGACAGCGTCATACACCACGCCATGTTCGACAGCCAGTTCCAGCTTTGTGCAAAACTTCCACGGAGCCTGCCCGATTCTTTCGAGCATCTGCGGATCTTTGGGCCGGACGTAAATCACAACCAGCAGACGCATGCAGATACCGCCTCACTGCGGGAGGCGTCACGAGCCAACTGCTCGCCACCCGGATATGACCTTACAGGAATTCGGCACCTGCCGGGCCGGGCATCGGATTCCGGTGCCAGCCAGCCAATTGCACCTTCGGTCCGTACCGCTTCGTCGGCGAATTATCCAGAGCCAGCTTAGTGAACTCACGAGGGCGGCTCACAGGAATTTGCCTGACCGCGACGTGCAACAACCTTTTGGCCACCTGTCTTGCCTTGCGGTCCACTGTCTGCAGAAAGTAGTCGTGCTCCCGATCGTCAGCCGACACACTGGCAGCACGCAGCCAGCAGGAAACCGTCCTGCGACCACCTCAAGGCAGCATTCCCGGCATAATTCAGAGCATAGAATTCCACCTTTTCCGGTCCAACACGCTGGTGAGAATTTGACACCACTCGGCTATCATTGCGGCTAGCGTCCGTGCAGCCATCGGGGCGCTCATACGACGCGGGAACTGTTCCTGGTAAACCAATTCTTACCGAGGCCCCCTTGCTGCGTCGACCGGTTTCCTGCGACAGCTATGTGGCTCAGTCTGATACTGAGGTGTCACACCGTGAATCCGAGAACAAACATTTTCACGTTCGAAGCATTCTTTCATATAGACCCGTTTTTCAATCCCACGGCACCGCGCAATACGCAGATCGCACCCAACCAGACGCACCCGCATCATGACAAAATGCTCTGACCCTGGCCGCATGCTACGGAATAGTATGAGCAAACTGAGTTGGAAGCCTCGGTGGTCAGACTGCTGCACAATGCAGGTTGACGACGACGCAGAAG
>JBDKIW010000026.1:0-7563 GCA_039796955.1 Planctomycetota bacterium
CTTCGGGCTGAAAATCTGAAGGTCGCTGCTGCCACAAATCAGCAGCGTCCCCGGGATCACTGAACGCGCGATACATCCACATCAGATCAGCCCAGCGGTCGAATCTGTGGCCATCGTTTCCATCACGAGCGGCATTTTCCCGAATCAGTGCTGCAAAGTTTCTCTGTGGATAGTCCGGGTGTCGGCCAAGGTAGAGAGAGGCTGAGGTGAAGGGCAGGAAATTGATCCCGTGGACCTCTTCGGGATTGTCTGAAAACCATGTCCCGTTGGCCCCTTTGCCGCCCCAGACCATAGTGACCACAGCAGGTGGATAGGTGTCCGGAAACAGTTCATCGTGCACATCGAACCAGTAATCGTCGATGGCTGCGGATTCCACGGCCAGCATCCATGCTCCGAGGCTGCGCAGATCCGGATCCTGCAACGCTTCCCCCAGCAGGAGAATCCCGAACCAGGCATTGATGGCTTCACTGGACGATTCATTGTTGTTGCCGTCGCCGAATCGTGCATGTCCGCTGGCCCATGAGTGTCCGGCATAGGGGTCGAAGCAGCGCAGGAACGGAAACATGGGATCTTTGCGATCCGTGGAAGCGATGTCGCGGACCAGCAGCATCAGACACTGTTTCCAGCGCTGGCCCCACGCGGGATCCTGCAGTGACAGGCGAGCGGCAGCGTGCAGGAAGTATCCGTAATGAAAATGGTGATCATTCAGCTGATCATCACTGCCATAGCTGGCTGGCAGTCCGATCAGCGACCCCCAGTTCGGGTCCCACGCAAACAGTGACTCAGCAGGTTGCTTCACATTGCCGGAAGCGTCGTGAGCTGTGAGAAAACCTTCCAGCACAGTGCGTAGTCGCCGTTGACATTCCGCAGCCATTTGCGGTTGTCCGGCCTGTTCCGCAAGCGGCAGAAGTGTCGCCCATTTGCCCAGTTGTTTACCGAGCCAGTAGGTGTCGCCCTTCAGTTGAGGGGCTTCTGCCAGATCAGCCTGCAGCAGTGGGACAATTTCCTGGCGGGCAGTTTCGTTCAGCAGTGGCAGAGCCGGTAGTAACGGCGGTAGTCGGTGAGTGGTCTGAAAGCTGTTCCCCTGCAGAACCTTCAATGGGCCTCGAATGGACGCGTACTGCAGATTGGCAAGCGCAGCGGTTGTGTGTCGCCATTGGTGAGGATAGAGGCACAGGATGGTATTGGGTTCATTGCCTTCCCAGGTACGAGTCGTGACCGTGAAGGTTGTTTGGACCTGATTCTGTGCTGGCTGATACTCCCACTCAACCTTCGAATCAACGACATGTGTTGCTGCATACTGCAGCAACATCTGCAGCGATTCGGGGCGTTCATCCGGGATGGCTGCGATGGTGAACCATGGTTTTCCACCGGTTTCCGGAACCAGTCGAGTGGTGCCTGTACCGGTCCAGACAGATCCAGACGGCGCGACCAGTGCATAACGCCGGTTGTGAACTCTGACGACAAGGATGTGAGGGGCGGGGCTGGTCTCTTCGATGTGGGGAGGCACCGTGAATGTGATTGCCGGATTACCGCCTTCACAGACTGCGTAGACAAAGGGCGAGCCGTGCCCGAAGGTCAGCAGCAGCGAGTGGGGACCTTGCTGCATTCGAGTGGTAACGAACCAGTCACTGTAGGATTCGACGACTGTTGTCGGAAAGGATTCCACGGCAGAATGCCCGAGAATCAGATCGTTGCCAGGGCCACCGATGTGACCAAAGATCGCCGCCTGATTGGCTGTAATGACGGGGCCCGGATAAGCGATCTGCAATCCTCGGGGCACAGCCTGCACGGCCAGTGGATGCGGATACATGGCGTCGGAATGAGGTGCCCATGCGAGGGAGCTCCACCAGTCATTGGTTGGCATGGCTCCCTGCAGTTCCGGGCTGCGATAGATTTGCGACTGCGGCGCTCGGCTACCCGGCGGCAGGCCGATGAGCCACGATCCGGATCCGGAATCGGCGCGCTCAACCTGCTGGGCGGTTGCTGTTGATGGAAACTCAGTGCAGCTCAGCAGTATCAGCAGAGAGAAGAGGGCAGAGTAGCTGATGGCTGGCAATGGACGAGAGATCATGTTCAGTTTTTCAGAAGGCGGCCTGGTCATGACGGTGCAGGCGGGCTTTGCTTTCGGCAGGAATCACGCGGACAGGGAATTCTGAGTGCACAACCTGCGCTCAGTCGATAAACATCAGTTCGTTACTCATCAGCAGCACCTGAGCCAGTGATTCGAGGGAGTTTTCAGCGAGGAACGACGTGAAGTCGGCCGCTTCGACTGGTGACGGCCGGCGCCCCCAGGCGATCTGGCAGAGTCTGTCGACGGTGGCTTCCGGGGTTTCTGCCTGACTGCGGGCGGCGAGGGCCTGAGCACGTTTCAGCATGAACGTGGAGTTCAGTGCAAACAGTGCCTGCTGCGGCACAGTCGTCATGGATCGACGTGGTGTGGATGTATCTGCGTTTGCAAAGTCAAACGTCTGAACCATCGCGGGGATATTCTGACGCTCAACAAAAGCGTAGACCGTCCGGCGGACATTGGCTTCGTCGGTGATGACGACAGGGCGACCGCCCATGGTCACATCCAGTTCTCCGGAGATGCTGAGCAGAGAATCCCGCATCTGTTCAAAATCCAGCCGTCTGCGATTCGCTCGCCAGTAGAGGGTGTTACTCGGGTCCTGCTCTGCCTGAGTTTTCATGGCGGGAGTGTCGGGCAGTGTGGAACTGCGCTGCCACGCTTGTGAAGTCATGATCAGTTCATGGAGGGGTTTAATTTTCCATTCGTGGCGAATGAGATAATCGGCAAGGAAGTCCAGCAGTTCGGCGTGCAATGGTGGCTTCGTCTGCAGTCCAAAGTCACCGGGGTTCTCCACAAGTGATTCACCAAAGTGATGCATCCAGATTCGATTGACCCAGACACGTGCGGTGAGTGGATTTTGTGGGGAGGCGATGGCATTTGCGAGGTCCAGTCGTCCTCCACCATCGCGGAACGGCTGTGGTTCGGACTGGCTGAGTGCATTCAGAAATCGGCGAGGAACGGGTGTTCCACGCAGCGAGGGATCACCACGCTGGAAAATGACAGGATCGCAGAGGACATCCGAGTCCATGATGGTCATGGCCCGTGGTGCGGCACCGGGGTGGCGAACGGCGATGGCGTCAACTTCTGCAACCAGCCCGCGAAAGGCATCGCCTGGAGTGCGATCGAGGTAGAACACGACATCCTGCTGCGGGAACCAGACCGGACCATCCTTCTCGGTCAGGAGTGCAGCAATCTGGTCGCCGGGTGTGGTTGTCGTTTTCCAGACATCACGAATGATTGTGCCATAGGTACGAGCGATTTCGGCGGGTGTTGTGGGGCGGGCAGCGACAAGTCCCTGAATAATCCGCTGGTCGATACCTCGGGAGATCCACTCATCGGGTTTGAGTGTGGGATCCTGCATGAGATCATGCCACGGACCGAAGACAGGATCATCCGGGAAGGCTCTGCGCGCAATTGTCTGCCGCCAGCGTTTCGTGATTTGTGGGCGGAGCTGATCGGGAACCAGTGACAGAAAAAAGATCGCGGTTTCCGAGACATCAGGGGGTGTCGTGGCAACCTGCACGAGGTAGTCGGGAGTCCGTTCTCTGGCGATCTTCAGGGTCGATTCGTAGTGCTGGCGTTCCTGTTCATTGACTTGTTTGAGTTTCGCTGCGAATTCCTGTTCGAAGGCTTGTCCGTCAGGTGAAACGGGACCGATGCGGGGGCGGTCCAGCGGTTCAATACTGCTGGCAAATACACCGTACAGGGAATAGTAGTCGGCCGTTGGAACGGGGTCGAATTTGTGGTCATGGCAGCGTGCACAGGCCAGTGTGAGTCCCAGGAAACCGCGTCCTGTGACATCGATCTGGTCATCGATGACATCGTGGCGGTTGCGATCAAACATGCGTCCCAGTGTCAGTAATCCGAGTGCCGCCAGTTCCGGGGCATCCGGCGCAAGTCCGAGGCGGTCAGCGGCGAGTTGTTCGCGGATGAACTGGTCGTAGGGCTTGTCGGCATTGAAAGCGTTGATGACATAGTCGCGATACGTCCACGCGAACGGACGAATGCGCGCGTCGCCGTACATCAGGACTCCGTCCTTCGCGTCGGAATAGCGTGCGATATCCAGCCAGTGTCGGCCCCAGCGTTCGCCGTATCGGGGGGAATTGAGCAGGGTGCGAATCAGATCGGGATACTGTTCACGCTGAGTCTGCAGTTGTTCGCTGGTGGGAGGCAAGCCTGTCAGGTCAAGGGCGGCACGACGGATGAGTGTCGGTAGGTCTGCAGGTTCCGTGGGGATGAAGGCGCGCTGCCGGAGTTTTTCATTGATCAGCGCATCGATCGGATGAGTGCTGCCATCCAGTTGTGGAGGAGTCAGGGGCTGAAAAGCCCAGTGTGTCCGGGCTGCCGCTTCGATGCTGGTGACTACTTTTTCACCGGTGCGCGGATCGTGAGCTCCCTGTCGAATCCAGGTGGCAAGATCCTGTTGTTGAGCGGGCGACAATTTTCCACCAGCATCCACGGGTGGCATCTGCAGATCCTCGTTCTCATACGAAACGACGCGCATCAGAAGACTGGACGCGGGATCTCCGGGAACAATTGCCGGGCCGCGTTCGCCACCGCGTTCCCAGCCACTGCGTGAATCCAGCCGCAGTCCTCCGGCCGCTTCATCGGGTCCATGACACTGATAGCAGTGCTGAACCAGCAGGGGGCGAATGCGATTTTCGAAGAACACGAGTTGATCGTCGGCTGTTGCAGAGTGCACGAGACAGGTGGTGTGCACATGGAGCAGCAGGAGGGTCAGAACAGAGGTCAGGTGTCTCATCACTGCGGCTTTCCGATCGGTCTGAACCGGGATGTCTACGGGGATTGTCGAGCGAGATTCAGGCTGGTGGAGCGAAGAACAGGATTGCTGCGGGGCAGGGCGGATCGTCGGATCTGAACATTCCGAACTATGCCGGGACTTTATCAGTATGACGTGGTGAACGGGGGGAATGGAAGTCGTTGGCGTTCAGAAAAGGGGTCAGGAACCAATAGCCAAATGGCCCGAAGGGTGCTCTGCACTATTGGTTCCTGACCCCTTTTCTGCCCCCTGGCGGAGATCTTCGGCAGAATCGGCGATTTTTTCGCGGGTGAAGAGAATGCAGTTGAGCACATTCTGAAAACACTGAAGGAGCCATCTTCAGGGGGATGCCTGCCGCGGGTAATGTCCCACACGCGAGGGTCTTTCCTGGCAGCGGTCTCAGGACCGGGGGGGAGATCTCGTGGAATTGCCACATTCAGCCTTCAGCCGTCGTGATTTTCCCGGAGCGGATTTTGGGTGCTGCAGAGCTGGAATGTGATGGACCTTGTATTTGCCGGAGCTTGTGTGTTCATGAGACGACTTCTCTTCACGATTCTGCCACTGCTGTGTGTCATGAATGCTGGTACGGTGGCTGCGCAGAGTCCGTTTTATGAGTGCGAACCGGTGGTGGATTGCGAACCGGTGGAGCCGTGGCTTGTGGGCCGCCGCTATGTGGATCTGCAGTATCTGCACATCGACGGTGCCAGTGATGTGGCTGGGGCGGATGCGCGGGTGCGTGGATATTCCACGACGTTCAACGTTCCTGCTCGCTGGAATCCCAAACTGCCGGAGTTTCTGGGGCAGGATGTGTTTCTTTCCTCTGTCGGGCTGAATCTGCGTGGATCCGAGGGTGGTATTTCGGTCGACGCCGATTTTCGATCGTTCACGACGGGATTGAATACCTATCTCTACCTGTCTGATACGGTGCGCCCATTCCTTCAGACCGGCATTAGTACTCAGTTTGTTGCTGCCGATATTTCAGCCGGCCCATTCAGTTTGTCTGTGGGCGACATGGAAACACGCTTTGCTGTGAATCCCGGGGCCGAAGTCAGTTTGACTGAGACTCTGGCGTGGCGCAGTATTCTGGAAGTGGAAACGAAGGGCCGATTCGACGAATCTGTTTATCGCACTGAGTTGGTTTACTGGGCGACGGATAACTTTTTCCTGCGGGGTGGTCTGATCGGAGACGTTCAGAATGATTCGCTGGGTGGCATCGTTGGTGCCGGATTTTCGTGGTGATGCCTGACGTTGTGTGACCCTGTGGCTTGGCTGGCTGTTCAGGCCATCCAGCGAGACCACTTTTTCCGGAATGAGGCGCGGTCAAACAGGACGGGATTGAGAATTCCGTGGGGGCGTTGTCCGAGTGAGAGGCCGAGGATTCCTGAGCACGCCGTGTGTCCGATATCCCGGAACAGCTCTTCGGTCCACGCGATGGAATGCGGCGCAAGCAGCACGTTGTCGAGCTGTGCGAAACGGCTGGGCTGGATGACTGGTTCTTCGGCGAAGCAGTCAAGTGCCGCTCCGGCGATCTGGTTGTTCTGCAGGGCGTTGAAAAGTGCATCTTCGTCGACAATTCCGCCGCGAGCAGTATTCAGCAGGCAGGCTTCCGGCTTCATGAGCTGAAGTTCTGCAGCACCGATCAGATTGCGTGTGTGGGAATTCAGCGGGCAGTGGATGGATACGAAGTCTGAGGTTTGCAGCAGTTCCTGCAGTGAGACCGGTCGGACTCCCAGTTCCGCGAAGACATGCGGAGGCAGTGCCGGGTCGAAGGCCACAGGTGGCTGCATGCCGAAGCTGTGCAGCAGTCGAACCAGTTCACGTCCGATTCCGCCGAGCCCGATGACGCCGAGTTGTCGATCTCGAAGCTCGCGTCCCATGTAACGGGTTCGTGCGTCCCACTGCCCAGTGCGGACCAGCCGATCCTTCACCAGCATGTGATGTGACAGGGCGATCATCCATCCCAGCGTCGCTTCGGCCACGGGACGATCCACGGCACCGGAAGTGATGGACACGAGCACGTCACGTTCAGTGCAGGCGTCGACGTCCACGTTATCAAAGCCGACACCGAAGCGGGCAATCAGCAGCAGATCGTGCGCATCCTGCAGAGATTTCGCAGTGACGCGTGGTGACAGGACGAGTGCTGCGTGGCACCCGGCCAGTTGATCCGGCTGGATGACTGCATGGTGTTCGGGAAAGGCGGAGACACGCAGATACGGGGAATGCTGGAACACACCGAGTCCGAGGTCAGCGAACTTCGGCTGTCCGGCCGCGTCGTAAAAATCGGCGGTGAGTCGGAGGTGAAACGGGGAGCGATCAGCGGGATTCATGGGCAACTGCTCCGCGGGTTTTCCGGGGGAGCCAGAGCGCAGAGTTCGTCGACGACGATGCGTTCGGGCAGGGGGCCGGCGTAGACCCAGATCATTTCCATGGTGTCTGTGGAATCATTGCGAAAAAAGTGAACTCGTCCCCGGGGAACCATTGCGGTGGCACAGTTGTCGAGAGTGTGCTGTTGCCCTTCCACAAAGCAGGCCGCGACGCCTCGAATGATACAGATGGATTCATCGAAGTCATGCAGATGGGCGGGCAGGCGTCCGCCTGGCTGAAAACGCGCAAACCCGCCACTCATTTCAATGCCTGGTACAAGATTGGCATTGAAGTAGTCAATGAACTCGGTAGCCGGTCCGATTCCGAAGGTGCGTTTTGCGCTGGCAAA
>JBDKIW010000027.1:0-7113 GCA_039796955.1 Planctomycetota bacterium
GAATACCGGCAAAGGCGTTCGGCAAAGGCAATACCAACCATAGTCAGTTGAACGATGATCTTGGCAAATCCGATGACCCCGCCACGGTTGAGTATCTGAGTTTTCTTGATCGTGTGCTGAAGTAGCGATCGTCATCTCCGGAGTTCTTGCCAGTTGTGGTTGCTGTGCCAGTCTGAATCCCGGCTCGAAGTTTCTCACGCAGGTCACCGATGTCGGACGCATCAGAATCTGTTCAGGAAATACTGCATCGGTCTCTTTCCAGCCTGTTCACGAGTATTGCCGCAGAAACGCTGACCAGTCTCTGCCGGCACGTCGAGGTGAGACGACTGCAGGCGGGCGAGATTCTGATGTCAGAATGGGATTCCGCCACTGAGGTTCTTGTGCTGCTCAGCGGACGCTGCGGGATTTACAGCCAGGACACTGAACACAAACTTCGGCGGATAGAAACTATTGAGCAGGTCGGCGAAATAATCGGCGCTCAGGCGTTTCTCGAGGGCCACCAGTTCATGAGCACGTCCGCTGTTGTGCTCGCGCCCGTGGAAGTTGCAGTGCTCCCGGGTACATCGTTCCGGGAACTGCTGGCCGCTGACGAAATCGCCGCCCGACGACTGACAGCGAGGGCGGCCCCGTTGATTATTAACAGGCTGGGAGTTCTTGCGCAGTACGCACTCGGCAAGCTCGGCGTCTTCGTGGACGAGCCGGATCAGCAATCGGGATCGCCGGCGATTCCCCAGGGAACGCTGCGACAATATGCTGCTGGTACGGTCATCTACCGCCCTGGTGATCCGGCTGATTGCGCCTGGTTTCTGGTGGCAGGTGAAGTGGCCCTGTCCCAGCCTGGTAGTCTTCAGCCCTCCGAAACGATTCGGGCTGGCTTGTTGTTTGGTGATGCGGATGTCATTGCCTGTACACCCCGGCGCGAACAGGCCATGGCCCTGACGACGGTGGAATTGCTCAGCTTCGATGCCCGTCGCCTCGCCAACTGCCAGCAGCAGGGCGGACGTGTCAGCACGATCCTGACGGCACTCGCTTCGGCGCATAAGCTACCGCAGTTGGGGACGGTCTATCGCTATCTGGCTCAGGTGGATTATCAGCCTTGTCTGATCAGTGACTACACGAAACCCACCGGACAGCGTATCCGAGTCCGCTATTTTGCTCACCTGCCGCAGTTGGATGCGGCTCGACAGGATGTCTCCAGTGGCACCCTCACGATCGCATCGCCCAATCGTGAACGATTGCTTGTTCTTACGCCTGCAGGCCTTGTGACCGGACTGACAGTGCATGGCGAGTGGAAGCAGCTGCCGGAGGCCATGTCGCTCATACTCCGCGGTGGTGTTCTGGCCGATTGGCAGCAGAAAGCGTTTCAAAACAGCGGCGAACTGCTGCTTGAAAACGCCGCATCCAGAACTCCCGCCGGAACAGAAATCATATGTGCCTGCACGAATGCTACCACCAGCATGCTGCGTGCCGCATCACGCACTGCGTCCTGCATCGATGACCTGACTCGCGCGACGGGAGCTGGCGGCATCTGCGGGGGCTGTCGTGCCAGACTTCCCATGTTTCTTGGCCTGCTGGAAGTGTCCCTCTGTCGACTGCATCGCACTCCCCTTGTACCCGGGGTCATCGGGGTGTCGCTGGAGGCCATCGACAAAACGCCCCTGCCGATCGCACGACCTGGTCAATTCATTCGCGTTGAAGGTTTGATTGACGGAACATGGATCGGTCGACCATATACTGTGATAGAGTCTGCCCCAGCCTCGTTTCAGCTGGGGGTCAAGCTTGAAGAAAACGGATTCTTCTCCAATTGGCTGAACACAGTCCCCGAAGGCACACTGGTCCGAGTCCTGCCGCCACAGGGTGATGTCTGTCCCGCTCCCGATGACCCCAGGCCATTGCTCTACGTCGTTGCAGGAATAGGTGTTACGCCGGCGATTGCTGCCGTGCGGAAGCTGACCAGCAGTCGCTCTGTTCACGTGCTTTACAGCTACCGTTCTGCCTCAGCCGCCGCCTATCTGAATGAACTGCGGGCAGCGTCTGCAGCCGGCCGGATCCAACTGCAGCAGCACTGCACGGCTGAATCGGGGCGACTGGATGCTGGCACTCTTCTTCGCTGTGTTGAAGCACTTGGCTCTGCAGAGGTGGTTGTTTGTGGGCCGGGAGATTTTAACCGCACGGTTCTTTCACTGCTCGCTGGTCTGCCCGGACTCACACTCAAAGCCGATAGTTTTGACCACTCACAGCGCGGTGAAGGAAACCTACTGCAGCCCGGGGGCTGGCGACGCAGAGACTTCAAGCCCAGCTACCCGGCTGGACCTCCCATTCCACGCGGTTCAAGGTTGCCGGATGTCGAACAGGCTGAACAATTCCTGAAGGAATTCGATGCGGAATGCCCGGGACGCTGTCAGCTTTCGGAACGTATCGGGCAGGCAAAGGATCAACTGGCCCGAACCGGTGTCTGGAATATGACAACTGACGAGCTGGGATTTGCTGCCCGGATCGCATGGAGAAATGCAGAACGCTGCGTCGGACGACTCTATTGGAAAGGCCTGCACCTTCGCGACTGCCGTCATCTCGCCGACCCGGAACAGATTGCTGAAGCCATGTTCGAACATCTGCGGTTTGCATGGAACGGTGGCGACCTGCGACCAGCCATTTCCGTGTTTTCACCGGGCACCCGAGATATTCCGGGACCACGCATCTGGAACCCTCAGCTACTGCGTTATGCCGGATACCGGCTGCGATCCGGAAAACAGATTGGTGACCCTGCCCAAAACGCGGTCACTGAAAAAATAATTCGGTTGGGTTGGGAACCGGCTGGCACCGATTTCGATCTGTTGCCGCTGGTCATTCAGACCGCTGAACACGGACCGAGAATGTTTGAGTTGCCCTCGGATTGTCGTCCAGAGGTCCGTTTATCACACCCGCAGCACCATTGGCTGCAGGAACGAGGCCTTAAGTGGTATGCAATCCCCGCTGTTTCTGACATGGCTCTGGATGCCGGCGGCATCATGTATCGACTGATCCCCTTCAATGGCTGGTACCTCAATACCGAAATTGCCGCTCGAAATCTGACCGATACAAACCGTTATAACCTGCTTCCGGAAATGGCCGAGCGGATGGGGCTGGATCTCTCCAGCGAACGCACACTGTGGCGTGATCGAGCTATGCTGATGCTTCACGAAGCCGTGTTGCACTCCTTTGACAGTGCTGGAGTCAGAATCTCGGATCACCACAGTGTTTGTCACGAGTTTCTCGAATTCTGTCGCAACGAACAGTCTGCCGGACGTGAACCGGTCGGCAAATGGATGTGGCTGGTCCCGCCGTTTTCCTCATCGGCCACTGTCCTCTACCAGGAACCTTTTCGCGACCGCGCATTCAAACCTGCCTACTGCCCGCAAAAACCAGTCTGGTAAACGCCGACTCTATCGGAATCCCCTTACCAACGGATGGTCGCAGGACTCGCTTCCCGTACGTGTCATGCACAGGGCAATCACCTCTGGTTCAGACATGCAGGATCAGAGTTGCGGACATTCGTAGTGCATTGTCGCTCATGGTCGCGCCGTTGTTTTATGTGTCATTCCTGTGATGGCTGTGGTGAGCACTGCAGGTGCGCTGCGGACAGATTCTGCTGTCTGACTTCCGTAGGATGCCAGTCGACAGGCGATCGAGCTATGTAATCAGTGCGATACATGGACTTTGACATGGTCGGCCGACGGTCTATGAGCTGACTCCGATCCGAGGACGATCCTCGCATGCATCTCTCTATTCACAACCTCGATGATTGACTTCCCGTGTCTGCATCCCGTGGTTCAGGGGCAATAATCCAGATGAAGCGAACTACGGCATTCACATGGCTGACGTTGGGGGATGATTCCGGAATGACCGCCCGGTCCATTTGGCTGCTCGTTGCCGAAGTTGCGAGGCACAGTCTACCGGGGGTGATCGACAGCAGCACAACCGGCGATCACCGCGAAAGAAGCGGCCGGCGCAGACGGTGATGAAACACAGATTGCAGTGCGTCACTCTGACAGAGGTCGAGCGGCAATCGTTGTGAAATGTGAATATGACGTTGGCGGGTAAGCACTCATTTTTGTCCTTTACTCGTCAGAGAAGTTTCTCGGTCGATCTGAGGTCGACTTACCAGGACCTGCACCGGGGCCTGATGCTGGCGGGATTCCGCGTTCATGGTGGTCTGTGTGGGATCGCTGTGCGCGCGGACTGAATCCGGTCGGCAGCATGGAACACAGAGAAATCAGGAGTTCGTAGGGATGTTGAAGAAATTCATGACCGGGGCCGTTGTTTTAAGTCTCACCGGGGGCGCGATTGCTTTTCAGGCACCTCCTGCGGGAAAACTGATCCGCGGGACTCGTGGTGCAGATACTCTGTATGCCCACGCAATTTCCGGAGAGCCGGCCATTGCACAGGACTACGAAGCGGCCGGCACAGGCGCTACCGGCCCGAATGGCGAGACGCTGCGTGCTGACGACCCGAATGATCCCGTTCAGGCTGCGACTCGCACATACTTCGCCGGACAGACCTATGACGATCACCTGAAGACGATGATCGGTGGTCAGGGGGCAGACAAGTTCATCATCAAAACCTACATTTCCGGGAAACCGGCCATCGTTGCCAGACATGTGAATGCCGATGGCACCATCAACTGGGGCGGTGTTGCTGGTGAGAATCAGAATGTGCATGACCACTGGACGGAATTCATTGGCTATGTCCAGATCAACGACTTCAATCTGCAGCAGGGTGATACTCTGCAGGTACGCGGACACACTGTGGCGCTCCGTTCACTGGAAGTCATCAACGGCGATACGCTGATCGTCGTCCAGTCTCAGCAGGGAAATGGCGGCGGAGCCCATGATGAAGACATTCTTGGTTTCATCGTGGTCAAAGGCGTCGCACTGACTGCTGCCAATATTCAGTTTGTGGGGACCAATGACGGCATCGCCAAAACATGGACCGACTTCCAGAATCTGGTGGCCTATTATGATCTGCTGGCGGATTCTCTGCCGGCGGGCGAGTTGATTGTTCGCCGCCGTGGCAACAGTGTGCCGATGTTCCCCTATCCGTTTGCTGATCAGACAACTGGTCATGCCTGCGGCTGCGGAAATGCTGTCTGCAACACCACGCCTTAATCTCAGAATCAACGCAACAGTCGCCGTGGCGGATGCTCTGTCACTCCGCCACGGCTCTTTTGGTTTTCAGCCAGCCGCCCATGTGTGGCTGCCGTCGCTGCGTTATGGCTCAGCCGCCGAGCATTGTTCACCTCCCAACACACGCGTCTTGGGTGATGGGGACACACTCAGATTCAAAAACTCCGAACGCAATGTGGAATCCACGCCATTGATGTACGCAACTGGTTTCGAGCTGGAACGGACCACGATGCGCCGGTAACAACTCACGGGCTGGTGAGCTCAGAGAATTCCGGAAGAAGCAAGCCCCATTCCTGCGCCAGGGTGCGAGAGATTCGGCATGATTTGGCTGATCCGTCAATGTCGTGTGCTCGCTGTTTGCGATAAGCTTGCCATGCAGATTCTGAATTGGCCTGCCCGGCCTGCTTCAGATGATGACGCCATTGTGTCGGGGTTCGAAAATCTGACCACGTGAAGTCTGTCCTGTCGCCCTCGACTGTGAGGGTTTCAGTGCGAGTCTGCGATACGCTCGACAAGGCGGTGCGGCTTTCCAGATTATTCAGGACAGTCTGCTGGAATAGGGCCCATGCGGCGTGGTTTAAGGCAGGATCAGCAGAGTACAGCTGTGCGGATTCGGTAGCCGACAGTTGAGCCTTGCGGGCTGCACGATCGACTTCGAATTCCACAAACTGGCCGTGTTCGGACAATGCCGCGAGCTCCACATCCGACAACTTCTGTTCTGAGATGGTCTTCCATGTCTGAAGTCGTGTCACGGCATGTTGCAGGAGCACGACGTCCGCAACGGCAAGTGGTTTCTGGTTGATCTGCTTCAGCGACTGGCAGTCCTTCAGCAATTCTTCGATCAAGGTGTTTCCGTCGACACAGCGCGCCAGGCAGGCGTTCAGGAACAGTCGGGTGCGACCGGCTCTGGTAGGTGGGGCAGTGCCCAGTGCCATGCCCAGCTTATTGAACTCGCGCATCCCGGAGACCAGTCTTCGATGCAGATCGCGGTCGGCCTGCTGAGTCCAGTTGCGAACGTGCTGAGTGGCCAGTTCGGGTTGTGAAGCGAGGAGTTTGATGAACTCGCGAGAGTCCGCAGCCAGTGCCCGCATCCGCAGCAGGATATTTGGCTCGGTGGCAAATTGTTCGTTCACGGATTGTTCCATGGATTCGAGATTTTTGAGGTACCGGTCCACCCAGAATGCCGGTAATCCATTGGGTTCGGGGTCGGAAGCCCACGAGGCCAGGTCCCGCAAAAACTCAGCCACGGAAAATGCCGCGGTGCGGAGAACGAACAGGCGTTGAGTGATGTTCATCGTGACAGCGTCCTTATTGAAAAGTTCTGATTCCGTTGAAACAGCACGTGCGGATTCTGGTACTCTCATATCGATGAGTTATTGGGGATATGTTGAATATGTCCCATGGTAATTGGTTTGGGAGGAGATTTTTCCGGAGATTCTGAGGATTCCGGTGCCCAGACGTGTCCAATGGGCGGACTCAGCTGATGAAAAGCGTGTCAAGGGGCGTTGGTGATTGTTGCGGGCGGTCTGTTCTTCCGCATGGGGCTGGCACCGTTGCGCTGCTCCGCAGCTTCACTGTCGCGTGTCATGGCGGGCGGCAATCGAGCGGTCAAATCCTGGATTTCAGATGAATCCACCTGGGTTGGGAGTATACTGGCGGCTATCTTTGAGCCGTGCCGTCACTATTTCAGACAGAAACCAGCCGTGATGAATCAACCTGAAACGCTGAAATCCAACCCCGGTTCATCACGTGGCAAGCGCTGGCTGTTTCGAATTGGACTGCTGGCAATCGTGCTGGTTTCCTGTGAGCTGATTGCCGGCATGTTTCTGAGGATGGTGCTGCCGCAGGGAGACCTGAATGTCCTGAAGGAGGCTCAGCAGTCGGTGGCGACAGGTGCACTTTCCAGTGACGGCGCCTCCGAGGCGATTCATCCGTATCTGGGTTGGGTCCA
>JBDKIW010000028.1:0-18784 GCA_039796955.1 Planctomycetota bacterium
ACTTTGGGATGGCGGCGGGCAGAAAAAGGGGCAGGCAGAAAAAGGGGTCAGGTACCAATAGCCAAATGGCCCGAAGGGTGCTCCGCACTATTGGTACCTGACCCCTTTTTCTGCCCACGAAGGGTGCTCCGCACTATTGGTACCTGACCCCTTTTTCTGCCGCCGCCCCCTTTTTCTGCCGCCCCTTTTCACGACCCCGGCATGAGTTTCCCGAAGATCATCCGGCCTGCGCTGCTTTGCAGGACACTGGTGACGACGACGGGGATTTCTTTTCCGACAAGTCCGGATGCGTTTTCGCAGATGACCATAGTGCCGTCATCGAGATAACC
This sequence comes from Planctomycetota bacterium, assembly GCA_039796955.1. Taxonomy (GTDB): domain Bacteria; phylum Planctomycetota; class Planctomycetia; order Planctomycetales; family Planctomycetaceae; genus SXXK01. Next base: position 330 of record JBDKIW010000028.1, read on the forward strand.
GACACCCTGTCCCTGACCTTCGCCTTCTTTGATGACCTTGATGTTCAGCCGTTCGCCGGGGATGTAGCGAGGTTTCAGGGCGTTGGCCACATCATTCAGATTGATGACGGCAATACCCTGGACGCTGGCCACTTTATTCAGGTTGAAGTCGTTGGTGATCACACCGCCGCGGACCTGTTTGGCGAGCGCCACAACTTTCTGGTCAACGGTCATCATGCGAAAGTCCGAGCGCGACGTTTCCATGACCTTGACCTCCACGTGCGTGCTCTGCTGCAGTTTGGCGAGCACTTCCAGTCCGCGTCGTCCACGTGTTCGGCGGTTGCGATCACTGGAATCGGCGATCTCCTGAATCTCGGCCAGGATAAAATCCGGCACGATCAGCTGGGATTCGATGATCTGAGTTTCCACGACGTCCGCGATACGGCCGTCGATCAGCGAACTGCTGTCCACGACCAGTGGCCGACCACTCTTGAGATCGCGTTGAAATTCGACGTAGGGAATGACAAAGCGAAAATCATCCTTGGTCTGCAGCAGCAACGACACGCAGATATAGGGCAGGATCAGGAGCGTCAGCAGGACGACGGCCGTATGGTACTCACTGGACACCGGGACAACCGGAGTGAGTGCCTGAATCATCAGGTATGCCAGCAGCACTCCGATCAGGATGCCAAAGTAAATGGCTGAGATCACTTCGATCCGCTTTTTGCGGATCAGCAAGTCGGTGATGGTGACGAACTGTGAAACCAGGAGCAGCCCGAAGAAAGCGAGCGTCTTGTTATTTTCGACGATACCGGGCAATTTAGCAGCTTGTCCGGCCACGGTTTCCGTAGTGATATACGCAAGGATCGCACCTGCACAGATCAGCAGGTAGGCCACCCGCAGGATCATGAGCATCATGATTGTGGGACTCACTTCATTCAGGATCTTGAATCGTTCAATGGTCAGGATTTCGGCGAATCATGGCAGAATTTCGGCAACAGGCAAACAGAATCCGAGTGAAGCGGACTGAATTCGTCCACATCGTAATCAGCAGTACCAGCGCTGCAGGGAATAACCCTGCTGCGCACTGGACATTTGACGTGTGGTCGTTAGAAAACGGGTCATGGAAAGTAGCACCCGCCTGCAACCGGAAGTGCTGAAAATGCAGGTGAAGCGGTATAGTGCGGACACTGCGTAAGCCACGGAACGCAGCCTGAGTGTGGGTTGTGATTTAACGGATTGCCGCGTTTTCCGGAATTTCTGAAGCAGTCCCGTCAGCAGAAGGCCATGTTGCCCGATGCTGCCTGCAATACGCTCAGTGCAAAAGGTGCTGTTGCTCAATTGCAGCCGATGGGACCGCAGTCACGGAAACGCGATTTGTCCGGAAATGCAGTGCCTTATAGTGGACTAGTAGAACTGTTCCTGTGCAGGGATCAGCCGTTGTTGTGTCCTCGTTCGCTGGCAGTTCTGAGCGTGAACATCTGGAGACTAAGTATGGAAATTCGGCAACATTATTTCTATCCGCAGGGGCACAGGTCCATGCGATCATGGCGTGGGCTGCTGACAGTTTGTGTGCTCTGGTCACTGCTGACTGTTTCGGCATCAGCAGGTGACGCGGTCTCCAGCGCCGTGCAGGTGCTGCAGTCGTTGAAGGGTGGCGGTGTCGACAGCAAAGCCGCACAGCGTGCTGTTGTCACTCTGGTGGGTTCTGGTGAACGAGCGATGCTGCCGATTCTGCAGGGCTTTCAGAACGCGTCGCCTCTGGGTGCCAACTGGTTGCGAAATTCGTTCGAGCAGATCGCTGATCGGATTGTGTCTTCAGGCAAGCCGCTGCCAACTGCTGCTCTTGAAGAATTCATTCGCGATACGACGCAGTCGGCAACGGCACGTCGGCTGGCCTACGAAACTCTTCGTGTACAGGATCCGGCGATCGAGTCTCGGATGATTCCGGAGATGTTGCTGGATCCGGGTGCCGAGTTTCGCCGTGACGCGGTCGCTCGACTGGTGGACGAGGCAGCAAAGGCTGAGGGCCCTGCAGCCGTGGAACTCTACCGAAAAGCACTCACCGGAGCTGTTCATGAAGACCAGGTAAAGGTGGTCGCCGAGGCGTTGCGAAAGTCCGGAGAAACGGTCGACATCAGTCGGCATTTCGGCTTCGTCTCCCGGTGGACGCTTACAGGACCCTTCGATAATCGGGAAGAAAAAGGCTTCGCCGTGGCGTATGCCCCCGAGAAGGAATTCGAAACACAGGGTCCCAATCTGTCAGCCGAATATGACGGCATGAATGGCAAGGTCACGTGGAAGCCACTGGAGACTGCTGATGACTACGGCCTGATCGATATCGCGGCGCAGATTGAAAACTTCAAAGGGTCAGCCATGTACGCCTCGACTGTGTGGAACAGCCCGGCAGAACAGTCGCTGCAGATTCGTCTGGGAACACCCAACGCGTGGAAGCTCTGGGTCAATGGCAAGCTGATGTTCGAGCGTGAAGAGTACCATCGCAGTTCACAGATGGATCAGTACGTGATCCCGGTCACTCTGAAGGCCGGCGAAAATTCCATCTGTCTGAAGATCTGTCAAAACGAACAAACACAGGAATGGGCTCAGAAGTATCAGTATCAACTGCGAGTCTGTGACAATACGGGCGCCGGGGTTCTTCCGGCACCGGCTGCAGCTGGCGACAGTGACAAATCAGGAGGTGAACAGTGAGTCGGGGACAAAGAATCAGCAGGATGGGCATGCTCTGCCTCGGTATTCTCTGCAGCTCTTCAGCAGATTTGCAGGCAGAAGACTGGCTGCAGTTTCGTGGCAATGCCACCGATTCTGTCGCGGTGAACGAAGCCCTGCCGACAGAACTCAGCGGATCGACCATCGCATGGAAGTCCGAACTTCCCGGGCGCGGTGTTTCAGGACCGATCATTGCAAACGGGCAGGTGTATCTGTCCAGTAGCTCTGGGTATTCCCAGGATCGTCTGCATGTGCTGTGTTTCGACGCCGGCAGCGGTAAGAAGGTGTGGGAACGTCAGTTTCATGCCACCGGTCGGACGATGACACACGAGAAGATGTCCAACGCGACACCCACGATGGCCAGTGACGGCCAGCGGGTCTTCGCATTCTTTTCCAGCAACGATCTGATCTGTCTGGATTCGTCCGGGCGGTTGTTGTGGTTCCGCGGGCTGGGCAGTGAATTTCCAAATGCCAGCAACAGCCTCGGGATGTCGTCATCCCCGGTAGTCGTGGGGGGCATTGTTGTCGTTCAGGTGGAAAGCGATGCAGAAGCCTTCGCCTGCGGCATCGACGCGGTTTCGGGGGAAACAAAATGGCAGATTGAGCGACCGCGCGCTGCCAACTGGACATCTCCTTCTGTGATCCCGGCAACAAACGATCATCCGGCACTGGTGCTCCTGCAGTCCTCAAAGGGGCTGTCCGCGGTGGATCCCCAGTCCGGAAAGATCCAGTGGAACTTTGAAAAAGGTGCGTCCACGATTCCGTCGGCAACTGTCAGCAAGGGCACCGTGTATGTGCCGTCAAACGGGTTGACAGCACTGCGTCCGGGGACAGAGCAGGTCGAAGAGCTGTGGAACTCCGGAAATCTCAGCCCCTCGACGCCCAGTCCTGTCGTGATGGACGGCATGGCGCTGGTGGTGAACAGTTCCGGCGTATTGACCGCTGGAAACCCTGAAAACGGAGAACGACTCTGGCAACTTCGACTGCGAGGCGCCTTCAGCAGCACCCCCGTCGTAGCCAACGGATATCTCTACGCCTTCAATGAGGCTGGAGTGGCCTTTGTTGTGAAACCCGAAGCGGACAAGGGAACGATCGTCTCTGAACTGGATCTGACAGAGACAATTCTGTGCAGTCCGGGCGTCTCCAATGGGGGCCTGTTTGTCAGAAGTGATCGCCATCTGATCAAGCTGGCAACGCCCAGGTAGTTGATCGTCAGCCTGCGGTCAGAGAGCAGGATCAGCGGCAGCTTTCACGGCTCACGCTGATCCTCTCAGACCTGTATCGCGAAGGTCCTGGCAAGGGGTTGGCAGCCACGCCCCGTCTGCAGAAGTCGTCTGAGGTATTGCTGCCGGATGCCTGTGTGGCGGCGTTTTTCTTCCCGTGCTGCGAGGCCTGTCAATGAGCAGACGGCTGGTGGTCATCCAGAGGAACCCGATCTCCGGAAGTGGTCGCGGGGCCGCCGAACTGCTGCGATTGTGTCGGGAATTGCGGCGGCTGGGCTATCGAGTCCGGATGTTCTCGCGGCGTCACATTCTGGATCAGTGGCTCCGACAACCGCAGAACATGGCGGAACTCCATTGCTGTGTGGCGGCCGGAGGCGACGGGACGGTGGCCGATCTGGTCAACCGGCATCCCGGGGTGCCGCTGGCTGTCCTGCCGCTTGGTACAGAGAACTTGCTGGCGAAATACATTGGAATTCGCTGTTGCGGCCGGACGCTTGCGAGGATTGTGGACCAGAATCAAATTCGCATCATAGATTCGGTGCTCGCCGATTCGCGTCGATTCCTGCTGATGCTGAGTGTTGGTCCGGATGCGGATGTGGTGAAAGCCGTGCACGCGTCGCGTCGGGGACGCATCTTTCGCAGCCGTTACGTCTGGCCCGTGATCCACACGCTCCTGTTCGGTCAGGTGCGCCAGTACCGGGTTCGTTGTGAGGACTCGGGCAAGTCCTGGTCCGGTTCGCACATCATTCTGACGAATGTCCCGCGGTATGGCTTCGGCATGCCGTTTGCGCCGCTGGCCCTGCCGGACGATGGACTTCTTGATGTCCGAGTGGTTCAGGGGACGACACGCTGGGGCCTGTTATGGCAGGCACTCCGCCTGAAACTTGGAATGCCTGTGGGCAAGTCGGAATACGCCCGCGTAGCGGCCCGCAGTGTGCGGGTCGAATTACTGACCGCAGAACCCGGTGTTCAGTGTCAGTGCGACGGTGATCCCGGACCGGAGCTGCCTGTTGTGGTGCAGATTGACAGGGCCAGTGTTTGTTTGCTGGTCCCCGACGTCCAGGCCTGATGCCCGTGTCCCTACGGCCGACTGCGCAGACAACGGGGATGAATGTTGTGTTTCCGGCAAACGGAGATTTTCTGCACGGTCCGGAACGAAACAATTGGCCCTTGAATGGGCTTGTGCGGTACACTCTGCCCGGGCGAACTGCGTACGCAGACGGCTGAAAGCCCCTGATCCTGAGGTCGTAGAGCCTGATGAATGTGTGGGCAGCCATGGCCCGTCCACTGGTGATCCATCGCGATAGTTGTCCGGAACAGACTGGAGAGAACTGTGCCAAACCCTGCCGCATGTGGACATCAGGCCTGCCCGAGTGGACGACGCCGCGTGTTTTCAGAACTTGTCGTGGCGTTTTTTGTGGTCGTGGTCCTGCAGGCGACGGCGACAGAAGTGTGTGCCGACGAACCGCCGACACAAGTGGCTCCTCCCGCACCCTTTTCAGCGGAAGTCCTTGCAGAGCAGGCTCGCAAATCCCTCGTCGTGGTGCGTTCGTCCGACCGCACCGGTGGAAACTCGGGACTGGGGACCGGTTTCGCGATTGAAGGACCGGGACTGATTGCAACCGCATACCATGTGATTGGTGATGGACGAGACATCAGTGTGGAACTGCCGGACGGTCGCAAGCTGCCTGTCGTGGAAGTGTTTGCATCGTCCAGCCAGCTGGATCTGGCGATTCTGCGAGTCGATGTGACGGATCTTCCACCGCTGCCATTGTCGCTCGAGGGCCGTACGGCTCAGGGACGCGAGATTGTGGCGCTTGGGCATCCGGAGGGATTCCGCAACGCGATTGTCAGCGGCGTGGTCTCGGGCCATCAGGAAATCGACGGCATTGAAATGCTGCAACTGGCCATGTCCATTGAACGCGGCAACAGCGGCGGACCAGTCCTCGATCGCCAGGGACAGGTGGTCGGAATTGTAACTCGCAAGTCGGCTCTGCAGGACAAGCTGGGGTTTGCTCTGCCCGTGCGTTTATTACGAGATATGAAAGCAGATCCGAACCCTGTGCCGATGTCACGCTGGAGCACGATTGGTGCGCTGGATGAGAAGCAGTGGCTGCCACTTTTCGGCGGGAACTGGAAACAGCGAGCTGGCCGCATTCTGGTGAATGGGCAGGGCAACGCCTTCGGGGGACGTACCTTGTGCCTTCACCAGCCGGCACTTCCGGAGCTGCCTTATGACGTCCGCGTGATGGTCCGCATGGAAAATGAGGAAGGGGCGGCTGGTCTGGTCATGCACGCAGACGGTATGGATCGCCATTATGGATTCTATCCAAGTGCAGGAAACCTTCGGTTGACGCTGTTTGATGGCCCGGATGTCAATTCCTGGACCATTCTGCACAATCAGCCCCATGAAGCCTGGCGCCCCGAAGAATGGAATACGCTGACCGTTCGTGTTCACAGTGATCGTATGGAGTGCTTCGTCAACGGCACGCTGGTTGTGGAAAGTCGGGATCCAGCTCTGCGTTCCGGAAAGGTTGGTCTGGCGGCCTTTCGTGGAACCGTGGCCGAGTTTCGCAGGTTTGAAGTTGGACGTGATCTGCTGCCGACATCTCCTGATGCCAGCCACTACGAAAAGCTGCGGCTATTCGCGGACGCCGTGCGCTGGAATGTGCCGGTACAGCAGGCACAACTTGATGAACTCGCACCACTCGGTGAATCCGCCGTGGACTTCATGACCGCCGAATCGACACGGCTTGAGCAGAAAGCCCGACAACTGAAGACTCTGGCCCGCGATCTTCACCAGGCCGGTGTCCGGCGAGAGCTGATGGAAGAACTCAGTCGAACATCAGAGTCACCGGAAGTCGTTGGCACTCCGACCGATGGTCCGACTTCGACCGGAATCAGTCTGCTGAAGTGTGCTTTGTTGCTGGCGAAAATTGACAATCCGGATGTGGATGTGCAGCTTTATCTGGATCGTATCGACAGCATGGCAGACGAATTGAAGAAGTCTCTGCCCGCCGAGGCATCGGAAGCAGCACGTCTGGCTCGGCTGGACCAGTGGCTGTTTGAAGAGATGGGTGTCCGAGGCAGTCGCTATGAATACGACTCCCCATCCAACAGCTATCTGAATGAGGTCATTGATGATCGGGAGGGAATTCCGATTTCTCTTTCCATCTTCTACATGGAGTTGGCCGCCCGACTGCAGTTGAACGTGGTCGGCGTGGGCTTACCCGGCCACTTCGTTGTCCGATTTCAATCCACGACACCCGATGCACAGCCGGAAACAATTGACGTGTTCGAACGCGGGAAGCGATTGTCGGAACAGGATATTCAGCGGATCCTTGCAGAGGCAGGTTTTCCGGATGAATCCAGATTCCGTGAGGCTCGGTCGCCACGCCAGATTCTGGAACGCATGCTCATGAATCTGCTGAGTCTCGCGGAGTCGCAGCGACGCGATGCGGATGTGCTGTCCTGCCTTGAAACATTAACGCTGATCGAACCAGCGAATGTCGAATATCGTGCGAAACGGCTGGAAATGAGAGCACGCACAGGTCGTCTCTCGATGGCCATCGACGACGCCAGCTGGTTCATTTCTGAACAGCCTCCCGGTGTGGACGTGGAACGAGTGCGGGAACTGCGGCAATCCCTGGAAACTCAGCTGGAACGGCAACAGGCCGTCCGCTGAAAGGGGAAGGGCGGAAAAGGGGTCAGGAACCAATAGTGCACAGCACCCTTCGGGCCATTTGGCTATTGGTTCCTGGGCAGAAAAAGGGGTCAGGTACGAATAGTGCGGAGCACCCTTCGGGCCATTTGGCTATTCGTACCTGACCCCTTTTTCTGCCCCCCGCAACTCCAATTGCCGAAACAGACTCAGGTACATGCCTGTGGTAATCACCAGCAGCAGGCCACAGCCAGGCCAGTGCACCGTCGGCCCGAATCGGGAAAGGATCAGACCACCCAGCGGGGCGCCAAGGGCGATCGATAAGGCATGCGAGATATTGAAGATTCCCATGTAGCGCGCCCGAAGTGCCGGCGGGGCCATCTCAGCAACCAGCGATGGCTTGTAAGGAGCCTGAAAGATCTCACCAAACGTCCAGAGGATGATGGTCAGCACAATCAGAACTGCAGTATCCGCAAAGACCGTCAGCCCAAATCCCAGCGCCATCAGTAACTCGCCGGTCAGAAGCACGTAGCGACGCGGAAAACGATTCAACAGGGGTGTGAAGGGCAACTGAAACAGCACAATCATCAGTCCATTCACGCAGATCATCGATCCAAACTGCAGCTCATTAAACCCCATGCCTCGCAGGTACAACGGCAGAGTGACAAAGGCCTGCATAAAGACGATATTCGTCAGCAGACTGCAGAAACAGAACATCAGGAAGTAATGATCTCCGGCCACATGCCGCAGAGCGGCCAGCAGCGACACGGATCCTGCACCTTGATCCGCCGGCGAAGACTGCAGAGTGGATGTCTCGATCGTGGCCAGTGCTTCGGCAGCGGCGACGGGTGAATCCCCGGAATGCCGGGCTTCTTCAGCAGCCACGTCGGTCGACGTATCCGCACTGGACTGTGTCAACTTCGGTCGCGTTTCACGCAGAAACAACAGGACCACCAGTCCGTAGAGGCAGGTTGTCAGTCCGTCGACCCAGAACAGATAGTAAAAGGACCGTGCGGCAAGATATCCGCCAAGCGGCGGCGCGACAGCAAATCCAAGGTTGAATGACAGAAACAATAAACCATACGCATGCGGCCTGCGTGTGGAATCCGTGACGTCGCCGATCATGGCCGATGCCGCGGGGCGATACATTTCCATGACGACGGCGAAAAGAAACAGCAACGCCATGAAGACCCAGCCATTGCGAATCAGGCTCAGCCCCATCAGCATGGTGCCACCGCCGAACAATGCCAGCAGCATGGTAAAACGACGCCCGAACTGATCGGCCATCTGCCCGCCAAGCAGCGCGGAAATCACCGATCCCACACCGAACATTCCGATGCAGTAACTGGCAAATCGGGCGCCCATGCCGAGCTCTTCGCTGACGTAGATCGTCAGAAACAGCATCACAAACGAACCGACTCGGTTGATGAAGCTACCAAGACACAGCACGTGCACAGTCGCTGGCAGCTCGATATAGCCGCGCAGTAGTTGTCCCGCTCCCCCGGTTGCCTGATTCATCTGACCACCAATTTTACATCTCGTCCGCTAACCCGGCTTCGCAATCCTGACGTGGAGAACCTGCACGCAAGATCAGCGTTCGCCCCCCTGGCGTTCCATCACCCTGTTGTGCCGCATTCTGCCCCGGCATCCCCGGTGGGCTGATCATCGTGCAGGAACCCGACCTGCAGCCGTCCGCGGCGTCGTGGACTTGTCGGGGGCCTGGTGCTGATGCGCCTGGCTGGCCTGGTTCGCCCACAATTCCGTAGAACTGGCTTCGCAGACAGGCTTCACGGGATCTGTGGAACCGGACATGGCAGGCGACTGACATGTTCGCGAAAACTGTTCCTGTAAAAAACGAAACCGCCGAACTCCTGAGACAGGAGATCGGCGGTTTGAGAATCGCGGGCTTGACGGCCTGACGCCATCATCCTTCGAATATCAGTTGTTGCTGTCGCTAACCTGTACTTCCCAGGGCTTTGCATTTCGCTCACGCAGACGTGTGGCTTTGCCAGCACGTTCGCGGAGATAGAACAGTTTGGCACGACGAACGCGAGCATGACGCTTGACTTCGACAGCGGCCACCTTGGGGGAATTGACCGGGAAGGAGCGTTCTACACCTTCACCCTGAACGATGCGTCGCACCGTGAACATTTCGCGAGTGCCTGAACCTCGGCGGGCGATGACCACGCCGCTGAACTTCTGGATGCGTTCTTTGTTACCTTCCAGAATTCGGGTGTGCACGTCAACGGTGTCACCGATGGAGAACTGCAGGGGTGTCTCTCGCAGACTGGATTTTTCGGCGATATCCAGGAGTTTGTTTCGCATGGTTCAGGGTCCTTTCGACTGGAAGCAATCCGGAACTGCTTCGACAGGTACACGTTCAACGATGTTTTGTAAATTCAAAACTGCGTGAAACACGCAGGTCAGCATTCTGATTCAGGATACCGGTCGAAACCGGATGGTTGGGTTTAGGGATCCCGGACGAAACCTACTGCTGAGAACCACGTTGGGACCGTTCACTGGAATCCAGCAAATCCATCCGTCGTTCGGCGGTGCGTTTCAGGCTTTGTTCCCGCTGCCAGTCTTCAATTTTCTGGTGATCACCATTGATCAGGATTTCGGGGACCACCATTCCGCGAAATTCTCTGGGTCGAGTGAACTGTGGATGTTCAAGAAGCCCGGCATTGCTGAACGAATCGTAACGACTGCTTGTTTCGTCGTGCAGCACACCAGGAATCAGACGGATCACCGTATCCACGATCAACATTGCGGGCACTTCACCGCCGTTGCAAATGAAATCCCCGACCGACACTTCTGTTGGTTTGAGCCCCTGTCGGATGCGATCATCGAAACCTTCGTAACGACCGCACAACAACAGAAGCCTTGGTTCCAACGCAAGTTCTTCTACCAGAGCCTGATCGAGTTTTCGACCCTGCGGAGTCATCATGAGCAACCGTCCGGGGGTCGGAGCAGCTGCCTGCACAGATTCCACACAATCGAACACCGGCTGACACATGATCAGCATGCCGGGCCCACCACCAAACGGCTTGTCGTCAACCTGCCGCCGCTTTCCGGGCGCGTAATCCCGAAAGTTGTGCAGCTGGATATCCACCAGACCGCGATCGATTGCCCTTTTCAGGTGTCCCTGCCCCAGATAGCTCTGAAACATTTCCGGGAAAAGGGTAAGGATATCAAACCGCATTGCAGACGCTGCAGAACATGCCTGTGGAATGGGTCCGGTCACCCGTTACTTCGATCGGCCAAATCATTCGGCCGCAGGAGCTTCTGCAGATTCTGCTGCAGGTGCTTCTTCACGAACCTTGGGAGCCAGCATCGGCGGCGGAGCTTTGGCGGTTCCGAAGGTGTTGGTCTTCACCTTGCGAATCAATGCATTGACCTTCTCGCTGGGCTGAGCACCCACCGACAGCCAATAGTCAACTCGTTCGATGTTCATCTTAACACGAGCCGCTTTGTCGTGAACCATCGGGTCGTAGAACCCAACTTCTTCAATCGCCTTGCCGTCTCGCTGAACACGCGAGTCCATGACACAGATTCGGAAGAAGGGTCGGTGCTTTCGGCCCATCTTCTTCATTCGGATACGAACAGCCATTGCAACTCCTGAACTGATCTTGAAAACGCATTGAAGGCATTTCAGTCGCGGTCTGGCGTGCTGAACTGCTTCGAGTGCAAACTATCAGATTTTCGTGAACTCTTCGAATGAAAAACCCTAAATTATCGACCACGGGTGGCGGTTCTGATCAATGCCACCTGCAGATTCCTGGCAGAAACGCGCGAGTTTTCGTGAATTCTAGCGTTTCCTGTTTCGTTTTTTGGCCTTCTGAGCCTCTTTTTTCTGCCGCTTTTTCTTCTCTCGCGCGGCGTCACTGTCGGCCGGACCACGCTGACTTCTTAATTTTTTCTCAACAATCTCCGCTCCGGGGTTGAACATTCCCATGTCCGTCATGCCACGCACCGTCCGCAGCCGGTCACGCATCCCCAGATTGCTGATGCCCTGCATCATCTTGGACATGACCGAGAAATCTTTCAGCAGCTTATTCACTTCCGCCTGCTGAACTCCACTGCCCAACGCAATACGCGCTCGCCGACTGCGATCAATCAATTCCGGATTCTGACGCTCTTTCGGCGTCATCGAATCAATGATCCCCTCAATCCGCCGCATGTCGTCTTCGGGGTTGAGATCCCCCAGTTGATCCACCAATCCACCCAGGCCGGGGATCATCTTCATGATGTCCCGCATCGACCCCAGCTTCTTGATCTGCCGCATCTGCTTGCGGAAGTCGTCGAGCGTAAACCGCCCCTGCTGCATCCGCTCCTGCTGACGCAGCATCTCTTCTTCGTCGAATTCTTTCTGAGCTTTCTCGTAGAGCGACAAAATGTCGCCCATGCCCAGAATCCGACCCGCCATGCGGTCCGGATGAAAATCCTCCAGCCGATCCAGCTGCTCGCCAACACCAATGAACTTGATCGGAACACCAGTGACCGCTTTGACGCTGAGCGCCGCGCCACCACGAGTGTCCCCGTCCAGCTTGGTCAGAATCACACCGTCCAGCTCAAGCGCCTCGTTAAAGGCCTTCGCACTGTTGACGGCGTCCTGCCCAGTCATCGCGTCACAGACCAGCAAGGCCTGATCCGGCCCCACAGCATTGTCAATCTGCTGCAGTTCCTTCATCAGGTCCGCGTCGACATGCAATCGACCAGCGGTGTCAAGAATGACAACCTTCGCGCCGACTCGCTTCGCTTCTTTGACCCCGTTGCGGCAAACCTGCACCGGATTGCTGGCCCGCGGGTCTTCCGCGTACACCGGACAACCCACCTGACTGCCAATCACCTTCAATTGCTCAATCGCCGCCGGACGCTGCAAGTCCGCGGCCACCAGAAATGGCGACATCCCCTGCGATTTCAGTCGCGTCGCTAACTTCCCGCAGGTCGTCGTCTTCCCCGAACCCTGCAATCCACACATCATGATGATCGTCAAACCATCACGCCGTGTCGGTAACGAGTGGTCCACAGGACCCATCAGGTTGATCAACTCCTGATGGACAATCCCCACAATCTGCTCTTCCGGCCGCAGCGAACGAAGTACCTGCTCGCCAACCGCCTTCTCCGTCACATTCTGCACAAAGTCCGTGACAACATCGTACGCAACGTCCGCCTCCAGCAAGGCCAGACGAACCTGCTGCATCCCGTCGCGGATATTCGATTCGGTGATCTTTCCGGCTCCCCGGAACGCACCAAATGCCTTACCCAAACTTTGTGTGATGGACTCAAACACGCAAAAACCAACGTTTTCTCAAGTAGTCAATACCCAACACCAACAACAACACGAACAAGATCCGGCAAGATCCGGCAAGATCCAGCCACTATGCCGCTGCAAAACAGACCGAAGCTTAGATGCAGCAACAGCTTAGGTGCATCCCGTAACCCACACTGCACGACACAGTTCAGGCCACACTGCACGCCACAGCGATCCGCGCGCAAGAATGCCCGTGAAAATTCGAAACGCCCATGATACAGCACGAAAGGCTTTCTGGCAAGCTGGAAGGGGAAAAACACGGTTTTTCGGGCACCATACCGCTCGCTGTGGGCGAAGTCCACCAGTGCAGCCCCAGGACGGTCCAAACCCCGGAGCATCCGCTCCGGGGTCCTCCCCATGGCACTCCTGTTATCCGCCATGATCCCGCAAAATCGACCTGCCAGTCGTCGCAGCCGTCAGGCATTTCACCCACCTGCGTACGACCATTCCGGAAAATGATCACCCCGATCATCACGTCGCGTGCTGGGCTTGAGCCCGCGCAATCCCGTTTCCAGACGCCGCGGGCTCTCACCCACGGTCCGCCCGACTCCTCACTGCGTGACCAGCTCACTCTCCGCGTTCTCACGGATCCGCTTCAGCTTCATGTCCAGCTTCTTGACCACCACGGTCCGGAATTCCGTTCGCGCGGCGGCCAACTCTTTCTCTTCCGTCGTCACGGTCACCGTCCAACGGGCCAGACCAAAAGGCACGTCCTTCGACACCCAGTATTCGCCGTCATTCGTACTGCGCGTTTTCTGGCTTTCCATCACCATCCGGCCACGGCGGTGAATGGCGGAAATCTGCGGCCCCTGCAGAATAATCTCTGGTACCGCGTTGGTGGCCACCACTTCCGGATTGTCATACGTCGTCAGCAACGAAATTGTCGGGTAATACCGCAGCGCCGAGGTCTTGATGGGCTCAATGCCTTCTTCGCCAAGGCGTCGAAAGCCACGCACAATCGGCAGCATATCGTTGGCAATCCCATCCGCGTCGCGGGAGTCCCCAATGACTTTGCTCTCCGGGACCAGAACCTTGTAAATCCGGGATCCTACCGGGCCCGGATCCACACCGGCAGCGCCCGATTTGCCCGTCACGGTCTTAATCTCAATCCACCGGCACGGCTGCTGACGGCCTTCAAATTCCGCGTCTTCCCGACCAACCGATTTGATGCTCAGTTCGCAGGTCCACGTGAGCGGCGCTTCATCATCCGCAGACACGCCCTGACTCAGCTGGCCTTCATACTCAACCGCCATCCCGTCTTCCGGTAACTGGAAGATCAAGCCCTGCGCATGAGTCGTTCTGGCGAAACCAGCGGCAACGGACAGAACCAGCAGGAATGCAGCAGCACGGAAACTCATAAACACCCTTCCCAAACCAGCCAATCACCCGATCCTGACGGTTCAATACGTCTGCGACAGCGTCAAAAAACGTTCATCGCCACGTGGCCCTCACCGCAACTTTCACCGCTGTCCGGCAATGCTGCAGGCTGAAACGGCTCTGCGCACTGTTCATTTCTTCGACAATTCCGGGGGCAGGCAAGAGAAATCACGCGGTTGTCAGCGGAAGCCCGCGAAAGCCTGCCGAATAGGTTCGGTTAGGGCAGTGTGGCGAGATTTTCGGGCCGGTCTGGCAAAGTCACCGTGGGCCCCCCATTCTTTCACCACTGACGTGCTGAGACCACATCACGCTGTCCTCTGAGCCCCGATCCCCGCTACCCTGCGGTGTCTTCAGCAGGCCGTTCCAGCAGCCGCGGCGACCGCACCGAAATCGTCCCGAAGGCGGCCGCAGAAGATCCGGAATTTCCCGTCTTCTGCGGCACTTTCCCCAGTTTTTCTAGCCCAGAGTGAACTCGGGCAGACGGACAATTTCTCCGCCCTTCATCGCCGATTCATGAGCACAAATGCCCACGCAGGTCCAGTTGGCACTGGTGACAGCATTCGGCCGCGGCTGGCGGTCTTCCAGCAGCGCGCTCAGCATTTCATGAGCCAGGTGCGGGTGCGATCCGCCGTGCCCGCCACCCTGCAGGAAGGACAGATGATCCGCGTCGTGAATCTCTGACGGCAGAGTGAACCGGCGGATCTGCTCGGGCAGCAGGTGCGCAAAGTCAGGCACCGTAATCTTCTCCGGAATCTCCGGCTCAGGCTTCTTGGCGGTATGAATCACGTGCGGTTCATGCTCCACCAAGCTCCATTCGAAGCTTTTCTTCGTGCCGTACACGTCAAAGCTTTCGCGATACTGGCGGGCCACGTCATACAGGAACCGCCAGATGTGTGCCGTCAAATCTGTGTCTTTGATCCGAATATGACAGGTTTCCACCGCAAACCGATTGCCGGACTTGGCGGCAATGTCGTCACGCACTGTTCCGGACCCAAAGCAACTGACGTATTCGGCCAGTCCGTCCACCAGCCCCAGACAGGGACTGACCACGTGAGTCGCGTAGTGCATGGGAATCATTTTTTCCCAGTACGATGGCCAACCGTCCATGTCCTGCGGATGCGATGCGGCCAGATGCTGGATTTTTCCCAGCTCACCCCGGAGATACAGATCCTTAATGAACAGGAATTCACGGCTGTACACGACGGTTTCGGCCATCATGTACTTCAGACCCGTCTTTTTCACCTTTTCCACGATCTGGCGACATTCTTCGATGGTCGTCGCCATGGGCACCGTGCACATCACGTGCTTTCCAGCATCCAGCGCCTTGAGTGACATCCAGGCATGGTCGGGAATCGGGCTGTTGATGTGAACAAAGTCGATGCTCTTGTCCGCCAGCACCTCGTCATAGCTGGTGTAGCGTTTTTCAATACCGAACTGGTCGCCGCATTTCTGCAATTCTGCGGGATCGCGACGGCAGATTGCCGCCACGTGTGCATTGGGGTGCGTTTGGTAGATCGGAATGAACTCCGCTCCAAACCCAAGTCCGATCATGGCCACATTGAACTGCTTTGTCATGACTGTTACTCGCCTTCGATGGAAAACTACCAGGGTCCCGCAGCTCATCGGGCGATGAGCGTTGGTGTATCGGCACCAACTATCATTGCGTTCGGGACCAGACGACGTCAGATCGCCCGGGGCGGAAATTGGCGGGGTGTGCCGACCACATTCGTCTCCGGCAGGTCCCTCGCGACCTTCCAAACCTCCGTGCCTCCACTGACACCATATCCTATTCAGTCTTTCAGTCGTCTGGGAGTGATTCGGCGAATTCACTGACTGGTTCGAGAAAATTTCGGGGGCAATCCGGCTGCTGATCCTGAAACGGGCAAGCCAACGTGCGGCAGTCGGCGTCCCCCGCCAGTTCTTCTCGCCCGTTCGGCAGCCAAACGACGCCGCCAGCCGCTCGAGGGGTAGTAAATTCCCGATCACATGCATAAATCGAGTGTTTCCGGAAAACTCATCTTCCGTGTTTCGGCTGATTTTGCTATTTCTGATGGGAACATGCGCTGGACTGCGCCTTTGCGGGAGGCAAAGGGTGTCAGAGACCGATTTGGCGCGAGGGAAGGATTCCCATGCAAAACGCGATCTGGAAAATTCTCGCCGCTGTGGGTGTTGTCGGGGCCGGCACGTTCGTCGTGCTGCAGGTCCAGCACCGCTTACCAGCTCTCGGCAAACAGCAGAAACAGGCCACTGTCGCGACCGCAGAGGTGGATGGCGTTGCGCTCTCCACAGACAGCGCCGCTACGGGTGAAACCTTCATGGTTGCCAGCCGACTCAACTCGGATGAAGCCGCCAAGGCCAGCCCTTCAACCTTCTTCTCGGCCGAGGAATCCACACCCGCAGACGCGGCAAACAACGCCACCGAAAGCGGCAGTCCGTTTGATCTTACTGAGCCGGCATCCGACTCGGCAGAAAACGCGTCCACTTCAGCAGCCGCAGGTGCCGCAACGTTTCAGTTCGAAACCTCAGAGCCTGAAAATGCCGTCCGTGGCGCCAGCTTTCAGACCGATGGCGGCCCGGCAGCAGCCGACGAGTCCGCAGACACACCGGCCCTGCCTTCACTGGATGCCGAAGGTGGAGTCCCATTGCCGCCCGCGTCCGACGCAACTGGTACCGAAACAGCCGCGCCGGGTTCCCCCACGGATCCTGATGCCTCCATTCTGAAGTTCTTCAGCCCGGAAAAAGAAAAAGAGGCCGGAGGGGCGGCCGCAAGTCCACTGCCAGCCGTTGATGAGGGCGGTGTGCCCGCTCCAGTGGATCTTCCTGAACCCATTCCAGCGACCGGCGAAACCAAACCACCGGTGGGCGAAACCAAACCGCCCGCCGCAGCGCCCGCTGCTGAGCCATCCACCACGCCGGCCGACACCTTTCCGCTGGTTGTTCCCGAACTGGTTCCGGATGTGACTCAACCCGCTCCGGCAGATCCGTTTCCTCCAGAAACGACAACCCCGGAAAAACCAACCGCGCCGCCAGTCGCCACTCCCGCACCACGCACGTCGCCCGGCAAGGATCTGACTCAACCTCAGACGGAACCGACTCAGACGGAACCTGAGAACCCCGGCGGCTCTGATCCGAAAGCTCCCGTTTCTTCGCCACGCAGCGTGTCCCCGGATGCTTCCGGACGTGCGACATTAACTCCGCAGCCCAGAGATTCGTCGGGACGCACGGCAGCTCCCGCGAGGTCTGTGGATCGCGAGTTTGAGCCGGATGCTCCCGTGGCTGCTCCGGAGCAACCATCCCGCGAACGTACATTTGGTCCGGGCGGAGCCGATGTCCCGGTGAAGCCGGTCGAACGGCTGTCACCGGATTCCGGACGTCGCGCACCGACGACCAGCAGTGGCAGCCGCAGCAGCAGTGGTCGTGCCGCCCCGGCGCCGGAACCTGAGCCCTTCGATCTGGATTCAGAAAGTGGCTTTGATCCCGCAGCCGAGGGACCACCGCAGCGCGAGCCACGCCCGGAGTCCTCAGCGCCTGCTGAGCCCGAGCCGTTTGAGATGGATGATCCCGAATTGTCCGGGGGCTCCTCCGACGCTCGGCCCCTGCCACCGCTGGAGGATCTGCCGGAACCCGGAGGCCGCGGTGGCCTGTCGGATGTCGATCCCGCAGAGGCTTCGCGACGCATTTCTGAAGTGATGCGGCCCAAACTGACCATTCGCAAGCAGGCCCCGGAAACGGCCACCGTGGGGGTCGCGCATGAGTACAAAATTCTGGTGGTGAACGAAGGCGATTCGCCAGCCTATGATGTGATCGTGGAAGATGAACTGAACAGTGCCGCGAACTTCATCAGTGCCCGTCCGGCCGCTGAGTACGATCGGGCGACTGGCGTTCTGGCGTGGAACATTCCCGAACTCGCTCCCCGGGAAACACGGGAAATCAGCGTGCGCATCCAGCCGACCGGCGAGGGAACTCTGGATGGCATGGCCACCGTCCGCTTCAAGGCGCAGGTACGTTCGGCAACGCTGATTCGGTCGCCGCGACTGCAGCTGGATATTCAGGGCCCCGCAGAAGTCCGCGTGGGTGATGAAGTGACGCTGCAGTTTCGCCTGGTGAATCGCGGAACCGGCGATGCTACCAACGTGCTGCTGCACAGCGTACTGCCACCGGGGTTGCGTCATCC